>JASJDQ010000090.1 GCA_030065075.1 Paracoccaceae bacterium | reverse complement strand
GTTGCTGGAATGAAACCTGGTCCATAGCGCTCGGAAGCGATCTCGATCCCAGGCACGAGAAGCGAGAAGAAGGACGCGGCGAGCATCACTCCTGCTGCGAAACCCAGTAGAGCATCCGTGGCGGACCTGTTCACCGCATGCCCAAACAAAACCGGCAAGGCGCCAACTGCTGTCATGGCCCCCGCCGCCAGGCTGCCCAGAAACCCCATAAGAACAAAACTCATGCTGAACCGCCCCCTGTGCCCGCCACACTTGTCGGTGAAGAGATCACGACATGGTCAGACACTACCTCGCTGATGAGAACCAACTCACTGATCGTGATCAATGAACGGCGAGCATATGGGGCAGGATGGCTGTGCTAGCAGAGACTTGTCTGCATTGGTCTGACAGCAGCACCGTATAAGACCTTAGCGGCTATCGAGGTCATCCCAAAGTCGCACCGAAGAGCAGACCGAGACAACACAAGAAGCCAAGGGCGGGCACCACTACGGGCACGACGAAAACGTCCTGAGGTGGCGGAACGGCTCCGATTTTCAGCCTCAACAGCGCCAAGTTCACCATCGCGAAGACGGTCAGGATGATCTGTGACGTCGTTTCAGCAAGACGGTCGAGCGGTGCCAAGAGTGCCAGTACCAGTACGGCGACTGCGACAAGCACTGTAGCGTTCACCGGCGTTCTCGTCTTCCGCGAAACTTCTCCCAGAATCGAAGGAATGCGGCCCTTGCGCGCTAGTCCATACGTCACACGCGCCGCCATAATCAGGATGATAACAACTCCGTTCATGGTCGCCATTATCGCGATCAAAGTGATGGCGAGAGGCGAAATGCCGACCAATCGTTCGAACATCAAGCTGACCGGCGCGCTCGACGCGGCCAGTTCCCCCATCGGGATCGCCTGCACTGCGACGAACGCGACAAGGAAGTAAAGGACAGTCACGATCACCAGGGTAATCCCGATCGCCCAAGGCATGATCTTGCGGGGATCCTTGGTTTCCTCGACCAAGTTGACCACATCGTCGAATCCGATGAAGGCGAAGAAGGCGATTAGGCTGGCGCTCAGGATACCCGACATGGCTGCCGCATCGGAAAGGGGCGGAAGCACCTCGGGCACACGTGCGATGCTCGCGGGATCATGCAGGATGCCGAAGAAGATTATCGCCAGCAGGCCGAGAACCTCGATGACGGTCATCACACCCGCAATGAAGATGGACTCGCCGATGCCCCAGCAGGCAATTGCGGCCATCGCCAGCACGATGCCTGTGACCAGCACAGGCTCTGGAGCCGGCAGAATCTCCCCAAGGTAGCCCGCGCTGCCAAGACTGATCGCGGCCGCCGCGATGATCGCATCGACGAGGACCGCGAGGCCGACGAGCCGGGTCAGCCACGGCCATCCGAAGGCCGCATCCACATAGACCGCTTCGCCCGCGGCCTGCGGCACGCGTCCTGACAACTCGGCAAATGAACCAGCGGTGAATGCCATGACCACTGCGGACAACAGGAATGCCGAAGGTGCATAAATGCCGGAACGCCCGACCGCCTCGCCGATGAGAACGTAAATCCCGGCGCCGATCGTAACGCCTAGCCCGTAGAGCACGAGGGGCCACAACCGAACGGTGCGCAGAAGTTCCGCGCGTTCCGTTTCGGTATGATCTGCCTGCTTGCTCAGGTCTCGCCCCTTTTCCTTTACGCGGTCCCGAAGCGGGCTTCCAACCTGTCAAAGGCCAGATTGATCTGATCTTCCGCCACGCAATAGGCCATTCGGACATGCCCCTCTCCGCCAGGTCCGAAGGCACTGCCGGGGGTCACGGTGACGCGTGCCTCGTCAAGCAGCCCATGTGCGAAGCGCACAGAATTCTGTTCTTCGCTGACGATGCGGGGAAAGACATAGTAAGCGCCATCCGGGCGAACATACTCGAAGACATGCGGCAGTCGGTCCAGACGCTCGCAGACCAGCGTACGCCGCCGATCGAGGATGTCTCGGAACTCGTCGAGATGCGGGCTTTTCTCCCGAAGCGCAGCAGTGGCGCCGATCTGCGAGACGCGCGGGGTGCAGATCATCGCCAGATCATGCATCTTCACGATTTCGCCGATCAGCGCTTCGGGCGTGATCATGTAGCCGACACGCCATCCACTCATCGCGTAGGCCTTGGAGAACGTGAACAGGTACACGATGACGTCCGAGTATTCGGGAACGCAACAAAGGTCGAAAAACCGTTCGCGATCCTCGTAGACAAAGACACTGTACGGGTCATCCAAGATCACGAAGATGCCCTTATCCCGCGCAATCTCCGCAGCGGCGCGCAACGTTTCTTCCGGGATGACGGTTCCCGTGGGATTGGTCGGGTTCACCAGAAGGATTGCCTTGGTGCGTGGCGTCACTCGCTGTTCAAGGTCCGCCGGGTCAAGCCGCCAGCCGGCGGCTTCGTCCATCGGCCAGTAAACCGGGCGTCCGTCATTCATCCTGATTTGCTGGATGTGGGAGACGAAACCTGGGTCGGTGACGATGACCTCATCCCCGGGATCGACCAGAACGTGAAGCAGCGTGTTGATCCCTTCCATGTTGCCTGCGGTGATGGCGACATGGCGCTCGGGGTCGAGGTTGCGCCCGGTTCTTCGCGAATGCGTCTCTGCGACGGCTCTGCGCAGCTCGGGCAAACCGGCCGGGAGCGTATACATGCCGGCAGAAGGATCGTCCCGTAGGGCCCGCTCGACGGCTGCACGGATTGGCTCTGGTGTCTGAAACGACGGCAGACCCCAGCCGAGCGACACCGCGTCCGGGACGCGCGCGCTCCGGATCGCCATTTCCTTGATCGCGGACATTGCCAGAACGCGGGATCGTGCCGCCACAAGGGGGCTCGTATGAGGCGCTCCTTCGATCATTGCTCCGATTTCCCTTGGTCCTGATTTGCATGTGCCGTCCCAGCGACGAGAACCGGACACCGTGCGACTTCAAAGAGTTCGCGCAATTGGCCGGGCGTACGAAACGGGCCTTTGGCGAGATCAACAATGACAAGAGCGGCGCGCACGTGGCTTATCCATCTCAAAAGCTCGGTCTCATCGGCCCAGGAGAAGGCGGTGTCACCCGCCGGCCCGGCATCACCGAGTGCAACTGTAACAAGATCGGCGCGCATCTTGGCGGCCAAATCACGTGCCACCTCGTCGAGATCTTCGGAAACACCGGTTCCGGGCGCGACCAGCACGATGCGGCCCCGCCCAGGCGATCGGGAACGTTGACCAAGAAGGATGATGTCCCACTCAGCCGCCGCCTCGAAGAACCCGGCGATTGGCTCGCCTTCCCGGCTTTCGAACGACCAGGCCAGGCTGCGCAGGCGGGCGAGTTCGTCCAGCGCCTGCCGAAAGGCCTTGACGTCACTTTCGAAGATCGTCCGGAGGCGCGCTGCGGACGGAGCCGCAAGGACCTCACCACTTTCGGTGATGACGCGCTGTCCAGGGGAAGCGACCAACTCGTTGATGGCGGTGTCGTGTAACAGAACGCCGCCCAGTTTGGACGCGAGGCTCTCGGCAAGCCGGTCCGCGATCGCAAATGCCGCCCTTGCGTCTGCAAAAGACGTTGCAGCAATCAGGATACGGCGCTTTGACCTCACGTTTTCCGTCATTCTGTTTTCCGCTCGTCGGCAGCAAGGCTGTCACGCCCGAAGACGCGCCGCCGTTCGGCGAAGTTACGCAATCTGGCCTCCACTTTTCCGTGCACGCTTTCCGCCGGAAACGCACCGTCAGCGCCGCGCTCGCCCGCAGGGCAGCCGGTCAGGATCGCGATCCCCTCGTCTATCGTCGCAAAGGGTATGACCCGGAACTTGCCGTCCTTTGCGGCCGCGACCACGTCTTCGCGCAGCATCAGATGGTCGACATTCGCCTTCGGAATCAGAACGCCCTGGGTGCCGGTGAGCCCGCGTCTGCTGCAGGTGTCAAAGAACCCCTCGATCTTCTCGTTGACGCCACCGATCGGTTGCAACTCGCCCAGTTGGTTCACCGATCCCGTCACGGCCAGACTTTGGTCGATCGGCAGTTCGGCGAGCGCTGACAAAATGGCGCAAAGCTCGGCCGAAGAGGCACTGTCGCCCTCGATTCCGCCATAGCTTTGCTCGAAAACCAGACTTGCGTGCAGCGAGAAGGGCGCGTCCAGCGCGTAACTCGAGGTCAGGAAACCCGACAGGATCATGACGCCCTTGGAATGCAGCGGGCCGCCCAGTTCGACTTCGCGTTCGATATCGACCAGATTGCCGGTTCCCATGCGCACCCGCGCCGTTATTCGGGAGGCGCGACCGAACCGGTAATCCCCCACCGAGACGACCGACAGCCCATTGATCTGGCCAGTTTTTGACCCGTCCGTGTCAATCAGGATCGTTCCGCGTTCAACGGCGTCCTGCATCTTGTCCCGTACCCGCGAGCTACGCCTTTCGCGTTGGTCCAAGGCACGATCAACATCCGATCCTGCGACAGCGTCTCGTCCGGCCTCGGCGGCGTAGTGATCGGCCTCACGCAGGATGTCCCCAAGCACACCAACCTTGAGCGAGAGTTTCTTGGCGTCTTCCGCAAGACGCATGGCCTGTTCGATCAGCCGCGCGACCGCCTGCGCGTCGACAGGTCTGACACCAGCGCGGGCCGCGAATGACCCGATGACACGCGCGTAAAGCGCCACAGAGTCTTCGGAGTACAAGATGTCGGTTTCGAAATCGGCCTGCAGTTTGAAGAGATCGCGAAAATCCTGATCGAGTTGAACAAGCAAATGATACAGAAGACGGTCTCCTATGAGGATCACGCGTACATTGAGGGGTGCCGGTACGGGTTCCAGCGAAACCGTAGACACAAGACTGAGCCTTTCGGCCATCGACCTAATCGCGATTTCCCGGCTCTTCAGGCACCGCTTGAGCCCGTCCCAGGCGAACGGCTCACTCAAGACGCGTCTTGCATCAAGAACCAGAAAACCGCCGTTGGCCCGGTGTAGCGCGCCAGGTCTTATCATCGTGAAATTCGTCGTGAGGGCACCCATCTCGGACACGTGCTCGATCCATCCCGTAAGATGGCTCAGCGTCGGCAAATCCTCGATGACGACCGGCGCACCCTCTCCACCGTCATGTGCCACCATGACGTTAACGACGTACCGGTCGAACTCCGTATCCTTGTGGTATTTCCGGACGGCCTCCGGAAATGGCCCTTCGCTTTGCCGCAAGGCCGCCGTCAGGAAGAGGCCTGCATTTGCGATGATATCCTTCCGCACGTCGGAGAGATACATCGCCACCGGCTTGATATCAGCGAACTCCTCTTCGATCTCAGTTATGCGGAGAGAGACGACACGCTCTGCTGTCTCGGCGTTCAGCTTCTCAATTTCCTTGCGGCTCATACGCTCGAGTTTCGGCGCTTCGCGAAGCACTTCGGCAAGCTCCTCCTGAAAGCGACCGATCTTTTCATCGATCGCGTTCCGCTCCTCTTCGCTGAGCTCTTTGTACCGATCAGGCTTGATCACCTTACCGTCGTGAATGGCGGCCAGCATGAAGCCCATGGGCGTTCGCACCAGCGCGACATTCTCGGCGGCAACCTTTTCGGCGAATTCCGCCATCGCTGCTTCGTGTTGCTCGCCGTATTCCTCCTCGATCGCCCTGCGCTGCGACTGATATTCGTCGGACTCGAAAATGGCAGGAATCTCGCCCGCGAGATCGTCGACGAGTTCTTCCATCCGGCGTTTCAGCCGCATGGCATTGCCGGGCGGCATTCTGAGACAGATCGGTTTGTAGGGTTCGCCGAAGTTGTTCACGTAAGCCCACTCGTCAGGAAGCTCGCGGGCCACGGCCTGTTCAGCAAGCAGAGCCTTGACCGCCGAATGGCGCCCCATGCCTTCGTCGCCGAGTACGAAGAGATTGAAATCATGATGATCGATTTGGCACGCGAGGCGGATCGCGTCCGTCGCGCGGTCCTGTCCGAGAAGCGCATCGAAAGGCTCCAGGTCAGCAGTCGTCTCGAACGGCAGGGTTTCAGCCGGCACCTTTTTTCGAAGCGCTTTGTAGGGGACGCCGAGTCCGTCTTTGTCGATACCGGGCATTCTATTCTCCGCCGATTGCCTCTGTATCGCGTGTCGCCCGGTGCAGCACCATGATTTCAGTCAAATGGCGCGGTGGATCATCCAAATGCCTTTCGCACACTCCGATCTGACGCGGGTGGGCGAATCGGCCCACAAAGAGGCGGCATCCTGGTCCGAGCGCAGCCTGCCAAGCCTGCCCTTCATGCACCCGTGGTACTCAGCCGACGGTGCAACTCCTTGACTATCGACGCGGCCCGCGACTGAGTTTGAGCAAGCGCCATGACGTTCAACGACATGCCGGCCGGTCGGTCGGGCGGTGACAGGATCACGATGCCTTCGTCCGATGCGTCGTGCCTGAACATCATGCCGTCGAGAAGTGTGCAAAGCTCGGACGTGCTGGCGGGAGGAGCGTCGAGCAGAAGATCCTGAAGAATGATCAGGCCCTTTGGAAACGATTGCCCGAGAAGTCCTTTAGCAGCCGCCAGCGGTATGGATACGCCGCTCCACCGCCCGTTGCACTCGACCCAGTGCAGTTCATACACGCCGTCATCAGTTTCCTTCATCACTGCGTCGAGAGAACAGGGCCCGAAGTAACCGAGCCGTTGCAGCAAAGCGCCCAGCACCGCCGCTTCCCATATCATCTCTTCGGCGATGTCGTCAGGAATTACGGCTGGCTGTGCGCCCGAGAACTTGCCCGTCACGCCTTCCACGCGCTGTTCGAAAAGGCCAAGAATCCGTGGCGGCCCGTCCTCCGGCTTGGGCAGCCAAATCTGCGCCGAGGGGCTGGCCGTGATCCCGGATTCCCATACACCCACAAGGACCGGATAGGTGCCCTGCCAGCCTAAAGCGAAAAGGCGTTCCTCAATCAGTTGGCTGAGGCCAGAGAGGCTCATGGCGCGCACGACCGCACTCTCGAGGCGCAAGTTGCCCCGCCCGCCCGCGCTGCTCGGGACCTTCACGACAATACTCTCGCTCTCCCGCGCAAAACGTGCAGCCTGCGCCGCCGCGGCAGCCGGACCGAACGCGTAAAACGTCGGCGGCACCGAGTGTTTCCCGGTCAGTTCGCGCGCCAGGGACCAGAACCAAAGCTTGTCGTTTGCGCGCCTCGAGCTTCGGGGCCCGGGGCCGGCGACACCGATCGGGGTTTGGCGTGCTTCTCCGAGTGCCTTCGCGAGTTGCCACACGTGGCCTGTGGTAAGATAGCTATGGATCGTCAAGGTCTTGTCGGCGTCCAATGCACTCGCAAGCTTCTCAGCAAGTTCGGTATCGGTTCGGAGTTTCCGTGCAACCGGTTCGGCGTCTTCGGAACCGGCCTCGAGAAAGGTCACGTCCCGCAGGCCGAGATATCCCGCGAGATACCGTTCGAAATCCAGGACACGTTGACGAGCCACGACAATGTCGCCCGGCCGCGCGAGCAGCGCCATTCGATGCTCATACAGACCCACCCTTTCGAGGTCGAAAAGCTCGGTTCCCGACTGGTCGCAGATAATGAGAGCGGAGTCCGCTGAAGCGCCTTGCCGGACCATCGGGCCGAAATCGAGCGAGGAAAGAAGCGCCGGTTCGTCGCTCAGCAGCCGCGTCGCAAGCGCCTCGATTGCGGGCGCTTTCGCTTCAATGGCACGCTGTACGGTGCCGGAGACGCTATTCACAAATCAAGTCCAACATTCGAAGCGTTCCCCCCAGCCTGATTTTATGCTCAGTTCTCAAGGCAAGTGAATGGGAGGTTCTTCAGATGTGTCGCCTCTATGCCATGAGGGCGAATGAGCCGACCCGGGTGGAGTGCGGACTTGTCCGTGCTCAGAACGCGCTCATGGCGCAAAGCCAGGGCGACATGGAAGGCCTGATGCACGGTCACGGCTGGGGTGTCGCGGATTATCCGGACGGCGTGCCTGTCATCGAAAAGCAGACCTGGGCGGCCTTTGAAGGCGAGCATTTCACGAAGGCGGCCGCCCGGGTTTATGCGCACACGGTTGTGGCGCATGTGCGCCGGGCGACAGTCGGGCGCGTCAGCGTCGAGAATACCCATCCATTCCATCACGGTCGCTGGATCTTCGCGCATAACGGAACGTTGCCCGGATTCGAGGAGGTCCGGTTCAAGCTGCTCGAGCACATGGACCCGTTGCACAGGTCCGAGATCGACGGCGAGACAGACAGCGAGCATATCTTCCGCTACCTGTTGAGCCTTTTCCTGCGGCATCCGGAACATGGACTCTTCGACACTGTCCGGCGTGGACTGGACCACATCGTGGCCTGGTGCAACGAAATCGCCCCGGAGAAGAAGATCGGTCTCAACATCGTGCTGACCGACGGCGAAAGCCTTGTGGGGTCACGTCTTAATCGCTCGCTGTACCATCTTCGGCGCGATCATCTTCACGTTTGCACGATCTGCGGCAAGACACACGTTCACCATGACCCGAAACAGGCTTATCGAGCGGTCGAAGTGGCGTCGGAGCCCGTGACCTTTGATGAGGTTTGGACGGAGGTGCCGAACGGTGTCGTCTACAGCGTATCGCCCGAATTCAAGATGGAAATGCAGCCGCTCTCTGCTTAGGCCCGCGAGCCCATTCGATGATTGTTCGCCAATACGCCGGATTTGAGCATTCATCCCAGGAAGATCGGCCCCAGCAAGAGACTGACTCCGACCGCAACCAGAATTCCAACAGAATTGATGGGAGCTCCCGCGCGGAGCATGTCGCTGCGCGTCACGGTCGGATTTCCGAAGACAATAGCAATCGTTGGGTTCGCGACAGGAAGTGTGAAACCGACAGATGCACCAAGTATCACGGAGAGCACATTTCTCCTTGCTTGTCGCTCAGTCGCACGATCATTGCCCACAACGGCCTTTGCGGCAACATATGCGAAATTCTCTGACAGCACGTCTCGCAATCTCTAGAATGCCGTCAAGCGTAGCGAAACCAGGGAAAGACGAGTGGCGGAGGACCAAAGAGACGGCCGCGAGCCCAAGGACCAATGGCCAACCAGTGGCCCCCTTGCACTTGCAGCGTTGATCTTGGCGTTCATCGTGTTGGTTTTCCTGGCGTCTCCGGAGAGTGGTGTGGAGACCGAGACGGTCTCGTATAGCACCGCCAAGGACATGATCCGGGACGGACGCGTAGACCAGGCGACCCTGGACGAACACGGTATCACGGTAACCGACACCCGCGACCCACTGGAAGAGCAACGGCAATATCGCGCGGTTACGCCGTCCCAGGGGGATCCGGAGCTCCTGCCATTGCTGGAGGAGCAGGATGTCGACGTTACCGCGCGCGAGCCGAGCGGTGTTTCCGTGCTGTCCTACCTCTTGCCATGGATCATTCTGCTTGCCCTCTACTTTTGGCTTCAGCGTCGAATGCTTGGACAGATCAGCGGAGGGCCGGGCACCGGCGGTTTGGGCGGGTTGCTGGGAGGAAGGTTCGCCAAGCCCAGCGAGCGAAGGTCGCAGATCACCTTCGAGGATGTCGCAGGCCAGGACCAGGCCAAGAAGGAAGTCGCCGAGCTCGTCGAGTTTCTGCGGGAGCCCGAGAGGTTTCGCAAAGTCGGCGCCGAAGTACCACATGGTGTCTTGCTGATGGGGCCGCCGGGCACAGGTAAGACGCTATTGGCGAAGGCTCTTGCGGGCGAAGCCGACGTGCCGTTTTTTTCGACGTCGGGTTCCGAGTTCATCGAAATATTCGTAGGGGTCGGTGCGGGCCGCGTCCGGAAGCTGTTCGAAGCCGCGCGTAAGGCAGCCCCGGCCGTGATCTTCATCGACGAACTCGACAGCATCGGGCGCACGCGCGGCACGGGCTTGGGCGGCGGCCACGATGAGCGTGAGCAGACGCTCAACCAGATTCTCGCTGAACTCGATGGTTTCGAAGGAAAAGAGGCAGTCGTCGTGCTGGCGGCCACCAACCGTCCGGACGTTCTGGACCCTGCCTTGTTAAGGCCCGGCAGGTTCGACCGGCACGTGACGCTGAACCTGCCTGATCAAAAAGCCCGCCGCGCGATCCTTGATATCCACGCACGCGATTTGCCACTGGTCGACAAGAAAGATCTGGACACGATCGCGGAGGGCACACCTGGCTTTTCCGGTGCCGACCTGAAGAACCTGCTGAACGAGGCCGCCATCACGGCAGCACGCCGCCGCGGCGATCGGATCACCCGCGAAGACCTTGGAGAAGCGCGCGACAAGGTCATGATGGGTACCGTCCGCACCCTCGCGATCAAGCCCGAAGAGCGTCACCGACTGGCCGTGCACGAGGCGGGACACACCGCAGCGGCCTTTTACACGCCTGGTGCCGACCCTTTGTACAAGGTCACGATTATCCCGCGTGGGCGCAGTCTCGGCGGCACTCACATGCTTGAGAAAGAGGAGCACCATACGCTTCCCGAGGACTACCTGCGCGGTCAGCTCGTCATCTTGCTGGCCGGCCGCGCGGCCGAGAAAGCGCTGATCGGCACGGTGAGCTCGGGCGCCGACGATGACATCAAGAGGGCGACGGTGCTTGCTCGGTCGATGGTGGCGAGGTGGGGCATGAGCGACGACCTGGGCCCCGTGGACTTGCGTCGGCGCGAGGACCACCCCTTTCTCGGCCAGTCGATCGCGCAGCCGCACGAGCATGCCGACGAGACCGCCGCGCAGGTGGATCGCGCGGTCATCGGATTGCTCCGGGAGGCTGAAGCCGAAGCGAAGCGGATCATCGCCGAGCATGAGGAAGCAATCGGTTTTCTCGTTCACGAACTGGAGGCGAAGGAAACGCTGGATTTCAAAGAGATCACAGCCTGCCTTTCATCCGACGGGAAGGTGAGGGCGATGACGCCCAGAAACGCTCCAAACGCTCAAGAGCGCAAGCCTGGCGAACATCGTTCACAAGACAGTTGACTGGCCTCACAAATCCTACAGGCGATGCAACGACACGCCCAAGGCAAAGTGCATTTGTGGCAACAATCGTATCCGCAGTTGTCCCGGCTTCGTCGCGGTTCACGTAGGACGGCCCAGAAGTGATGCAGGCCCGACGGCTATTGAGGGAAGTCAACGTGCCGCTGCGGCGCGCCGGTTATTTGATCGGCTATCGACGACGCGCTCAGGCTGCGCGAAACAGGAGCCGCGAATGACATGAAAGCAACCTATGACGATATCAAGCGACTGCTTGGGGATCTGGACGATCACACAGTTGCGGAGATCGAGGGCACTGGCCTGTCAATCGCCGAACTCGAAGAAGTCTCGGCCCATCTGGCCCAGGAAACGGACGTCATGGGCGATTTGCGCAAACCGCTCACCGGACGGGCGTTGACGGTCTACAATCTCCTGCGGCGGCAGGAGGCTCAATGGGACGAAGACCGCTGAGGCACCGTTTCTTTCGAGTATCTCTCAGGGCCTCCGGACCATGACAAAGGTCCCGACGAGCTTTCTGCTGACTGACCTCTACCAGTTGGCGATGATGCAGGCCTATCACGAGGCCGGCGAAACCGGGACCGCCGTCTTCGAGTTCTTCGTGCGCCGACTGCCCGCCGGGCGCAATTTCCTTGTGGCCGCGGGGCTTGAACAGGCGCTCGGGTTTCTTGAGAACCTCCGACCAAACGACGACGAACTGGCCTGGCTCGCCGACAGCGGGCATTTCAGCCGCGACCTGATCGATCGGCTTCGGACATTCCGGTTCACCGGCGATGTCCATGCGATGCCCGAGGGCACGGTGTTCTTTCCCGACGAACCGATCCTGCGTGTCACCGCGCCGCTGCCTGAGGCGCAGTACGTGGAGACGCGGCTCATCAACCTGCTTCACTTCCAGACCCTGATCGCCTCGAAAGCCGCGCGCATGGTGCAGGTGGCGGGTGGGCGCACGCTGGTCGATTTCGGGCTGCGGCGCGCGCATGGGGCGGAAGCCGGTCTTTTAGCGGCACGCGCGTCCTACATCTCCGGGTTTTCGGGTTCGGCGAATGTGCTGGCCGAGCAGATGTTCGGCGTGCCCGCCTTCGGCACCATGGCCCATTCCTTTGTTCAGGCTTTCGACAACGAACCCGCCGCGTTCGAGGCCTTCGCGAAAGCGCGGCCGGAGAGGCTCGTCCTGCTGATAGACACATACGACACCGAAGAGGGCGCGCGGCAGGTCGTGGCGCTCGCCCCGAAGCTGCGCAAGCTCGGCATCGAAGTCAGCGCGGTCCGGCTCGACAGCGGCGATCTTGGCGCTCTGGCCAAATCGGTGCGCGAAATCCTCGACGCTGGTGGGCTTTCCAATGTCACGATCTTCGCAAGCGGCGGCTTGGACGAAACCAAGATCGCCCACCTACTCGCAGGCGGCGCGCCCATCGACGGCTTCGGCGTTGGCACCAGCCTGACCACATCCTCGGATGCGCCGGCACTCGATTGTGCCTACAAGTTGCAGGAATACGCCGGACAGGCGCGCCGCAAACGCTCGGAAGGGAAGGCAACGTGGCCGGGACGGAAACAGGTCTGGCGGCGCGTTGACGGAGCGGGCACGATGGTGGGAGACATCGTCACGACCGAAGACGATCCGCAGGAGGGAAAGCCGCTCCTCGAGCCCGTGATGCGGGATGGACACCGCCTTGCTCCGCCGACTTCCCTGACCGCGATCCGCGCCTATGCCGCCGAGCAGATAGAAAGCCTTCCGGAAGACTTGCGTGGCCTCGAGAAGGCGCCGCCTTACGAGGTGCGCATATCGGACAGCCTCCGCGCGCTCGCCGCCGAAGTGGACCGGTTCATCGACCGCGCGATGGCGCCGCCCTGACGTCCCGCTGACCCTTGCCTTACGTCAATTCCAGGGCCGGACTTCAGCGATAAGCTCGACGATGGGAAGACCCGGCACGGGCCTGGGGAAGGTGATCATGGCCAATGAAACAGCCAGCGCAAGCTATGCACACGGGGTTTCAACCACACCGCTGATGGGGCTGACCGTGGGCGGGCTGCTTGCGAACGCCATCGAGACCTATCCGCGAAACGAAGCGTTGGTGGTTCCCTATCAGGATGTGCGCTGGACCTATGAAGAACTGGGCCGGCAGGTCGACGAGGTCGCGGCCGGGCTCGTGGCGTTGGGGCTCGAGCCCGGCGAACGCATCGGGGTTTGGGCGCCGAACATGGCCGAATGGGTCGTGTTGCAATTCGCCACCGCACGGGCCGGGCTGATCCTCGTCAACATCAACCCTGCCTACCGCCTCTCCGAGCTTGAATACGCGCTCAAGCAGGTGGAGGTGACGGCACTGGTGCTGGTGCCAAGCTTCAAGACCTCCGACTACATGGCGATGCTGGCCGAATTGATGCCCGAACTGGCCGGAGCTGAACCGGGCAAGCTGGCGGCCAAGAAGGTGCCGAGCCTCCGCTGGGTCGTGACTCTCGAAGGGAACGCGGCCCCCGGCACAATCACCTATGCCGATCTCAAGTCGCGGGCCTCGAAGAAGACACGCGCGCGGGTCGAGGAACTGGCCTCGCTCCTGCAATTCGACGACCCGATCAACATCCAGTTCACCTCCGGCACGACCGGCAGGCCCAAGGCGGCGACGCTGACCCACCACAACATCGTCAACAACGCCTATTTCAGCGGCCTCCAGATGAAACTCGGCGATAGGGACCGCATGTGCATTCCGGTGCCGATGTATCACTGCTTCGGAATGGTGGTCGGCACGCTCTGCTGCGTGGCGCATGGATCGACGATGGTCTTCGCATCCGCAGGGTTCGACGCCACGGCGACGATGGACGTGGTCGAGGCCGAGCGCTGCACGGTGCTCCACGGGGTGCCCACGATGTTCATCGCCGCGCTCGACAGCCCGGGCTTCAAGGATCGCGACCTGTCGAGCCTGAGGACCGGGATCATCGCCGGCGCGCCCTGCCCCGCCGAACTGATGAAGCGGATCATGGGCGAGATGCATATGGAACAGATCACCATCGCCTACGGGATGACCGAGACGGGGCCGATCAGCACGCAAACTTCGGTCGACGATCCGGTGGTGCGGCGGGTGGAGACTGTGGGCCGCGTCCTGCCGCATACCGAGATCAAGATCGTGGATGGCGAGGGCCGGATCGTGCCCCGCGGCGAGCCCGGCGAGCTGCTCACCCGCGGCTATTGCGTGATGCCCAAGTACTGGAACGACCCGGAGAAAACTGCCAGTGCCATCGACGAGGCGCGCTGGATCGCCAGCGGGGATATCGCGGTGCTCGACGACGAAGGCTATTTCCAGATCGTAGGCCGTATCAAGGACATGCTGATCCGGGGCGGCGAGAACATCTTCCCGCGCGAGATCGAGGATTTTCTCTACACCCACCCCGCCATCGAGCAGGTCGAGGTGATCGGCGCGCCGGACGAAAAATACGGCGAGGAGGTCTGCGCGTGGATCAAGCTCCGCGACGGGCAAAGCGTGACAGCCGAGGAGATCCGCGCTTTCTGCGAAGGCCAGATCGCGCATTTCAAGATTCCCCGCTACATTCGCTTCGTAGAGGAATACCCGATGACCATCACCGGCAAGGTGCAGAAGTTCGTCATGCGCGAGATCATGGCGAGGGAGCTTGCCGAAGAGAAAGCGGGGTAGACCATGGCACACACCGTTTCTACCGAGATCACCGCCTTCCTCGACCCTGCGGGACAGGTGGTGAACGATCTGCCCGATTTCGCAGGGGATCGGGACACGCTGGTCGCGATGTACGCGGCCATGGTGAAGACGCGTGCCTTCGACACCAAGGCCATCGCGTTGCAGCGCACCGGGCGGCTCGGCACCTATGCCTCGAGCCTCGGGCAGGA
>JASJDQ010000089.1 GCA_030065075.1 Paracoccaceae bacterium | reverse complement strand
GATTGGATCAGCGTCTCGTCTTCGCTGATGCAGATGGACGCCTTGGCCTTCATCTCGGCCGTCCAGTCGGTGAAGGTGAACGCCTGGTCCGCCAGCAGCGTGCCGATATGCACCTCGATCACCCGGCCCTGGAAGACGTTGTCGCCGAACTGCTTCAGCATCTGGGATTGCGTGGCGTGGACCACATCGCGGAAATCCATATAATCGGCCATCCGGCCCTTGAACGTCACCTTGACCGATTCCGGGATCGGCATTGTCGCCTCGCCCGTGGCCAGCGCCAACGCGACGGTGCCCGAGTCGGCCCCAAACGCCACGCCTTTCGACATCCGCGTGTGGCTGTCACCGCCGATGATGATCGCCCAATCGTCGACCGTGATGTCGTTCAGCACCTTGTGAATGACATCCGTCATGGCGTGATAGACACCCTTCGGATCGCGCCCGGTAATCAGGCCGAACTTGTTCATGAACGCCATCAGCTTCGGCGTATTCGCCTGCGCCTTCGCGTCCCACACAGACGCCGTGTGACATCCCGACTGGTAAGCGCCATCGACCGACGGCGACAGAACGGTGGCCGCCATCGCCTCCAGTTCCTGCGCCGTCATCGGCCCCGTGGTGTCCTGGCTGCCGACGATATTGACCTTGACCCGCACATCCGAGCCCGCGTGCAGCACCTTGCCCGGCGCGACGCCCACGGCATTGGCGTTGAAGATCTTCTCGACCGCTGTCAGGCCTTGCCCCTCGTGGCTGACCTCTTTCGAGGGCGCAAAGACCTGAGGCGCTTCGATGCCCAGTGTCTCGGCGGCGAAGTTCTGAAGCTTCTTCCCGAAAACCACGGCATAGGACCCGCCCGCCTTCATGAACTCCACCTTCTGCGGCGTGAAGGACGCGGCAAGGTCCACGTGCTCTTCGTCGCCCGCCGCGTTGTAGAGCTTCTTGTCCTTGGTGTTGATCGTCAGCACCGTACCGGTCGCGACCGAATAGCGTTCCTCCAGAATGGGGTTCCCGTCGTTGTTCAGGATCGGCTTGCCATCGGCGTCCACCTTCTTGACCCAGTTCTTCAGGTCGATTCCGATCCCGCCCGTGACGCCAACGGTCGTCAGGAAGATCGGCGAAATTCCGTTCGTGCCCGCGACGACGGGCGCGATGTTGACGAAGGGCACATAAGGGCTTGCCTGCTTGCCGGTCCAAAGGGCGACGTTGTTCACACCCGACATCCGCGAGGACCCAACCCCCATCGTGCCCTTTTCGGCAATCAGCATCACGCGTTTGTCCGGATGCTGCAGCTTCAGCGCCTGAATTTCCTTCTGCGCCCGCTCGGAGATCATGCACTTGCCGTGCAACTCCCGGTCAGCCCGGCTGTGCGCCTGATTGCCGGGCGAGAGAAGATCGGTCGAAATATCGCCCTCGGCGGCAACATAGGTGACGACCTGAATCTCGTCCTCGATCTCCGGGAGCTTGGTGAAGAACTCGGCCTGCGCATAGCTCTCCAGAAGCTCGCGCGCGACAGCGTTCCCGGCCTCAAGGGCGTTTTTGATCCGGTCGGTATCTGCCTCGTAAAGGAAGACCTGAGTCTTCAGCACCTCGGCCGCATCGCTGGCGATATCAGCGTCATCGCCCAATGCCAGATCGAGCAACACCTCGACCGAGGGGCCGCCTTTCATATGGGATAAAAGCTCGAACGCAAATTCGCGGCTGATCTCCTCGACCTCTGCGTCCCCCAGAATGACCTCTTTCAGAAACCGCGCCTTCTCGCCCGCCGCACCGGTGGTGCCGGGAAGGGTGTTGTAGATCAGAAACTCCAAAGACGCCGCCCGATGCGGATGATCCTTGTCCTTGATCTGCGCGATCACCTCCGCCGCCAAAGCGCCGTCGTCGATGGGTTTGGGGCTCAACCCCTGTTCCTTGCGGGTCTCGATCTCTTCAAGATAGGCGGCGTAAAGGCTCATGGGCTGTCTCGGCTGTTTTGAGTTCTGATGTGCCCGGGCACGGCCAAACGAACCGGTTCCGGCATTTGTATACCGCCGTATACCAAACTCGAGAGCCTTTCAAGATGAATACATGTGTCAAAATGAACCACGCGTTAAAGAACGCCTGTCGACCTCACTTGGCTTCCTTCCAGTCTCCGGGCTTCAACCCATCCAGCGTCCAATCCCCCACCTGCCAGCGGATCAACCGCAAGCACGGGAACCCGATGGCGGCGCACATGCGCCGCACCTGCCGATTGCGCCCCTCGGTCAAGGTGATCTCGATCCAACGGTCCGGCACGGTCTTCCGCACCCGAACCGGCGGGTCACGCTCCCAGATTTCCGGCGGCGCGATCAGCCGCGCCTTGGCCGGCCGCGTAGGGCCGTCCTTCAGGGTCATCCCCTTGCGCAAAGGCTCCAGATCGGCCTCCGACGGATCGCCCTCGACCTGCACCAGATAGGTCTTGGGCGTGCGGGCCTTCGGCGAAGCAATCCGAGCCTGCAGCTTGCCGTTATCCGTCAAGACCAGCAGCCCTTCGCTGTCCCGGTCCAACCGTCCGGCGGCATAAACGCCCTTCGGCAGCCCGAACCCCGACAGCGTCGGGCGGGGCGAGGGGCTTTTGGCATCTGTGAACTGAGGCAGCACACCGATCGGCTTGTTGAACAGGATGACCCGGGTCATGGGCCGCATAGGCGCATATTGGCGCATCGGATGCGAGCCGAAAGTCGCTGCGACGGAAACCCGCCGCTCGCGCGTTTAGGACCCACGCACCAGCAAAAGGAGGTTGCGATATGAAGACCTTTCTTGTGACGACCGCCGTCGTGATGGCCTTGACGCCCGCCGCCAGCATCGCCCTGACCGCAGAAGAGCGCGCAAAGCGTCTGGACCGGATCGAAGACCGGATCGACCGCCGCGAAAGCCGCATCGATGAAGCGGTCGACCATGGCCCGCGCGATGTGATCGAGGATCGTCTGGACCGCATCGAGTCGCGCCGCGACCGCCGGAGCATCGACGGACCCAGCCGCTTCGACCGCCACGAACGCCGGTCCTGGTGGCGCCTCTGGGGGGCGCGCGGCGAATAATTCACGCGCGGCGCGGGGTCACCTCGCGCCCGCGTTCCGGCGGTTCATCGTCCACGATTTCGGCCGGGAACCCCGGCGCGCGGATATCCAGTCCGGTAGGGTCTTCGTAGCGGCGGATGATGTTCGGCGAATGCTCGCGCGGCCCATAGACCTCGTTCGCTTCCTCGAAGAGCTGCACCAGCAGCGGCGATATCGCCAGCGGCACGCCGTTCTCGGCGGCCACGGTGTCGAACAGCCCGATGTCCTTCAGCACAAGGTCCATCGTGAAGTTGATGTCGCGCGACCCGTTCAGAATGACCTGGCTTTCGGTCTCATGAACAAAGCTGTTGCCGGACGAAATGCGGATCGCCTCGTAGGTCGTCGACAGATCGACGCCCGCCGCCGCCATAGTCGCAAGCGACTCCGACAAGGCCACAAGGTTCACGGTCGCCAGATAGTTGGTCATCACTTTCAGCAAGGACGCGCTGCCGATGGGGCCGGTGTGCAGCACGCGGCGGCCCAGGATCGTCAGAACTGGCAGCATGCGCTCGAACGTCTCGCGGTCGCCGCCCGCGAAGATCGAGATATTGCCCGTCGCCGCGCGGTGACAGCCGCCCGAGACGGGGCATTCGATGGCGGATGCACCGGTCGCTTCGACAAGGGCCGCAAGCCGCTTCATCTCGGTCGCATCGGTCGTCGACATCTCGGCCCATATCTTGCCGGGCCCAAGCGCGGTCAGGATACCATCCTCGCCCTCCATCACCGCCGCACAAGCCGCGGGCGAGGGCAGGCAGGTGATGGTCAGATCGCAGGCGTCCGCCAGCTCGGCAGGGCTATCGGCCCAGGCAGCACCCTTCTCCAGAAAGGGTTTCGCCTGATCCGGATCCAGATCGCGCACCACCAGATCCGCCCCGTTATTCAACAGGTTGCCCGCAAGCTTTCCGCCGACATTCCCAAGCCCGATAAATCCGATCTTCATAAGCGCGCCCTTCACTGCATTTCCCGAAAGGGTGCGGGGCATTTCGGCAACAGAGTTGTCCGTTTGCGGCAAAATTTGCCGGTTTTTCCTTTGGTTGCCGCAGTTCGTTCCTAAGTGCCGGTCGTATGGAAGCGTTACTGATTATCTTCGCCGAGATCATTTTTGCCTGTCTCGCCCCGTTTTTCGCCCTGATCGGCGCGGCCATCGGCGCCATCTTCGAATTCATCGTCCTTTTGCTGGCGATGATATTCGGCGGTGTCGGCAGCGGCGTCTCGAAGCCCAAGCCCGGCAAGCAAAAGCGCCGGAAGCCCCTGGTTCCCCGGAAAGTCCTGCACTGGAGCGCAGGCATTGTCGGTGGTCTGGGCGTCCTTGGCGTGCTCGCCACCTTCGTCTTCTTCGATCCCATCGTCCGCAGCGTGCTGACACGCGCCGCCGAGAAGGCGAACATCACACTCGCTTATGAAGACAGCGAAGGCTCACTGCTGGCAGGGCGTGTCGCACTTGCCGGCCTGGACATGTCGCGGGCCAGCGAGGACGGTCTGGCCTTCAATCTGAAGGCAGATCGCATCGAAGCCGATGTCGACCTTTGGAGCTTGTTCGGCACGCCGAGAATCGAATTCGCCCATGTCGATGGCCTCTCCGGCACCATCACGCCCCCCGACCCCAAGGACCAGCAAATCCAGGCAAACCCAAGTGAACCCAAGGCCCGGCGCCCCTTCCAGGCCGATCAGGTTCTGGTCGAGAACATCGCGCTTCAGGTCGCGCCGCGCGGGCGCGAGGCCTATGCCCTCGACATCGACCGGGGCGAAGTCGCCCCGTTCCGCAGCCAGACCGCGCTTTTCGATCTTCTCTTCCGCTCCAACCTGAGCGCCAAGATCGCGGGCCAGCCGCTGACGGTGAAGACGCGTCAGATCTCCGCCAACGGGCGCGAAACCATCTGGGACTTCGATCAGGTCGAGGTCGATCAACTCAAACTCATCCTGCCGAAGGCGCCGCTCACGTGGCTTAGCGACGGCACGGTGACCGTCCGGGTCGAGGACCGCTGGGACCTCGATGACGAGGAAATCGACATGGATTGGCGCATCGCGCTCGATGGCATCAATGTCGCCACGCCCGACAATGCCGGGACGGCGGAACGGCTGATGGCAGGGGGCCTTGCCCGAGCGGTCGAGGCGAAGGGCGGTAACGCCGATTTCCGCTATCAGCTTGATCTGGACCAAGAAGAGGTGGCCGCGCTCCGGGCTGGCGACCTCGACGCCTTCTGGGATGTCGTATTGTCCGGGTTCGTCGATGAGCGTCTGGCAAGGCTCGGCATCGGCACCGGCGACGATGACGGTGACGCCGAGGGCGGCGGACGCCTGCAACGCACCTTCGACGCGCTCAGAAACCGGCTCGGCGGCGACGAGGTGGGCGAGTAGCCCTTGCCGCTTCGCCCGGTCCATGCTGATCTGGCGCGCATGAAACGACCTGCCGAGACGCCGCTCGCCGCCAGCCTTCCCGCAACCGTGCCCTTCGTCGGCCCCGAAGCGCTGGAGCGTCAGCGCGGGCAGACTTTCGCGGCCCGCATCGGCGCAAACGAAAGCGTCTTCGGCCCGTCGCCAAAGGTCATTGCCGCCATCCGCGATGCGGCAGATCAGGCCTGGATGTACGGCGATCCCGAAAATTGGGACCTCCGCCATGCGCTGGCGGAAAACCTCGGGATCAAACCGGACGAAGTTGTCGTAGGCGAGGGGATCGACGGCCTGCTGGGCTATTTGGTGCGGCTCTATATCGGGCCGGGCGACACCGTGGTCACCTCTGACGGCGCCTATCCGACCTTCAACTATCATGTCGCGGGCTTCGGCGGTGATCTGATCAAGGTGCCTTACGTCGACGACAAGGAAGACCCGGCCTCGCTTCTCGATGCCGCGCGCGCCCAGGGCGCGAAACTCATCTACCTCGCCAATCCCGACAACCCGATGGGGTCCTGGCACGATGCCACCAAAATCGAGGCGATGATCGCAGACCTTCCCGATGGCTGCCTTTTGCTTCTGGACGAGGCCTATGTCGAATTCGCACCCGCCGGTGCGGTGCCGACGGTCGACATCAGCGACCCCCGCGTCGTGCGCATGCGGACGTTTTCCAAGGCGCACGGGATGGCGGGCCTGCGCGTGGGATACGCGTTTGGCGAGGCAGGCGTCATCCGAGGCTTCGAAAAGATCCGGAACCATTTCGGCATGAACCGGATCAGCCAGATCGCCGCACTGGCGGCTCTTGCTGACACAAGTTGGGTCGGCGAGGTGCGCCGGAAAGTGGAAGAGGCGCGGGTGCATATCGGCGAAATCGCCGCCTCGAACGGGCTCACCGCGCTGCCGTCTGCCACCAACTTCGTCACCCTCGATTGCGGGCGCGACGCCGCCTTCGCCAAGGCGGTGCTGGATGAGCTTGTCGCGGGCAACATCTTCGTGCGCATGCCCTTCGCCAGCCCCGGAAACCGCTGCATCCGTGTCAGTGCGGGCACGCCTGCTGATCTGGCCGCTTTCGCCGAAATTCTGCCACAAGCACTGGATAGGGCTCGGGGTGGCTGAATATCGCCATCGTGAAACGAAATTACTCGTCTGTTAGGAATTCCGAGCTAAAGTTACGTCCATGAAACAGGTTGAAGATTTCACAACTCCCTTTCTCTGGTCGGCCTTTGTGGTCGTCTTCATGGCGCTTTTTGTGATCTGGGCGGTCTGGGGGCTGATCGTCGCCGGGCTGGTGTCCTGGGTCGCTGACCGGCTGATGACCGTCGACTTGCGCTCCGGACGGAACTGAACCGGCAGGGTTTTCCCAAATCAACAATCGCGCGTTCACCGACCTTGGTCGGTGAATTCCTTGTGGTGATCCCGGGTCTCAGGCCCGCGCGGCGATCACCTCCGCCGCCTTGCCCACGCCGTCCGGCCCGTGAGGCAAACCGACCGCCTTCAGCCCCGCCTCGATCGTGGCCAGCGCGCCCAGGATCATCTGAGCGTTCACGTGCCCCATGTGGCCCAGCCGAAAGAAATGATCCCATTCGGGCGCGTTGTCCTCGGCCATCCCCAAACCGATCCCAAGGGTCAGCCCCGCCTTGGTCTCGCACCAGTTCCGCAGGGCCGTGCCTTTCTCGGACCCGGCGCGCACGGCCGTGACCGAATGCGCCCGAAGCGCCCGGTCCCGAATGTTCAACTCCAGCGGCCCCTCGCTGCCCCATTGCTCGAAGGCGGCCCAGATCGCCTCTGCCAGAATTTCGTGCCGGGTCCAGACAGCCTCCAGCCCTTCTTCCTCGATCATGCTCAGCGCTTCGTCCAACCCGTAAAGGTGGTGCGTCGGCGCCGTCCCGTTGAAATAACGATAGAACATCGGTGGATCGACGCGCGGCCGCCAATCCCAGTAATGCGTGACGCAGCGCGCGGTCTCGCGCGCCCGATCCGCCTTGTCCGAAAAGAAAACAAAGGCCATGCCCGGCGGTGTCATCAGCCCCTTCTGGCTCCCCACGACCATCACATCGACGCCCCAGGCATCCATCTCGAACCGGTCGCAGCCGAGCGACGCCATGCAATCCACCATCAGCAGGGCAGGGTGCCCGACCGCGTCCATGGCCCCTCGCAGCGCGGCAATGTCATTCCTGACAGAGGTCGATGTGTCCGTCTGCACTGCCATGACGGCCTTGATGCGCCCGTCGTCACGCAGAAGGCGCTCCTTCAGGGCCTCCAGATCGATCGTCGCACGCTTCCCGAAATCGAGGATCTCGGTCTCCACCCCTATGGCCCGAGCTGTCTCAGCCCAGCCATGGGCAAACCGCCCCGTCGCGGGCACCAGGACCAGATCGCCCGGCGAAAAGCAGTTCGAAACGGCCGCTTCCCAACTGCCATGGCCGTTGCAGATGTAGATCGCGCAATGTCCTTCCGTGCGTGCCACGCTTTTCAGTCGCGGGATCAGCCCTTCGACCATCTCGGGCAGCGCACCATAGTAGATATTCGGCGCCGGGCGGTGCATCGCACGCAAGACGCGGTCCGGCATGACAGAGGGGCCGGGAATGGCAAGGTAGGTAAGGCCGTTGGAAAGGCTCATGTGTGCATATCCTTTGGGGTTCCGCGAGACACTAGGGGACCGCGCGTAAGCGTCAACCGCGATTGCTTGTGGAACGGCTGCCAAATCGCTAAACCGGCCCGACGAGCAGGTCGCGGAAGAGACGATGAACGTAAGCGACGAAGATCAGGGTCAAGGCCTCAAGGCCTGGGTGAAACTGAATTGGTCGGACCACGGGTTCTTGCGCGTCCTCTGGACGCATCTCTATCAGATCGCACCGGATGTCTGGCGGTCGAACCAGCCTGGGCCGCGCCGGATCGAGGCCTATGCCAACATGGGGTTCAAATCGGTTCTGCGGCTGCGCGCGCCGAAAAGAGACAGTATCTTTCTGATGGAGGAACGCGCCTGCGCCGCCCATGGGTTGACGCTTCACAACGTCCAGATCAGCGGCGGCCTGTTGACCGATACGAAGAACCTTCTCACCCTTCTCGATACGTTCAAAATCATCGAGAAACCCTTTGTAATGCATTGCAAATCCGGGATTGACCGAACCGGACTGGCGGCGTTTCTATACCTTCTCGCCGAAACCGACACACCGCCCGAGATTGCGCGCCAGCAGCTTTCGTTCAAATATCTGCACGTCAAGGCAACGCGGCACGGGATTTTGGACCATATGGCAGACAGCTACCTGGCGGCGTATCGCGAAAGCGGTATCGATCTCCGATCCTGGATCGAAACCCTCTATGACAAGCCCGCCTTGACCTCGGCCTATCAGGAAAGCAAACGCGGGACATGACCACATCGGACAACGCCCCCGTGCTCAGATGGGTCTGGCAAAACTACCTCAGGCCGCATTGGCGCCTCATGCTCTTGGCGCTTCTGCTGATGGCCATCGAAGGCAGCATGCTGGGCGCCCTCAGCTACATGATGCGGCCCATGTTCGACGACGTGTTCCTGGCAGGCGACCGGTCGGCCACGGGCTGGGTCGCGCTGGCTGTGGCGGGTATCTTTCTGATGCGCGCCGTCTCGGCGTTTTCCCACCGGGTGATCATGGAGGGCGTCGGGCTGAAGGTCGCGACGGCGCTCCAGACGGATATGGTCCAGCACCTGCTCGGTCTCGACAGCGGGTACTTTCAGGACAACCCGCCGGGGACGCTGATCGAACGCGTCCGCGGCGATACGGCCGCCGTCCGCGGCATCTGGGCCACCGTGCTCAGTGCCGCCGGGCGCGATCTGGTGGCCCTGATCGCACTGCTCTCTGTCGCGATCTCCGTCGACCCGGTCTGGACGCTGATCGCCGTGGCCGGTGTTCCGCTTCTGCTGGGGCCGGTTGCGGCGCTTTTACGCTATGTGCGCCGCTCCAGTTACCGCGCGCGCGATCAGGCGGCGCGGCTTTCAACGCGGCTCGACGAGATCTTTCACGGCATCAACACGATCAAGCTGAATGTCGCCGAAGACCACGAGAACACACGGTTCGACACGGTCGTCGGCCACTTCAAAAGGCTCGAATGGAAGGCGCTCACCGGGCGGGCAGGCGTTCCCGGGCTGGTCGATGTCGTGGCGGCCTTGGGCTTTGCCGGTGTGCTGTATTACGGCGGCGGGCAGATCATCGATGGTGAAAAGACCGTTGGCGAATTCATGTCCTTCTTCACGGCGATGGGCCTGATCTTCGACCCGCTGCGACGGCTGGCCAATGTCTCGGGCGCCTGGGCGTCGGCGCGTGCCAGCCTGGACCGCATTCGCCAGGTGTTTGACGCCAGGGCCACGATCCTCTCGCCCGCCGCGCAGGCATCTGTCTCGACCGCGCCAGAGCGTACCCGCGTCGAACTGAAGGATGTCGTCCTCAGGTTTCAGGGCGAGCCTGCGCTCAACGGGGCGAGCCTGACTGCGGAAGCCGGTCAGACAACCGCCCTGGTTGGCGCGTCCGGGGCCGGGAAATCCAGTGTTTTCAATGTGCTGACGCGGCTCGTCGATGCGCAATCCGGGCTGATCACCGTGGGTGGTGTCGACATCAAAGCCATGTCCCTGGCCGATTTGCGCGGTCTTTTCTCGGTCGTCAGCCAGGACGCGCCCATGTTCGATGAAACGCTCCGCGACAACATCGTGCTTGCCCAGAAAGGCATCTCTGACACCCGGCTGGCCGATGCGCTCGACGCGGCGCATCTCACGGATTTCGTCGCGCGACTGCCCGAGGGTCTGGACACGCCCGCTGGGCCAAGGGGCAGCCAGTTGTCTGGCGGTCAACGTCAGCGCGTCGCCATTGCGCGCGCGCTTTTGCGGGACGCACCGATCCTGCTTCTGGACGAGGCGACCAGCGCCCTCGATGCGGAAAGCGAAAAGCACGTGCAGGCCGCGCTCGACAGCCTGTCGCGGACGCGGACGACGCTGGTGATCGCGCACCGTCTGGCCACGGTCCGCGCGGCGGACAAGATCGTGGTGATGGAGCAGGGCCGGGTGATCGACGAGGGGCGGCACGACGCGCTTCTGGAACGCGACGGCGTTTACCGCCGCCTGTATGAATTGCAGTTCTCCGACGATTGACCGTCAAGGGCGCCGACACGGGTGGCCGTAACATAGTGAAGCGAACCAATCCACGCGCGCGCCCGGAACTGGATGCAACGATCACGACTTCTGCAATTTTCTGCAATGTGCCGGCGCATTCATCAAAAATTCAAACTTTACCCATCCACTAGGGGTGGGAGGATGGCGGCAACTATACGCACTAACGAAAGTTAACGCCCTGCGCCCTAGTCGCTCTTGTCTGATCCACGGCGCGCCTCATAGGCCTGGGCCAATTCCGCCGGGTCCGCTCCTGCGAAGTACCGGGCCAATGTCCAGAGGTTGCCCAGAATGCGGCGCCCCCAGCCATCCCGCTTGTAGCGCGCTGCCGATGTCCGCGCCGTCGCATCCAGTGCTCTCAGCCGACCACGCAATGCCCGCGCGAGGGCCACGTCTTCCATCAATGGCACCTCCGGCACCCCCCCGATTTCGTCCAACAGCGCGGCCGAAATCAAAAGACCCTGGTCCCCGTATGGCAGCCCAAGAAACCGCGATCTCAGGTTTGCCCCGCCCGCCACCAGCCACGGGGCAATCCCAGTCGACCGAAACGCCAGCCGAAACCACCCCGCCTTGGCCGGAAACGACTGCATATGCTTCAACGCTGCTCGCTCCCACCCCGGCTCCAGATGCGTATCAGCATGCAGGATCAACACCCAGTCACCCGAGGCCGCCCGCACGCCCGCCGCGATCTGACGGCCGCGCCCCGTGGGCCCGGTCACCCAGACCGCACCCAACTCCTTCGCGATCAGATCGGTCCCATCCGTCGATCCGCCATCCGACAGGATCAACTCGCAGATCAGCCCATCCGTCAGGCCCGGCAAAAGCGCCTCGGTCGTGGCGGGCAACTCGGTGCCTGCGTTCAGCGTGGGGATGACTACGGAAATTGGCGCGGGCACGGCATGACACTCGGGCGGTTTGGCGCATATAGTGTCGGGAAAACACGGAAGAGGCCAGCGATGAGCGCACGCACCGTCCTGAAAGTCACCGGAGACGATCGCGAGGATTTCCTGCAAAACCTCGTCACCAACGACGTCGGCAAACTCGCCGACGGTCTTGTCTGGGCCGCCCTTCTGACGCCGCAAGGCAAGTATTTGGCCGACTTCTTCCTTGTCCCTGCGGACGACGCGATCCTGATCGATGTGGCCGAAACACTCGCCCCAGATCTTCTGAAGCGCCTGACGATGTACCGCCTCCGTGCCGCCGTCCAGATCGAAGCAACCGACACACCCGTCGCCCGCGGACTGGGCCCGGCACCCGACGGCGCCTTCCAGGACCCGCGCGACCCGGCCCTTGGCTGGCGCGCCTATGACGGGCGCGCAAGCGAAGACGTGGATTGGAATGCGCTTCGCGTCGCGCATCTGGTGCCCGCCTCCGGAGAAGAGCTTCTTCCCGGTGAAAGCTACCCGCTCGAGATGAATTTCGAAGCGCTGAACGGTGTCGATTTCAAGAAAGGCTGCTACGTCGGGCAGGAAGTCACCGCGCGCATGAAACACAAGACGGAATTGCGCAAAGGTCTGGCGCGGGTCCGCATTCAGGGGCAGGCCGCGCCCGGAACAGACATCCTGAACGACAAAGGCGCCAAGGTCGGCACATTGTTCACGCAATCGGGCGAAGAAGCGCTCGCCTACCTGCGTTTCGACCGCGCCAATGGCCCCATGACGGCCGATCAGGCGAAGGTTGAACTGGCGAACGCGTGATCATCCCCAAATTGCCCAGAATATGAAGGGAGAATTCCACATTCTCGACACATCACTCCGATTTTAAGGGTCCCAGAACAGGAAACTGTTCGCACGACACACACACACACACTTGCTAAGTGGCGGTTCCCTAGGGGTGGGAGCCGCCATTTGCATTTTGGGGCTTTCCGAGCATTTGGCTCTGTGTGACTCTATGCGCACCTGACGGCCCAACCCTGGGGAGCAAGAGCTATGAAAGATATCTCGGATACCAGCGATCCCATCGTCATCTGCAGCGCGGCGCGTACGCCCCTCGGTGCGTTCCAGGGGGCATTCCAGACCACCTCCGCCACCCAACTTGGCAGCACGGCCATCGCCGCCGCGATCGACCGCGCGGGCGTTCAGCCCGACGCCGTGGACGAGGTCCTCATGGGCAACGTCTTGCCCGCCGGACTGGGACAGGCTCCAGCGCGGCAAGCCGCGCTCGGGGCAGGGTTGCCGACGTCCGTGCCCTGCACCACGATCTCCAAGGTCTGCGGGTCGGGTATGAAAGCCGTCATCCAGGCCCATGACGCCATGGTCGCCGGAGCGGCCGAGATCATCGTCGCCGGCGGCATGGAGAGCATGACGGGCGCCCCCTACCTCTTGCCGCAAGGACGGGCCGGGGCTCGGATCGGCCACGCTCGCATCCTCGATCACATGATGCTTGACGGTCTTGAAGATGCCTATGACATCGCGCCCGACGGCGCCCGCCGCTCGATGGGCACCTTCGGCGAGGATTGCGCCCAGAAATACCAGTTCACGCGCGAGGATCAGGACGCCTTCGCCATGGAAAGCGTGCGCCGCGCGAAGGTCGCCGCCGACGGCGCGTTCCAGAGCGAAATCGCACCGGTCACCGTGAAGACCCGGAAGGGCGAGGTGACGGTCGCCCGCGACGAAGGCCCCGACCGGATCGACCCGGAAAAGATCCCCTCGCTTCGCGCGGCCTTCAAGAAGGACGGCACGATCACGGCGGCATCGTCCTCGTCGATCAACGACGGCGCCGCCGCACTGGTGCTGGCCCGCGCCTCGAAAGCCGAGGCGCTCGGGCTTTCACCCGTGGTGCGCATCGTCGGCCACAGCGCCTATGCGGGCGCGCCCGGCTGGTTCACGACCGCGCCCGTCTTCGCCAAGCGCAAGCTCCTGGAGCAGATCGGCTGGACGGTCGATGACGTCGATCTTTTCGAGATCAACGAAGCCTTCGCCTGCGTGCCCATGGCGTCGATGCGCGAGCTTGGGATCGACCACGAGCGCCTGAACGTCCACGGCGGCGCGGTGGCGGTGGGCCATCCCATTGGGGCCTCCGGGGCGCGCATCCTGGTCACGCTTCTAAACGCCATGGCAACGCGGGGCGCCAAGACCGGTGTCGCGTCCATTTGCATTGGCGGTGGCGAGGCAACGGCGCTCGCCGTCGAGACGGTGTGAGGGTTTGAACGACAGGATTTGCGTATTTTCAGCAAGATGACGCGGCAAATTTGAACCAAATTGTCCTTCTTCTTGGCAAAAATATCCCGGGGGCTGGCCGCAGGCCAAGGGAGCAGAGCCCCCTCAGGCGCAGGCCTTGACCACCTCCGCGATCTGCTGAAGTTGCGCGGTGAGTGGCGAGGATTTGCGCCAGACCATGCCGATCTGGCGCGAGGGCCGGGGGCGGGGAAAGCGCTGGACGGCCACGTCCGCCGACCGGGTTTCGACCGGCAGCGCCATCTCGGGCAACAGCGTCACGCCTATGCCCGCCCCCACCATTTGCACCAGCGTTGACAAGGACGAGCCATCCAGCATCTCTCGCGGCTGGCTGCCGCCCAACTCGCAGAACGACAGCGCCTGGTCGCGAAAGCAGTGCCCTTCCTCCAGAAGCAGAAGCCTCATGGACCTTAGACCTTCGCGCGATGGCACGGGCAGGGCGGCATCCGTCGCAGGCCGGATCAGCACGAAATCCTCGGCGAAAAGCGGCACTTCGATCAACTGCGGTTCCGAGACCGGCAGCGCCAGGATGGCGGCATCCAGACGGCCTTCGTTCAACTCGGTCAGCAGCTTGGGCGTCACCGTTTCGCGCACATACAGGTCCACCTCGGGATGGTCGACGGCCAGAAGGCGCATGACGCGCGGCAGAACATAGGGCGCGACGGTCGGAATCACCCCGATCCGCATCCGCCCGACCAGCCGATCCTCCGAGGCCCGCGCCAGATCGCCGATCTCGTCGACGGCGCGCAGGATCTCGCGAACCCGTTGCGCAAGGTCCTCGCCAAGCGGTGTCAGGCGGGCGGCCTTTGCGCCGCGTTCAAAGAGCTTCGCGCCCAACGCGTCTTCCAACTCCTTGATCTGCATGGACAAGGCGGGCTGCGTGATGGCCGAGGCCTCGGCGGCGCGTCCGAAATGGCCGTGACGGGCCAGGGCGTCGAAATAGCGGAATTGTTTCAGTGTCACGTTTATCATCAGGTTATCTTATCGGCGCAATCA
>JASJDQ010000088.1 GCA_030065075.1 Paracoccaceae bacterium | reverse complement strand
TAGCGCTGCAACCACGAGGGCGGCCGTGAGAATCGAAAGCAGACGCATATTTGTTGTCCTTATGTTGCCCCGTGGCAGGGGGCTCAGTCAGCGTGTATTCTAAAAGTACGCTAAACTGTTCAGTTTAGATTACAGAAATCGAAGTTTTTCTGCAAGTTTTCAAGATCCACCTCAATTACTGATCTTTGCATTCCTGATATGCACCGGTTAATAGGTCGCGAAAGGCGTGAAATACAGGGAGCAGGCGCGGTGGCGAACGAAGACTCTTTCATCAATGAAGTGACGGAAGAGGTCCGGCGCGACAAGCTGTTCGCGCTGATGCGCCGTTATGGCTGGATCGCCATATTGGCGGTGATCGTGATCGTTGGCGGGGCCACATGGAACGAATGGCGAAAGGCGCAGGCACAGGCGGTTGCCGAAGCGAAGGGCGACGCGTTGATCGCGGCCTTGCAGAGCGATACGCCAGAAGCGCGCGCGTCCGCATTGAATGCGCTAGAGCCTGCCCAGGACCCCGAAACGCGGGCGGTCGTCGATCTCTTGAAAAGCGCCGCAGCGCTGGAAGCGGACGACCCGGAAGGCGCGGGGGCGGCGTTGGACGCCGTGATCGAAAACACCGCAGCCCCGCAGATGTATCGCAATGTGGCAATTTTGAAGCGCGTTCTTACAGGCGGAGCGACGCTCTCTGCCCAAGACCGCATTGACCGCCTGCAACCCCTTCTGACGCCTGGCAATCCGTTTCGCCTTCTGGCCGTTGAGCAACGGGCCTTTGCCGAAGTTGAGCTGGGCGATACCGACGCGGCTTTGACGTCACTTAGGGGCATTCTTGCCGATGCGGAAGTGACGGAAGACTTGCGCCGCCGTGCACAGCAGTTGATTGTGGCGCTCGGCGGATCGGTCGATCCGGCCTGATTGGGACAGACGAGGGGCGAGTGTGGCGTGATACGGCGCGGGGTACTCATAGCGCTGCTGACGCTGGCGGCATGTTCGGAGCCGGAATTCATTCTGGACGGTGAACGTTTGGATGTGCGCGGCAACCCGATCCCGGAAGAGACGGTCAGCCGGACGCTCCCGATCACTTTGCCGCCTTCTGTACGAAACGGCAGTTGGACCCATCCTGGCGGCAACGCGAGCCATCACCTTGCCCATGTGGCGCTCGACACGACGCTGAATTTGGCGTGGAGCGTGCCGATCGGCGAAGGAAACGACCGAAAACACCGCATCACGGCAGATCCGGTCATCGCGGACGGGCGCGTCTATGTCATGGATAGCCGAGCCCGGCTAAGCGCCTTTACGACTGGTGGCAGTGCTGTTTGGAGCACCGACCTGACGCCTGCCGACGAGAACGCCGACGAAGGCTCGGGCGGCGGGATTGCCGTATCTGGCGGTCGGGTATACGCGACCTCTGGTTTCGGAGAGTTGAATGTTCTCGATGGGGCGACCGGCTCTATCCTCTGGAAACAAGACCTCGATGCCGCCGCGACGGGCGCCCCCATGGTGTCTGACGGGGTGGTCTATGTGATGACCACGAACGCCATCGGCTGGGCCATATCGGCAGAAAAGGGTCGCATCCTATGGCAGGTGCTGGGCGCAACCTCTTCGCGGAGCAGCACCGGGGGGCCGTCTCCAGCGGTTGCCGGGCCGCTTGTTGTCTTTCCGTTTTCTTCCGGACAGATGGTCTCGGCCGTGGCCGGCACCGGCGCACAGGCGTGGGCCGCCAGCGTGGCAGGGCAGCGGCTGGGGCGGGCTTTCGGCGTCGTTACCGATCTGACGGGGCCGCCGCTTTTTGCCGACAACCGTGTCTATGCCGCGAGCCAGGCGGGTCGGTCCGCAGCGTTTGATGCCACAACTGGCCAATCGATCTGGCGGGCGGATGAAGGCGCGCTTGGCCCCCTTTGGTTGTCGGGCGGCTCGCTGTTCTTTGTCTCCGACAAGAACCAGCTTCTGCGCCTCGATGCAGCAACGGGGGAGACGGTCTGGGCAACTGATCTGCCTTTCTTCACGCGCGAACGTATCCGGCGCCGCAAGTCAATATACCTGCATCACGGGCCGGTATTGGCGAGTGGTCGTCTGATTGTCGCCTCGGACGACGGCGTCCTGCGCCAGTTCGATCCACGCTCGGGCGCCTTGATCGGCAGCACGACATTGCCGGACGGAGCGGCGCGCAACCCGGTCGTTGCCGGAGGAATCCTGTTTGTTGTGACCGAGAACGGTCAGCTGCACGCCTTTCGATAAGCGATCCGGCGCGACGGGGCCTTGATTTGGCACAATTTTAAGTTGAGCGATATCAACGCGATACCCGCCAGTCAGGCCGAGTCATCCAAAAAGGGCTTGCGGCGGTCGTTCTTCACCGTTTCGATATGTGCAGAAATTGCGCAGAACGAGCAATGCTTGCCAGTTGCCGAATGTGCGCCGTCTTGGGGGACAATCGATGCAAGAGCGCGCTCTTGGTACTGTGCACACACCATTGCAGGCGGATTTGGACCAATTGTCTGGTGCCGTACTGCATGACCTCGATGCCGACGTCGTCGTCTTGTTCTTTCCTTACAAACCCGGGCTTGCAGCGCTTGGCCTGTCGTCGCCGATCTGGCGAGGTGCAGACGGACGCATACCACTGGCCGCCCTTGCAAGCCTTGAGACTGTCGCCAGCAATGGCTCCATCCGGCTTACAGATGCGCGGCAACATGAGACGTTCAAGTCGCTGAAAGTCGTCGCCGAAGGCCAAGCGCGCGGTTTCCTCGGCGTTCCCATACGAAACGAAGAATACGGTGCGTTTGGGTCCCTCTGCGCCGTCTGCGCGGAACCACGCAAATGGTTGGCAGTCGAAGAAGTCTACTTGCGCGCCGTATCGCGGGGTGTCGAACACATCATCCTGAAGGAAATGTACCGGTTGGAAAGCGCGGATGCGAGCAAGACGCTGTCGGAGTACGACCAGATAATATCGGCCTTTTCAATGGTCCGGGCCGACCCGACTTCGATCCATGACAGAAGCGGACGCCTTGTCTTTGCCAATCGCGCGCTGGCCCAGCACATCGGGGATGCAGAACTGTCCGGCCATTCCTTAAAGGATGCTGTCACAGCCACACCGATGACCGGGCAGAGGGTCTTTCTGGCCAAGGACGGGACTTTATATCGTCTCACCCGTCATGTGACGCGGGCGGGATATGTCGTTTGCCACTGGAAGCCCGAAACAGGGGCTCTGAACTAGTATCCACGCGTGGTCAGCGCTTCGGAGACGGTTTGCCCAGGTGTTTTCTCAGCCTCGATGGCGTTGATTTCTTCTTGTCCTTGTATGGGTTCTTGTCTCCCTGGCCGCGAAACGTCAGGCGCACCGGTGTGCCCGGCATGTCGAAGTCTTGGCGGAGCCCGTTCACAAGATAGCGCTTGTAGGCGTCGTTCAGCTTGTCAGGATGGGAGCACATCACCACAAAGCCCGGCGGACGTGTCTTGGCCTGCGTCGCATAGCGAAGCTTGATCCGTCGCCCACCAGGGGCGGGGGGCGGGTGCGCGGTGATCATCTGGTCCAGCCAACGGTTGAGCGCAGCTGTCGGTACGCGGCGGTTCCAGACCTCATAAGCCGACATGACAGCATCTTGCAATCGATCCAGCCCGCGCCCCGTCTTGGCCGAGATCGTGACCAGTGGTGCGCCCCGAAGCTGGGGCAGAAGTCGGGCGAATTCCTCGCGGAGTTCTTTCAGCTTCTCGTTTTTCTCGCGTTCGAGATCCCATTTGTTCACTGCGACCACCACCGCGCGCCCCTCCCGTTCGGCCAGATCGGCAATGCGAAGGTCCTGCTGCTCGAATGGGATCTCGGCGTCCAGAAGGACGATGACGACCTCGGCGAATTTGACGGCCCGCAGGCCATCGGCGACCGAGAGCTTTTCGAGCTTTTCCTGCACGCGGGCTTTCTTGCGCATGCCGGCCGTGTCGAAAATGCGTACAGGTACGCCGTTCCAGTCGAAGGGGAGCGAGATGGCGTCCCGCGTGATCCCGGTTTCCGGCCCCGTGAGCAAGCGGTCCTCGCCCAGAAGCCGGTTAATAAGCGTCGACTTTCCCGCATTGGGCCGTCCGACGACGGCAATCTGCAATGGCCGTTCGTGTGTAGGTTGGCGCATGGATGCTTGCTCGTCGCCGACATCGACATCCGTCTCGGGGACGGCGTCGGCGACCGCTTGTGAGCGGTCCGCCGTCGCTTCGGCCACGGGGAGCAGCGCGGCCGCCAGTTCGCCCATCCCTTCGCCATGTTCGGCGGAAAGCCGGATTGGCTCGCCAAGGCCCAGCGAGAACGCCTCGATCAGGCCCGCTTCGCCCGCGCGTCCCTCGGCCTTGTTGGCCGCTAGGATGACGCGCGCGGATTTGCGCCGCAGGATGTCTGCGAAGACTTCATCTGCGGGCAGGACGCCCGCCCGCGCATCAATCAGGAAAAGGCAGGCGTCGGCCATTTCCACGGCACGTTCCGTCAAGCGCCGCATGCGCCCCTCAAGGCTTTCGTCGGTCGCCTCTTCCAGACCTGCGGTGTCGATCACGGTGAACCTCAGATCGCCCAAACGCGCCTCGCCTTCGCGGAGATCGCGCGTCACCCCCGGTTGATCGTCGACAAGCGCAAGCCGCTTGCCCACGAGCCTGTTGAACAGGGTCGACTTGCCGACGTTCGGTCGGCCGACAATGGCAAGCGTAAAGCTCATGCGGTGTGCGCTCCGGGTGCAAAGAAGTCTTCCTCTAGCGTCAGCGGGCGCAAGGTGCAATGCGCGCCGGTCTTCATGACAGAGCCCGGGCCCGCGCGGTGTGGATCGGCAAGACGTGGCCGGTCATGTGTGCGATCCCGGCGGCGTACTGCGCGCCAATAGGCCGGAACCGGCTGACGGCAGGGGATTGCCGTCCAACAACCGGGCGCATCGGCATGGCATGGCCGGTTCGGGGATAGCGCCATCGCGTCTCTTGAGCGGCGGCGCGAGCGGGGCCATGTCTTTGCCCGAAGCTTCACCAAACAGAGGCTTCGGGCCCGAACCTCCATGAACAACGATGGAGAGCAAGATGAAGACATACTGGACACTGATCCTCGCCGCCCTGTTGGGACTTGGCGCAACCACCGCAATGGCTGCCGATGTGCAGGACGCCAATGGTGATGGGGTCTACTCGATGGAAGAACTGACGGTCGCCTTTCCTGAACTGACGGACGAGCTGTTCGGCGCGGTCGATGTCAATGGCGACGGCGCCGTCGATCCCGACGAATTGGCCGCCGCCGTGGACGCGGGCGTACTGGTCGCAGGCTAAGGGATGTCGCACCGGACCCGCTTCACGCTCGCCTCTGGAAGCATCTGCCCACGCGGTCGCTTCCCGGGGGCCCCGCATGAGTGCGTGATACGGCTCCAGCGCGACCAGCTTTAGGTCCCCGGTATCGCCGCCTCGCGCTGGCCTTTGCCGTAGGTGGCGATGCCCCGGGTCGATGGAAATCAAGCCCCCCCTTTTTTCATCGACCCGAAAAAATCCCGGGCGAGGTCTGGAGGGGTAAAACCCCTCCAGCGCCGCGACGGGCAAAGCCCAGCGCAAAGCCTCAGACCAGCTGCCCCTCCGGCGTGATCTGCGACAAACCACCTAGCCAGGGGCCAAGGCCCTGTGGAAGGACCACACCACCTTCTTCGGTCTGGCCGTTTTCCAGAACTGCGATCAGGCAGCGGCCGACCGCCAGGCCCGAGCCGTTCAGCGTATGGACGAATTGCGGCTTGCCGTCGGCATCGCGGAACCGCGCGTTCATGCGCCGCGCCTGGAAATCGCCGCAGGTCGAAACGGATGAGATCTCGCGGTATGTGTTCTGTCCCGGCAACCAGACCTCGATGTCGAAGGTCCGGCGCGCGCCGAAACCCAGATCGCCCGTGCAAAGCGAAACCGTGCGGTAGGGCAGGCCGAGGCGTTCCAGGATGCCTTCCGCGCATTTCAGCATGCGCTTCTGTTCGTCCTCCGACGCGTCGGGATGCGTGATCGACACCATTTCGACCTTCTCGAACTGGTGCTGTCGAAGCATGCCGGACGTATCCTTGCCTGCGCTGCCCGCCTCCGAACGGAAGCACTGCGTGTGAGACGTCAGGCGAAAAGGCAAAGCTTCGGCGTCCAGAATGGTCTCGCGGACGGTATTGGTCAGCGTCACCTCTGACGTCGGGATCAACCACATGCCTTCGCGGGTCTGATAGCTGTCTTCGGCAAACTTCGGCAGTTGATTGGTGCCGTACATCGCCTCGTCCCGGACAAGAACGGGCGTCATGGTCTCGGTCAGACCGTTTTCGGTCGTGTGCACATCCAGCATCATTTGAGCGAGTGCCCGGTGCAGCCGGGCGATGGCCCCTCGCAAAAGCACGAACCGCGAGCCCGACAACTTCGCCGCGGTTTCGAAGTCCATCCCGGGCTTTACGCCAGCGATTTCGAAATGCTCCTTGGGTTCGAACGAAAACGTCTTTGGCTCGCCCCAGCGATGGATTTCGACATTATCGTCCTCATCCTCGCCATCCGGGACATCATCGTAAGGCGCGTTGGGAAGACCCATCAGCAGATCCCGCAACCGAGCATCCTCCGCTTTGGCCTCCTCTTCCAAACGCGCGATTTCGTCCTTCTTGTCGGCCACAAGAGCGCGCAGACGTTCGAACTCGGCGTCGTTCCCGGCAGCTTTCGCGGCGCCCACCTGTTTCGAGGCTGTATTGCGTTCGGCCTGCGCGGCCTCGGCGGCGGTGATGCGTGCGCGGCGCGCCTCGTCGATGGCCAAGATCTCCGACGACAGCGACGACAGCCCCCGGCGTGCCATGGCGGCATCGAAAGCGGCGGGATTTTCGCGAATGGCGCGAATGTCGTGCATCTGTCCTCTCCTTTCCGGACCTGCGCGGGATTGCGCGCCGTTCCTATGCCGGAGCGGTACCGAAAATGCGAGCCGATTCTTTCAGGCGCGCGGCGTGCCTTTTGATGGCGCATTTGTTGCGACCCGCGAGCCACTTGATGATTTGCATGAGGATTGTTGTGCAAGACGCGGCAAATGAGGCGCCAAAGCGCCAACACCGCGTCATATTGTGGTTGTATGTCAAAGGTGTCCCGCAGCCATGTCAACCAATGCGGACGCCTGAACTCACCTCACTCGCTGGATGTGGCGCCGCTAAACCCAAGCGGCGCCACATTCATTTAACCGCTCACTCCCTAAACCCAACCCGGTTTTCCGAAGCTCACTCGTTACTGACGCCATTGGCGCCGCTACAACAGCACCCCCTCCATATGGATGCCGGGGTGGGGCATGCCGAAACTCCGTTTACATTAACATAGCTTATTCCGCATTAGCAATCGTAAACTCGACTGTCGGGACTGCCGCCGGTCACAATATCACACATTCAGTAAGCACCGTAAAAATCTGAAAAATATCAATAAAAATCCCTGAAAAGCATCGCTTTCCAGGGATTAGAAACGTATTGTTGACGGCTCAAACGCGTCAGGATGTTGGAATCGGTCTATTCCGCAGGCACCACGATCGAGGTGTTTCGCTGCCTCGGTGCCGCGTTCTTACGGGCGGCGTAAAGGTCGTCCTGCATCAATTGCTCGTGCGACGTACCAAGGTACCGAGCCGGGATATGCGGGAAGAGATGGTGGACCAGATGGTAACAATCGTTCCGCGGAAAGAAGAGCCACCGGATCGGTCCTGGCGCAAGAATGTTGCGCGAGGCTTCGAGGTCGTCGGCTGAGGCGACAATGCCGGCATGATCCAGGCAATCGGCCCAGTAGTTGAGCGCCGAATAGACGAGCACAAAGGGCGCGATGACGAACAATAGTCCGGTCAACGGGAAGACGACTGTAAAGACAAGTGCTGCAGCCAGCACGCTGTACTTCATCCATTGAAAGACGCGACCATCGCGGTCCTTCATGTTCAGCCCAAGATAATAGGGCAAATGCCGCCCGATCAGGGGCGTCATAATATGGCGCAGAACCACACGTGGCGAGAGCGGCTCATGCAATTTCAGATCGCGAATGCCTTGCAGATCCATGTCGTGCTCGTAGTCGCCGAGATGCGCGTGGTGTGACAGGTGCTCGTCCCGATAGTCTGAAAACGAATTGAAGAGCAGCGCTGCACAGATTTTGCCGATCAGGGCGTTGTCACTGCGCACGGTGCTGAATGTCGCGTGTGAACATTCGTGAATGATGTTGTTCAGCCCCCGCATCCGGGTGCCGATGACGACAGCCGTCACGGCCATGCCAACGCTCGTCATAAGCGTCAAAGGCAGGCTCAAAAGATACGCGCCCAGCACGATGGACGCGACGATTTGCACAAGATAACTCGAAAGAATACACCAAGCGATACCGCGCTTATACTTGTCCATACCAACGAAGTCGCGCGTATATCTCGCGCGTAGAGCTTTGGCAGACATTTCTCACCCCCAGGTGTCCTTCCATCAAAAGGCCACATTTCTGCCATTTTTTCAACATCTTCCCCTACGGAATGCAGGTGCGTATCAATTGTGCTAATGTGACTTGAAGGTGGACATGTTGAGAATGTACAAAAGTTGTTAATTGTTGGCTCGTTGTCCTGATGTTGAATAAGCTGACCTAATGGAACGAAAGGCGTGCGGCTGTGGATTTTGACTACGACTCCTTGGTCGTTCTTGCGGCCGTTGTGCGGACCGGCTCGTTCGAGGCCGCCGCAAAATCGCTGAATGTAACCCAATCCGCGGTCAGTCAGCGAATCAAGCAGCTTGAAGAACGGGTGGGATCGGTGCTGATCCAGCGCGGGCGCCCCTGTGTGGCGACCGAAGACGGCATGCTTTTGTGTCAGCACCACGAACAGATAGAACTCCTGCGCCACGAATTGGGTGAGCAATTGTCGCTCTCGGGCAGTGGACGGCGAACGGCAGGCATAAAGGTTCGGATTGCCGTGAACAGCGACAGTCTTGCGACCTGGTTTCCAAGCGTCGTCAAGCGGGCAGCTGACGACCTCGGCCTTTGGTTGGAGGTGGTGCCGGATGATCAGGAATTCACGGAAGAGCGTCTCCGCTCGGGAGACGCGCTCGCGGTCGTGACGACTTCGGATGCGGCGCCCGCGGGCTGCACGGCGATACCGGTCGGTCAAATGGAATACATGGCCGTGGCCGCACCCAGCCTTGCCGAGGCATATTTCAAAGGGGGTGTGTCGCTCAAGTCCCTAATGGCGGCGCCGTCGATCCAGTTCGACCGCAAAGACAGCCTGCCGCAGCAATGGATGGAGCTCGCCATCGGAGAGACCGCCAATCTCGGTCACCACGACATTCCGTCCTATGAGGGGCACCTTCTGTGCTGCCAGCAGGGGATCGGCTGGGCGCTCATGCCGTCGCTTACGGTCGGTCCGATGGTCGATCGTGGCGAGTTGGTCGAGATCAAACCGAATACGCGCATCGTCATGCCGCTTTTCTGGCAGACCCGCAGCCAGGCCAGCACCACGCTTCGCGAATTGTCGAATGTCGTGGCAGAAGTCGCGGCGGACTGGATTGCCCCACCGGCGCGGGCCCGCGCGTCCTAGCATCCGCAATCGGTCTTTTGCAACAGTTTCGCAGCTAGTTTGAGGCAAGCGCATTAGCCGTCACCAGGCCCTGTCGCAAGGCGAACAGTCGAACATCCGTTTCGAGCCCAGAGCGGTCATTCGACAGGATGCAGCAGATGGCAGCTTTTCTAATTGGGACAATCCGCTAACGTGTTTAGCGAAGCTGAAAGGCGCACACTATGAGCTCAGAGATTTCTAGTTTGCTTTTGGCCTTGGGCATTTTTTCGGTCGGCTTTGTCAGTATCGGCCCGAACATACTCGCCATAATCGGGACTTCTATGGAGCGTGGACGCGAGGCAGGGGTGAAATTGGCCCTCGGCGTCGGTTCCGGCTCGGCAGTTTGGGCGACGTGTACGGTGGCAGGCCTCACCGCCCTCATTACCGCCTATGCTGGCATCGTGACACTTTTGAAGCTCTTTGGTGCTGCATACCTCATGTGGCTGGCCTACCGGGCATTTCGGTCAGCGGCGACCCCTTCTCATTTGCATAAACCGAAGGCTGCTCGTGGGAAAAACCTCTATCTGCAAGGCATCGCAATCCAGCTTACAAACCCGAAAGCCGCGCTTCAGTGGATCGCGATTGTGGGGATTGGCCTTGGCAATGAAGCTCCTTTGTGGGTTGGCTTCGCGCTTGTCTTGATTGCCACAACGCTGTCGTTGGCCGTTCATGTTCTATATGCGGTTACGTTCTCGACTGCACCGGTGGTTGTTGCCTACCAAAGAGCTCGACGATGGATTGAGGGATCACTTGGTCTGTTCTTCAGTTTCGCAGCTTTCAAGATCGCCACTTACCGTCAGTGACTACATGCAGCCGTTCACAGAACGGCGACAAAGCCCCGCGATCCAGGCGTCAACTTGGAGCCCAGCGAAAACCGCTATGTAGACGAAGCCGTTCTTCCGTGAGACATGTGCGAAGTTCTGCTCTTGGAGCTTCAACTACTGGACACTATGCGCTCAGGGCGGATAGCGGTCGTTCGCTGTGGATGCGAAAGGAATGGCGCGCGAGCCGGAAACCCGACATTCGCAAACGTCGGCACGAGACTGCTGCGCCCAAGATCAACAACTCAGACCAGTCAATCCTCGATTTTATCGGTGGATGCCTTTCCTCCGGTCCTCCGGCGCGTCCCGTTGGCTAACACCGTCGATCAGGACAAAGGCGATGACACAGGGTTCGGTGCCGCGATTGGACCAGGCGTGGTTGTTGCCGCGCTGGATCAGGACGTCGCCGGCTTTTAGCAAAAGATCGTCCTCTTCCTCGTCCATCATCATCCAAATCTCGCCCGTCAGAACGATGGCGTAGTCAAGCGAATCCGTCCGGTGCATGAAAGGATGGCGCGCGTTTTCGACCACGTTTGCGGCGGCGCCCATTTCGCTGAACGCCGATATTCCGTCGAGCGTCTTCATGACTTCGGGGTCTTCTGGCAGGAACTCGACGCAGCGAAACGTGCTGCCCATGTGGGGCGGGTGCAGGACGAAGTCGCCGGTACAAGTTTCCGTCGGGCCGTCGAATTCGGCGGGTGTGCCGCGTTCGATCCAGAAGTTCGTCAGCCGCACGCCGGGGCGGTTCGGGCGCTCCAGGTATTGCGTTGCCGTCTCATCGCTGATCACGACCGCCTTGCCGGTTTCATCGTGGCCGGTCACAACCCGGCGAAACTCTCTTGCCATCATCTCATTCCTTTTCAGTAGGATTGAAGGCGCTCGCGGGTGCCCACGATCCAAATCAGAAAAAAGAGACTCAATCCGACTACGTCGGTGCCCAGCCCCTGATGCAATAGCGCGATACCCGCAAGTCCCGTCACCACGCGTTGCCAGCCCTCCATCAGCCCGCGTAAGTATCCAACAACGGTGGCCGCGATGCAGAACACGCCAACCGCTCCCGAGGCCACGGCCAGGATCACCTGAGGTGCCGGTGCCCCCATCAACAAGGCCGGGCCGTAAAAGAACATGAACGGCAGAATGTAGCAGGTGATGCCATAGGCAAAAGCGGTCCAGCCCACCTTGTTGATATCCGCCTTGGCGATGCCCGCCGCCACATACGACGCCAAGGCGACGGGCGGCGTGATCGTGGACACGCAGCCGTAGAAGAACACGAAGAGATGCGCGGTCAGCAAGGGCACGCCCATCTTGGCCAGCGCCGGGGCGACGACCGTGGCCAAGATCAGATAGGCGGCCGTGGTAGGCAAGCCCATGCCAAGAATGATTGCCGTCAACATGGTCAACAAAAGCGCGATGAAAGTGATGCCACCAGAAGCCGCGATGATCACTCCCGAGATTTTCGACCCCAACCCGGTGATCCCCAAGGTGCCCGCGATGATCCCCGCCGCCGCGCAGGCGATTGCAATTGGAACAACGGCCTTGGCCCCCTCGGTGATGGCGCGGGCGGATTTGGTGGCAATGTCGAACGAAACACGGCGGGTCCAGATGACATGCGCGGCCAGAAGCACAAGGATCGAGATGAAAGACGCCTTGAACGGCGAATAGCCGTTTAGCATCAAGGCGATCAGCGTCAGGAACGGAATAATGAACTGCCCCCCCTTCGCGACGATCAGCCAGGTCGGCTCGTCGTCTTTCTCGGGCTGGGAAAGCGGGGAGATACCGGACTTCCCAGCTTGCAGGTGAACCACGAAGAACAATGAGGTGAAAAACAGGATCGCCGGGATCAGGGCGACTTTCATGACGTTGGCATAGGGCGTGCCGACGATCTCGGCCATGATGAAGGCAGCGGCGCCCATGACGGGCGGCATTATCTGACCACCGGTCGAGACCACGGCCTCGATCGCGCCCGCCTGGTGCGGGGCATAGCCTTCCTTCTTCATCATGGGGATGGTGAGCGTTCCGGTCACTGCCACATTGCCTGCCGCTGACCCCGAGATCATGCCCAGAAGCGTCGAGAAGATGACGGCGGTTTTTGCGCCTGCTGCGCGCATGCCGCGGGTCAAGCGGCTGGCCAGTTTGAAGAAGAAATCGCCGGCCCCGAAGGCGCTGAGGAAGGCGCCGTATATCGAAAAGAGGACAATATAGGTCGCCGATACCCCAAGCGGGATGCCGAAAATGCCTTGTGAGGTTGTCGTCAGGAACTCGGACATTCGTGTGAAGCTGTAGCCCCGGCTGTAAAAAACGCCAGGCAGCATTTCGGAGTAGAAGGGGTAGGCAAAGAAGATCAGGCAGATGATCGCCAGCACCGAACCGACACCGCGCCGGGCAGCCTCAAGCACCAGGAAGATCAGGATGCCGCCAACCCAGGCATCCATTGGGACTGTTGCGCCTCCCGAGAAGGCAATCTCTTTCCAGCGGGTCAGTATATAGATGCAACAGGCAGCACTGATGGCAACCAGGGCAATGCGCAAAAACTTGTCCGCCAGCGAGGATTCGAGCCGCTTCAACGTCGCTTTCGTCAGAAACAAAAGCGCCAGCATCATCAGCAGGTGAAAGACCCGGATTTCCCGGGTCGACAGGACGAACAGGCCCGAGACGTTGAGCAAATGGAAAAAGCCGACGGTGAAAGCGATAACCGTCACCGCATAGGAAAACAACTTGTCCAGAAACTGGTTCATGTCGCTGGGCATATGTCGGGCAACGATCTGCTGCCCGACACCTTTTGGGATAGCTTACTCGGTGAAGTATCTCTCGGCGCCGGGATGCAGAGGGATCTTGAGTTCGAGCGACCGCTCGGGCTCGATTTGGCGTGCGTGTGCATTTTCGGCCCGAAACGCATCCATGTTATCGTAGATCGCCTTGGTAATCTTGTAGGCCGTGTCGTCATCCATGCCCGCATCCACAATCAGCATGTTGTTGACGCCCAGAAGGTCTCCATCGGACGCGGTATTGTAGACGTCTGCCGGAATCGTGACCTTGTTGTAGTTCGGGAACTTTCCCAAGGCCTCGGTCATAATGTCGTCGCCAAGCGGGATATACTTCAGCTTGGTGTTGGCCTGAGCCTGCATCACCGCACCTGCCGGATAGCCGCTGAGAGCAAAGGCAGCATCGACATTGCCGTCGGCCAACTGGCTGAACCCGTCAGAGTACGACAGGAAGCTTGGCGTGATATCATCCATGGTCATGCCGTACAGCCCCAGCACTTGGTTTGTGAACGGAATGGTTCCGCCACCTGCTGGACCAACGGCAACGCGCTTGCCCTTGAGGTCAGCGATGCCGTTGATGTCGCTGCTGTCCAGCGTCATCATGTGCAGCACGCTGAAGTGGAGCGAACCCAAGGCGCGAAGCTCCATCGCCCCACCGGATTTATAGGGACCAACGCCCTTGTTTGCCAAAACCGATAAGTTGTTGTTGGTGATGGCGACATCGACTTCGCCAGAATTCACAAGGCGGGGATTCTGTACCGACCCTTGGGTCACGACGGGCACCATCGTCAGGCCATCGGCGTGTTCGCCGACCAGTGTCGAGATCGCCTGTCCCACCGGATAAAACGCGCCGCCCTGGCTTGCCGTTCCAATCCGCAATTCCTGCGCATGAGCTGTTCCAAGAGTTATCGCGAAGGTCCCAAGGGCCAAAAGTGATTGAATGATTCTCATTGTTTTCCTCCCATACGGCGCCAGGGACATGCCCTTTGGCGCACGCCAGGCTCGGTTCTGGCCTAGCTTCTTCAAGGCTAACGCATGTGCGCTTCACCACATGAATAAAATCGATATTCTTCTGAAAAGCCAGATAATATATTGTATCTCTTACTGGCCAGATTGCAGTCATTGTGCAACTCCGCCATTGCTGCAAGCTCTGCGATAGCCACTTCGTCCACAAAACGGATGCTCGGTCGACGAGAGATCGTGCGTCAGCGGCGAAGGTCAGCTTCGACGGTGCGCTAGAGCACCTAGGGCTGACGGCAATTTCCGGAACGGGCCGGGAACTGCTATCCATGTGCTTCTAAGAAATCTCGCGAGACTAGAGCCGGGTTGACGAAAAATGGTCAATGAAATACGGGTAAATTCTTATCGCGGGCGTTGTGTAGTGGTAAGACCTCAGCCTTCCAAGCTGATGACGCGGGTTCGATTCCCGCCGCCCG
>JASJDQ010000087.1 GCA_030065075.1 Paracoccaceae bacterium | reverse complement strand
AGGATCTCGCCGCCCTGCGCCTCCATCGCGGCCGAGAAATAGTCGCGGTGGTCGTGGCCGAAGGCGAAGTCGGGGAAGATCATCGTGACCTTCTTGCCGAGCGTGTTGGAGACGTAGGGCGCCATCGCCTGCACCTGGCTTTTCACATCCGTGATGCCGGGCTGCAGGGTGTAGCGGTTAAGCGCGCCGGAGGCGACGTGGTGGCCTTCGGAGACGACGTAATAAGGGATCTTCAGTTCTCCGGCGGCAGGGGCCGAGCCGAAGACCACATGGGAAAAGAGCGTCCCGAACGCCACGTCGCAGCCATGCTGGTTAGCGAATTTCTCGACCACTTCGGCACCGCGCTTGGGGTCGGTGCCATCGTCTTCGGCGATGATCTCCAAGGGACGGCCGTTGATGCCGCCCATGTCGTTGATGCGTTGGGCGGCGGCCTCGGTCGTGCGGCCGTACCAGCGGCCGTAGGCGGCGCCGATGCCGGTGGAGTGCTGCTGGAAGCCGATCTTGATGGGGGCCGCCGATTGCGCGGAGGCAAAGCGGCTGGCCAGTGGTGTGGCGGCCAAGAGCCCGCCTGCGGCGGCGGTCTTGAGCAGCGTGCGGCGGTTGGTTGCGAGTTTCTGTGACACCCCTGATCTCCCTGTCGTGTTATTCATTCGATGTTGGGTCGGGAGGCCGTGGCTTGTCCAGTGTTTTCGGGGGACGGCAGAAAATGCGCATTTTCTGCCACGATTTCTGCGCAGAAATCGTGCGCTCACGCGCCGCGGGGCGCGGCAAGCAGCCAGAGGCCGAGGAAGGTGTAGCCGATCATGAAGAGCGAGAGCGGTAGCGTGCCCCAGGCCGCGCGTCTGCCGTGGCCAAAGATATCGAGCCCAATCCGATGGGCGAGCAGCACCGACCAGACATGGCCCAGAACGACAAGCCCGGCTTGCGTGAGCCAGATCAGCCGCACGGTGTCGAGGCGGTTGAAGAAACCTGTCGTGACGCGGAAGGGCTCGATGCCTAGAAGATCGGCGCCGGTGTTCAGCGGATCGGAAAGCGCCGCATAGGTGTATTGGATGGTGACGAGCACGGACGGCAGGTAGTGTGCGATGTGATAGACCAGCGCGATCGGCAGGAGCGAGAGGGCGAGGCGTTCGAAGGCTCTCCGGAACGCTGTGTTTCTGCCGCTCACCTTCAGACCGAGCCAGACGGTCAGGGCAAAAGCTGCATAGAGAAGGGCGAGCGAGACACCGAGGCCCGCGATTGTTTCTCCGATGACGGCGGAGCGGCCGGGGAACTCGAGCGGGTTGACGCCGATCAGTCCGAACCACCAGAAGGTTTCGTTCAGCCCGTCGAAGCTGCCCGCGGCCAGAAGTGTCAGGGCAAAGAGGCCCATCGCAACAGGCTGTGAGGCAAGAAGCTGCCAGCCGGGGCCGCCAACGCCCGCGGGCGGTCGTTTCGAGACTGCCGCCAGTTTTGCATACGTCCCGCAAATGGCGTGGCCGAGTTCGACCTGTTTGAGCCAGGAGGGACCCGCGATGAGCAGCCCGGCCATGGTCAGGGTCCAGTAGACGGCGACCAATGTGGCCAGTCTGGCGGGGTCGTCGGGCGCGATATCTGCCAGCAGGAAGGCGGTGAAGGCGACCAGAAGGAGGATCGCAGGCCAGAGGCCCCAGCTTTCGGGGAGGGGGCGTTGGCGCCACGTGGGCCCGATCAGGCGGTAGAGCCCGGTCCAGGGGTTCAGCCAGGTCCAGAGGTTTCCGAAGACGCCCGAGAGGCTGACAAGGCCGACCCAGCCGACCGTCCAGAACATGAGCGGCATGAGGTTCGACAGCGGATCGCGCGGCCCGGCCAGCCCGAGCGCCACAAGGGCGGCGAGGGCAAGGAATGCGGCAAGGCTGGTCATTGTTGCGAGCGGTGTTTGGGGTCTTTCGGCGAGTGGGCGGTGCGTGAAGAGCCGCAGGATGAGCCGATCCGGCAGGAGGAAAAGCGCCGCCACTGTCAGTGCCACCACCGCGACGCCAGCCGTGATGAAAATATCGGTCGGCAGAAGGAGGACGAAGCCCTGGTCGGACGCATGCGCTAGGGCGGTGCCGGGAAGTGTCGTGAAGAGTAGGGAGTGGAGCGTGCGCCTCATAGGGTCGACCTTGGGCCGGGGCGGTCTGTTGTTGCAACCGGTTTTGGTGTTTGGAGTCCTTGGGATTTGCGTATTTGGGGCAAGATGAAGGGGCATCATTAACGTTAACGGCTGTTAAGGTTAATGCCGTGACGGGGCTGGCGACGGCTTTCGATTTTCGAGCGGCACGAGGACCGGTGGGCGTCGTGATGTGATCAAGGTCCAAGTTTTCGCGGACGTCCGAACGGGTGGTGTCTCTGCTGTTGATGTCCTGTCGTTGACCTCTGCGCGGGGGTGGCGCTTTATGCACATGGTTGAAGAAGAGGGCAGCGTTGAGCGTCATCGTTGGCATAGATGTGGGGGGCACGTTCACCGATCTGGCGATGGTCGCTCCGGACGGGCGGCTTCGGATCGCCAAGACGCCCACGACCGTCGAAAACCAGGCCTTCGGTGTGCTGGCCGCACTGGAGGCGGCAGAGGTCGCGCTGGGCGAGGTTGATTTGATCGTTCATGGCACGACGACGACGACCAATGCCGTGCTGGAGCGAAAGCTTTCGAAAACCGGGCTTATCACGACGCAGGGCTTCCGCGATGTGCTGGAATTGGGGCGACGGACACGTCCGCAAGCCTATGGAATGAAGGGAGAATTTCGCCCAATCATTCCGCGCGATTTGCGCCTGGAAGTGCCCGAGCGGATGGACGCTGCGGGCACGGTGTTGATGCCCTTGGATGAGAACGCAGTGCGGGCGGCAGTGGCGGACCTGCTGGGCGCAGGCTGCGAGGCGCTGGTGATCCACTTCCTTCATGCCTACGCCAATCCGGTGCATGAGCTTCGCGCTGCCGAGATTGCCGCCGAGACCTGGCCCAATGCCTTCATCACGGTGGGGCACGGGCTTTTGTCGGAAACGCGCGAGTTCGAGCGTGGTGTGACGGCGGCTGTCAATGCCAGCGTGCAGCCCTTGCTGGACCGTTATGTGGCGCGGTTGCGCGCCGAGTTGGCGGGCCGAGGGTATTCCGGGGACGTTCTTGTGATGAATGGCAATGGTGGCATGGTGTCTTCGTCGCTTGTGTCGCGCGAGGCGGCCAAGACCGTGATGTCGGGCCCGGCCTCTGGCGTGATGGCGGCGGCCTATACCGGGCGGGTTTCGGGGCATGCGAACCTGATCACCTATGACATGGGCGGGACCTCGACCGATGTCGCGCTGATCCGGGATGGCGTCGCGCCGGTGTCGAATGAGATCGAGATTGAATATGCGATGCCCATTCACGTGCCAATGGTCGATGTGCGGACCGTGGGGGCGGGTGGCGGCTCGATCGCGCGGGTGACGGTGGCAGGGCTTTTGGAGGTGGGGCCCGAAAGTGCGGGCGCGGATCCGGGGCCGATCTGCTATGGGCGGGGCGGGATGCAGCCCACGATTTCGGATGCCAACCTGCTTCTGGGGCGTCTCGACCCGGAGAAGCTGGCGGTGCGAGGCGGTGTTTCGCGCGAGGCGGTGGCGGAGGTGTTCCAGCGCGAGTTGGGCGATCCGCTGGGGGTCGATGCCGAGACGGCGGCAGAGGCGGTGGTTCGGCTGGCGAACGCCAAGATGGCAGGGGCGATCCGCATGGTGTCGCTTTCCATGGGGGCCGATCCCAGGGACTTCGCGCTTTTCGCCTTCGGTGGCGCGGGGCCATTGCACGCGGTGGCGCTGGCGCGCGAACTGGGGGTGCCGCGCGTGCTTGTACCGGCGCGCCCCGGTATCACGAATGCGCTTGGGTGTGTGGTGGCGGATCTGCGGCACGACTATGTGCGCACCGTCAATTGGCCTCTTGAAACGGTGGAACTGGACGCGCTTCATGCGCTTTTCGCCGAGCAGGCGGCCACGGGTGCGGCGGCGCTGGCGGCCGAAAGCGTGGACATTCGCGACATGCGGCAGGCCTTCAGTGTTGATATGCAGTTCGTGGGACAAAGCCATGTCGTGCGCGTCGGTCTGGCGGACGGGCGGCCCTCGCGGGAGGCTTTGCGGGATGGGTTCGACGCGGTTTACTGGGAGCGGTTCCGGGTCGCGCTCGACGGGATCGAGGCGCGGGTGGTGAACGTCAATTGCTCGGTCGTGGGGGAGTTGGCGCCAGTGGACATTTTGGCGCTGATCGACCCGGTTGGGCGGTTGCCGGAGGCGCGTGCACAGGGCAAACGCCGGGTTGTTTTCGAGAGCGGTGCGGTCGAGGTGCCGGTATACTGGCGCGATGAATTGCCGCTTGATTGCGTGATCGCGGGACCTGCGGTGATCGAACAGATGGATACGACGATCCTGGTCGAGCCGGGGTGGCAAGCACGCGGCGATGCGGTCGGGAACCTGATCTTGGAGGCGGGCACATGATCCGGGATTGCGCCGCCTGTCGGCGTCGCGGAGCGCCGCGCTCCGCGCGGCGAAGTGCGTATTTGGGGCAAGATGAATGAAAGAGGTATTGCCAGACGAGGTGGCTGGGGCTTTTGCGGCTTTTCCCAAGGTGGACCGCGCGATGTTGCTGGGTGTGCGTCGGATCTTGTTGGCACTTGCGGAGGAGATCGAGGCCGGTCCCGTGGAGGAGACGCTGAAGTGGGGTCAGCCGTCCTATGCCGTCAAGAGCGGCACGCCGGTCCGATTGGGTTTGGATAGGGGCGTGCCCTCGGTGTTTTTCCATTGTCAGACGACTTTGGTGGACGGGTTTCGGGCGGATTTTCCGGAGGCGTTTTCCTATGCGGGCAATCGCGCGCTCCATCTGAGAGAGCCCTTTGACGAGGAGGCGCTTGCGCTTTGCCTGACGCGGGCGCTGACGTATCGGGGCACGAAACGGGGCGCCGAGGCATGATAGATCCCATTACGCTTTCGGTCATTCAGGCCGGTCTGGCGCAGGTCTGCGACGAGATGGACCTGGCGTTTTCACGCGCCGCGTTTTCACCGGTGATCGCAGAGGCCAACGACCGTTCTGACGGCATCTATGGCGCGGAAGATGGGTCCTTGATCGCGCAAGGGGCGGGCGGGTTGCCGGTGTTCGTCGGCACCATGCAGGCCTCGACCGCGCATCTGATCCGGCGCATCGCATCAGGTGAGACCCCTGCGCCGAAACCCGGCGACATCTATATCGTCAACGACCCTTACCTTGGGGGCACGCATTTGATGGATGTGCGCTTTGCGCGGCCCTTCTATCGCGGCGGCGAGATTTTCTGCTGGCTTTCGAACACCGGTCATTGGCCGGACACGGGCGGGTCCGTGCCGGGGGGCTTTTCGGCATCCGCCACGGCGGTCGAGCAGGAGGGCTTGCGCCTGCCGCCTGTGCGGCTCTTCAAGGAAGGGGCGCTGGACGAGGAAATCTACGCGATCATCTGTTCCAACATCCGGGTCGCCGATCAGCGGATCGGGGACGTGAAGGCGCAGGCGGCGGCCTTGGATGTGGGGGCCGCGCGGCTGGAGGCTCTGCTGGATCGCTATGGGGACGACGTGGTGCGCGAGGCCATCGATGCCCTTCGGGAGCGGGCCGAGACGCAGATGCGGGCGTCGATCGACGAGATTGCGGATGGGACCTATGCCTCGATCGCGTGGATCGACAGCGACGGGGTGGTGAACGAGCCTTTGGCGATCCGGTTGAAGGTGACGAAGACCCGCGGTCACTTGCGGTTCGATTTCGGGGAAAGCAGCCCGCCGTGTCAGGGGCCGATGAACTCGGTCCGGGCGACGACACTGTCGTCGGTTTATCTGGCAATGCGGCATATCTTTCCCGAGGTGCCGATCAGTGCTGGCGCTTTTGAACCCCTAGAGGTCACGGGGATTGCAGGGACGTTTTTGGATGCTGAGTATCCCCGGCCGGTTTCGGGCTGCGCGGCGGAGGTGAGCCAGCGCATTGCCGAAGCAGTATTTGCCGCGGTTGTGCAAGCCTTGCCGGGGCGTGTGACGGCTGCGCCTGCGGGCACCAGCGGGAACTTCGCTCTCGGCGGGCACGATCCTGCCCGGGGACGGGATTTCGTGATGTACCAGCTTTCGGGTGGCGGCTATGGCGGCAACGCCGATCATGACGGGTTGGCAAACGGATGCTCGACGATCGGGATATCGAAAGCGCCGCCCATTGAGATCATGGAGCAGAACTTTCCGGTGCTGTACCACCGGTACGCGCTGCGCGAGGGCTCGGGCGGGGCGGGTAAGCACCGGGGCGGTCTGGGGCTGGACTATGAGGTGGAGCTTCTCCGGGGCGAGGCGCGGGCGAGTTTCGTGATGGATCACGGGCGGTTCGGGCCCCAAGGGGCGCTGGGCGGTGAGGATGGTGCGGTGAACGAGGTCGAGGTCTGGCAAGGCGGCGTGCGCCATGTGCCGGAGCACCTGTCGAAAGCGCAGGATATCCCGCTGACGGCGGGGGACCGGGTGCGGGTGAAGACGCCGGGTGGCGGGGGCTATGGCGATCCGGCGGATCGGGATCCGGCGCTGGTGGCCGAAGACAAGCGATTGGGACGGGTGTGATGGTTGGAAAGATGCCGAAACCGGGGGAACTCTTGCATTTGCGGGCCTTGGAAAAAGGTGCGCCGGTGGCGCCGCCGCTGGTGCAGGCGTCGATGTTTCACCTGCCGGGGGATCCCACGGGCGTGCCGGGCTATGGCCGCAGCGAAAACCCTACCTGGGAGGTTGTCGAAGAGGCGTTGGCACATCTGGAGGCGGCGTCCGTTGCGCTCTTTCCTTCGGGCATGGCTGCGATCACGGCGGCTCTAGTTTCCTGTGTCGAAGCCGGTGACCGGATCCTGGTGCCGTCGGATGGCTATTACGCGACGCGGGTATTGGCCGAACGGTTTCTGGCGACGCTTGGTGTCCAAGTCGAGATGCGTCCGACAGTGGACTTCCAGAACGGCGGGTTCGATGGATTTCGTGTGGTCTTCATCGAGACGCCGTCGAACCCCGGGTTGGATGTGATCGACATCGAAGCTGTTTCCGGGTCGGCGCATGAGGCGGGCGCGAAGGTCATCGTGGACAACACCACGATGACGGCTTTCGGGCAGAGTCCGCTGGAACTGGGGGTGGACGTGGTCGTTGCGTCCGACACCAAGGCGCCGTCGGGGCATTCGGACCTGTTGATGGGGCATGTGGCCACCAACGATGACGGCATTCTGGGGCGCGTTCGGGAGTGGCGAAAGTTCTCGGGCGCGATCCCCGGGCCTTCCGAGGCATGGCTGTTGCACCGTGGGCTTCAGACGCTGGAGGTGCGGTTCGAGCGCATGTGCCAATCGGCGGAGCTTTTAGCGGCGCGTTTGGCAGCGCATGATGGTGTTCGGCTCGTGCGTTATCCGGGTCTGGAGGGTGATCCGTCGCATGATCTGGCGAAACGTCAGATGGCGCGCTTTGGCTTTCTGATCGGTTTGACCCTGGCTGATGGCGAGACAGCGGAGCGGTTCATTGACAGGTGCCGAATGTTGCAGCCTGCGACGTCGTTTGGCGGTGTCCATTCGAGCGCCGAGCGGCGTATCCGGTGGGGCGATGACGTAGCGGAGGGGTTCGTTCGTCTCTCGGTTGGATGCGAGCCGGTGGAAGAGCTTTGGAGCTCGATTGCGGATGCGCTGGCCGAATCGGTAACCGAAAATTAACGATTTCGCGTTTCCCCCGTCCACCCTCCCCTAGCTTTCCGGGCGCGTATTTAAGGGGATGTTAATGGCGTCCGTAGCCGCCGGCTGCGCATCCCGAATATCGTCATAGAGTATTGATAATATGTGTAAATTTGGTGCGTTGACGCTGCTTGGAACGGTTGCGCGGCGCTACAGCTTCAGGTTGCGTAGTATCGGCCGCGCGGCCACCTGGATTGGGTGCTCGACGTCCTTCAACAATTGCACACGATCAAAGCGGTCGGGATCGGCTTCGAGCGATTGGCGCAGCGCCTGGCCGAAGACCATCCGCAACTCCGTGCCGATGTTGAATTTGCAGATGCTCGTCTGAAGCGCCAGTTTCCGACGCTGCTCTGCCGGAACGCCCGAGCCGCCGTGAATGACCAGCGGCACGTCGGTGACGGCTTCGATGGCGCCGATCCGCGCTTCGTCGAGGCCGCCGGATTGATCCTGCTGCAAGTGAACGTTGCCCACAGAGATCGCCATGGCGTCCACCTGCGTCTCGCGGACGAAACGGGCCGCTTCGTCCGGGTCGGTTCCGTTCGATTGTTCGCCGCCATCGTAGCCAACAAAGCCGATTTCGCCTTCGCAGGACATCCCGGCGGCATGGGCCATTTCGGCGATGCGCGCAGTTTCCTCGATGTTCTGGTCAAGGGGCTTCCGCGAGCCGTCGAACATGAGCGAGGTGAAGCCGCAGTCGAGCGCGGCTTTGCACTCGTCGAACGTGTAGCCGTGATCGAGATGTGCGACGACGGGGACAGAAGCCGCTTCGGCAAGGTGGCGAAACATGGCGCCGAGGACCGGCAAAGGCGTATGCTTCCGGCAGGACGGCCCCGCCTGCAAGATGACGGGGCAGTCCTCGGCTTCGGCGGCGGCCACATAGGCGCGCATGTCTTCCCAGCCGAGCGTGACAAGGCCTGCCACGGCGTACCCTTCCCTGAGTGCGGGTTGCAGGACGTCCGATAGCGTGGCGAGGGTCATTTGAACTTCGCGATCATGTCCTTGATGCCGGGGATCGTTTCGATCTGATAGGCGTGGCTGGGCTGGAAGAACTGGACGAGGCTGCGCTGGCTGAAACCACCGAGGATGGTGAAATAGTACATCTCGTAGCCCGGCAAGACGCAGCAGGGGTGGTAGCCGCTGTCGAGGCAGATCGTAGAGCCATCGACGATATGATAGGCGTCGCCCGGTTTGCCGTCTTCGCGTTGCAGCATCTGGACGCCCGAGCCGTGCTTGGGGCGGAAGCGGAAGTTGTAGGTCTCGTCATGCCGGGTTTCGTCCGGCAGACGGTCCGTGTCGTGCTTGTGGCTTGGGAAGCCGGACCAGCCGCCTGCGCCCACGGTGAAAAGCTCGCTCACCAGCAGGCGCCCCACCTTCCCGTGCTGTTTCTGGCCGAGGATGTGCTTGATCTTGCGGTGCGTCTTGGTGTCGTCGGAGCCGTATTGGACGAGGTCCAGTTCGTTGGCGCGGACCGCGAAGGGCTCGAGCGTTTCGTCGAACTTGGCGCCTGCCACGAAGACCTCGCAGGCGTCCTTTGCGACCATCGTCGCCTTGGCGCCCGAGGGGACGTAGACGCCTTCGGGCTCACCGTCCCAGACGTCTTCGCCGCGTCCGCCGATATCGCTGGCGGTGAAGCCTTCGACTTCGACATCGACGGTGCCGGTGGCTGGGACGATGCAGGTCTCGTAGCCCGGCACCTGATAGTCAAAGGCCTGACCCGCTTCGAGCTTGACGATGTTGAAGTAGTTGAGCGGTACGGTCGCGTCACCCGCGTCGACGATGGGTTTGTTCTGATTGTCAAAAGGGGCGATATGCATAGGGGTTTATCCTGTTGTCGGGCCGGGATGGTCTGAGAGAAACGCTTCGAGCGTTTCGGTCGTGGCCATGGCGGGCGCACACCCGGGCTTGGAGACGGTGATTGAGGCGCAGGCAGAGCCGCGCAAGATGGCGGTTTTAAGGTCATGGCCGCCTGCGAGCGACGTCACGAGACCCGCCATGAAGCTGTCGCCGGCGCCCGTCGGTTTGAGCGCGTCAACTTCAAAGATTCCCGTGCGTATTTCCTGACCATTGGTAAAGGTAATCGCGCCTTCGTGGCCCATCTTGTAAACCACGACCTCGACCCCGGTCTGGGCTAGTTCGCGGGCTTTGGCGAGGCCCTTGTCGTAATCACCCGCGATGAAGCCGAATTCCTCGTCGTTCCCGACGATTATGTCGGACCGGGCCGCGGCATTCGACAGCACCTCCGAGGCGACCGCTGGCGAGGGCCAGGAGTAGGGACGGTAGTCGACGTCGAAGATGATGGGCAGTCCTGCGGCTTTCGCAAGTTCGAAGGACCGGAAGGTGGCGGCGCGCGACGGTTCCGCGGCAAAGACAGTGCCGGCGGTGATCAACGCGCCGTAGCGGGAATAATCGACGGCTTCGACGTCGCCCAGGTCCATTTCGAAGTCCGCGGCGCCGTTTCGGTAGATCACGTTCCGGTGGTTTTCGGTGACGCTTTCGTAGATGGCGAGCGAATTCCGGAATTCGCCGCCCACGGGTGTGACGTATGTTGTGTCGACGCCGTAGTGTTCGAGCCGCCGGGTGCAGTAGCTGCCGATCGAGTCGTCGCTAACGCGGGTGACGAGGGCGGCTTTACCGCCAAGCTTGCAGATGCCTGCGCCGATATTCGCAGACGAACCGCCGAGATCGACGGTCATGCGTTCGGAGTCTTCGAGCGTCACGCCCGGGTCGGTGAAGAAGTCGATGCCGGCGCGGCCGACGATGATGAAGTTGTTCTTGGCGATGCCGTCGAGGAGAGAGGTCATGGGTGTTGCGCTCGCTTCGCGATCGCGGCGGGGCCGCGCTGCGCGCGGCCCTTTGCGTATTTCGGGCAAGATGAAGAATGTTGGTGCATCATACTCCCCGGCGTTGTTTTTCGCGGGAGGCTTCCCAGTCTTTATGGGCGGCTTCCACTTTCGGGTTTTGGGTCGTGTGCGGCGTGCCGACCTCCCACCAGGTGTGGCCTTCCGTTGTCCAGCCCTCGTAAGCGTCCACCTTCATGACGATGACGCTGGTCTTGTCCGCGGCCTTGGCGCGCTTGAAGGCCTCGCCCAGGTCGGCGGCGTTCGAAACCGTTTCTGCGTTGCAGCCCATCGCGGCGGCGTGGGCTTCGAAATCGACGGCGAAAGCCTCGGGAATTGTGGGGGCGTCGGTGAAGAGATTGTTGAAACTTTCGTTGCCGGTGTTGTTCTGAAGCTTGTTGATGACCGCGAAGCCGCCATTGTCGAGCACCAGAACGATCAGCTTTTTCCGTGTCAGGACAGAGCTGTAGAGATCGGAGTTCATCAACAAGTAGCTTCCGTCGCCGCAGAAGACGATCGTGTCCTTGTCGGGCTCAAGTTCCGTTTGTGCAATCCGTGCGCCCCAGCCGCCTGCGATTTCGTAGCCCATGCAGGAGAAGCCGAATTCGACATCGACGGTGCCGATATCAAGCGTGCGCCAGTTGGCGGTTACCTCGGCGGGCAGACCTCCGGCGGCGGCGACGACGCGGTCGCGGCTGTCGCAGAGCGCGTTGACCGTGCCGACGGCCTGTGCATAGGAGTTGGGGCGGTTGCCGTGGGCGACGTTATCGGCGACGTAGGCGTTCCATTTCTTGCGCTCGTTTTGCGCAAAACCCACCCATTGGTCGGGGGCTTTGTATTCACTTGCAAGGGCCTGAAGCGCGAGCTTCGCGTCACCTACGACGGGATGCGAGAGGTGCTTCATTGCATCATGCCTCCCGACATTGACGCCGATGAACTTCGCGTCCTTGGCAAACGCGGTCCAGCTTCCGGTTGTGAAATCCTGAAGCCGCGTGCCGACGGCAATCACCATATCGGCGGCTTCGGCGACGGCATTGGCGCTGTCCGATCCGGTCACGCCGATTGGGCCGATGTTCAAGGGGTGCGTGTCGAGGAGATTGGCGCGGCCTGCGATCGTTTCCACGACCGGGATATGTGTCGCTTCGGCGAAGGCGGTCAGGTCCGCGACTGCGCCGGAATACTGCACGCCGCCGCCTGCGATGATGATCGGGCGTTGGGCCTGCTCGATCATCTTGATGGCCTCGGCGACCTCATGGGCATCTGGGGCCTGGCGGCGGATGTGGTGGGTGCGCTTTTCGAACAGTTCAAGCGGGTAGTCGTAGGTCCAGCCTTGCACGTCCTGCGGCAGGCCGAGGAAGGCCGGGCCGCAATCGGCGGGGTCGAGCATTGTGTTGATGGCTGCGGGCAGTGATTGGATGATTTGCGCGGGATGCGTGATGCGGTCCCAGTAGCGGGTGACCGATTTGAAGGCGTCGTTCAGGCCAAGCGCCGGGTTGCCGAAGTGTTCGAGCTGTTGCAGCACCGGGTCGGGCAGGCGTGTGAGGAACGTATCGCCGCAAAGCATCAGCATCGGCAGGCGGTTGGCGTGTGCCAGGGCGGAGGCCGTCAGCAGGTTGGCAGTGCCCGGCCCGGCTGACGCGGTGGCGAACATGAAGCGGCGGCGGAGCCAGTATTTGGCGTAAGCGGCGGCTGCGAAACCCATGCTTTGTTCGTTCTGGCCACGGTAGAGCGGCAGTTCGTCCCGGTGATCGTAAAGCGCTTCGCCCAGGCAGGTGACGTTGCCGTGGCCGAAGATGCCGAAGCCGCCGCCGCACAGGCGCTGTTCCTGCCCGTCGATCATGATGAACTGGTTGGCCAGATAGCGCACGATGGCCTGCGCCGTGGTCAGCGTTACGGTCTCGCTCATGATATCCTCCCAAGAGACAGGGTATTTGACCCATACTCGAAAGTTGCGGCTTGTGCCGCTGTTATTCTGAGGCTAGGGATTTTGCAACCGGTTGCAAGTCGAATATCTTTGGGAGGACACGCATGGCGGAGATCGGCATCGGAATTGTTGGCGGTGGCTATATGGGCAAGGCGCATTCGGTGGCCATGGCCTCGGTCGGCGCGGTGTTCGGCACGGAGCTTCGGCCACGGTTGGAGATGATCGCCGGGTCCTCGCGGACAAGCGGGGAACGCTATCGCGCAGCCTACGGGTTCGCGCGAGGGACGGGTGATTGGCGGGCGCTGGTGGACGACCCGAAGGTGGAGGCTGTGGTAATCGCGACGCCGCAGACCCATCACAGGGAAATCGCAGAGGCGGCCTTTGCGCTTGGGAAGCCCGTGCTTTGCGAGAAGCCGCTGGGTGCCTCGCTGGAGGACAGCCGGGCGATGGTGGCGGCGGCAGAAGCCTCGGGCGTGGTGAACATGGTGGGGTTCAACTATATCCGCACCCCCGCCTCGCAATACGCGCGCCAACTTGTGGACGAAGGCAGGATCGGTCGGGTTACGTGCTTCCGCGCAGAGATGACAGAGGATTTTCTAGCTGATCCCGACCTGCCCGCAACGTGGCGGACCGACGGCATTGCGAACGGGAATATGGGCGACCTCTCGCCCCATATCATCAACTGCGCCCGTGCCTTCATGGGGCCGATTGCCGAGCTTTGTGCCGTGGTCGAGACCGTTCACAAAGACCGAGGCGGTGTGCCTGTGACGAATGACGATCAGGCGGCTTTGATGTTGCGGTTCGAAAGCGGGGTGATCGGCACGATCTTTTCCAGCCGCGTCGCGACGGGGCGAAAGATGGGGTACGCTTATCAGATCGACGGGACGCATGGCGCGATCCGGTTTGACGGTGAAGACCAGAATGCGGTGCATCTTTACCTGCGCGAAGGCCCGGATGCCGAGCAAGGCTTCCGGAAGATATTGACGGGGCCGACCCACCCCGACTATCTGCCGTTCTGTCAGGGGCCGGGCCATGGCACCGGATATCAGGATCAGATCATCATCGAGGCGAAGGATTTCCTGGAGGCGATTGCGGCGGGCGAACCGCGCTGGCCGACCTTCAGGGAAGGGATGGAGGTGAACCGCGTGATCGCCGCTGCCCATGCCTCGCACAACGACAAGGGCTGGAAGACAGTCAACGACTTCTGAGAGGGAAGATAGCCATGATTCAGATTGGCAATGCGCCGTGTTCCTGGGGTGTGGAATTCGCGGACGACGATCGAAACCCGACGTGGCAGACGGTGCTGAAGGAATGTGCCGAGGCGGGCTATACCGGTATCGAGTTGGGACCGGTCGGCTTCATGCCGGAGGACCCCGCGGTGCTGGCCGACGGGTTGGCGGAGCACAAGCTGGAGCTGATTGGCGGCGTGGTCTTCCGGGCGTTTCATGATCCGGAGGCCTGGGACGATGTGCTGGATGGCACGGTTCGGACCTGCAAGGCGTTGGTGGCGCATGGGGCGGAGCATCTGGTGCTGATCGATTCGATCTCGCCCCGTCGTGCTCCAACGGCGGGCCGCGCCGACGAGGCCGAACAGATGGAAAAGGCGGAATGGGAAGCCTATCGCGACCGGATCAAGGAAGCAGCGAAGATCGGCGTCGATCACGGGCTGACCGTGGGCATTCATGCCCATGCCGCCGGGTTCATGGATTTCGAGCCGGAGTTGGAGCGGCTCTTGGACGAGGTCGACGAGAGCATTCTGAAGATCTGCTTCGACACCGGGCATCATTCCTATGCGGGCTTCGATCCGGTGGCCTTCATGGAGCGGCATATCGGGCGGATTTCCTATATGCATTTCAAGGACATCAACCCGAATGTGAAGGCGGATGTCGTGGCCAAACGCACCGATTTCTACAAAGCCTGCGGGCAGGGGATTTTCTGCAATCTGGGCGAGGGGGACGTGGATTTCCCGCGTGCGCGGCAGATCCTGCTCGATAACGGGTTCGATGGTTGGT
>JASJDQ010000086.1 GCA_030065075.1 Paracoccaceae bacterium | reverse complement strand
CATCTCAGATCTCCTCCCCGAAATGCTTCATCACCAGCCGGATCGGGTTGGGCGCCGCCTGCCCCAGCCCGCAGATCGAGGCGTCGGCCATGACGGTGCAGAGGTCTTCGAGCAGGTCCTGATCCCAGGTGTCGGCCTGCATCAGCTTCACAGCCTTTTCGCAGCCGACGCGGCAGGGCGTGCATTGGCCGCAGCTTTCGTCTTCGAAGAATTTCAGCATGTTGAGCGCCGCGTCGCGGGCCTTGTCGTGGTCCGACAGAACGACGACGGCCGCCGAGCCGATGAAGGTGCCGTGTGGTTGCAGCGTGTCGAAGTCGAGCGGAATATCATCCATCGAGGCGGGCAGCAGTCCCGACGAGGGACCGCCCGGCTGATACGCCTTGAAGACATGGCCGTTCTCCATGCCGCCTGCCGCCTCGGTGATGTCGCGGATCGTCGATCCCGCGGGCAAAAGGTAAACTCCTGGCTTCGCGACGCGGCCGGAGACGGAATAGCTGCGGAGGCCGACGCGCCCGTTCTTTTCCGTGGCGTTCAGGCACTCGGGGCCGTCGCGGCAGACCTTGGCGACCCAGTAGAGCGTTTCGACATTGTGGACGAGCGTCGGACGGTTGAAGACGCCCACCTGGGCCACGAAGGGCGGGCGATGGCGTGGCAACCCGCGCTTGCCCTCGATGCTCTCGATCATCGCGCTTTCTTCGCCGCAAATATAGGCGCCAGCCCCGCGGCGGAGGTCGATATAGCCTTCTGGCACGATGCCCGCGGTTTCGAGCGCGGCGATTTCGCGGCGGAGGATCTCCAGCACGGCGGGGTATTCGTCTCGCATGTAGATGAAGCAGGTTTCGGCCTCGACCGCCCATGCGGCGATCAGCATACCTTCGAGGAAGACATGCGGTTCGCGTTCCAAATAGTAGCGGTCCTTGAAGGTGCCGGGCTCGCCTTCGTCGCCGTTCACGGCCAGATAGCGCGGTCCGGGGTTGGCGCGGACGAAGCCCCATTTCTTGCCCGACGGGAAGCCGGCACCGCCGAGACCGCGAAGGCCGGAGGCGAGGATGTCTTCCTGTACGTCTTCCCAGTTTCCGTTGGCGCGGAGGTTGGCGAGTGCCTGGTAGCCACCACCCGCTTGGTAGTCGTCAAGGGCCTGATAGTCGGGGATGTCTGCGTGCGTGTGACACGCGGCAATGGCGGCCTGCACCTTTTCAGGCGTGGCATGGTCGATGTGGTGGTGGCCCAGTTCCAGTACCGGGGCGGTGTCGCAGCGGCCCATGCAGGGCGCGCGGAGCACCCGCACATCGGCGGGGTCGAGGCCATCCTTCAGCGCCTTTTGCAGAGCCTCGGCGCCCGCCATTTCGCACGAGAGCGAGTCGCAGACCCGGATGGTCAGGGAGGGCGGCGGCGCTTCACCTTCGGCGATGACGTCGAAATGGGCATAGAAGGTGGCGACTTCGTAGACCTCGGCCTGCGCCAGTCGCATTTCGTCCGCGAGGGCTGCGATGTGGTCGGCAGAGAGATGTCCAAATTCGTCTTGAATGAGGTGCAGGAATTCGATCAACAGATCGCGGCGGCGGGGCTGGTCCCCCAGAAGCGCGCGAACCTGTTCCAACGCCGTATCGTCGACCTGGCGTCCTTTCGGCGTGACGCGGGATTTCCCCGTGCCTTTTTTCTTCCAGACACCTTTTTGATCGTCGAGTGGGGCCATGTTCGTCTCCCTGCTTTCGTGCGAAAGTGCCATCAGGGAAACGTATCGTCAATTTTGGATTATCGATATAACGATAATCATAGCTTATCGAGATTGGTGGTGCAGAACCGTCTCGCGCAACGCTTCGATGGCCGGGATGACCTGGCCACGGTCCGGCAGGACGAGGCCCACGGATTTCTCGACGACCGGGTCCACCAGCGGCAAGAGCGAGACGTCGACGAAGACGCCCAGCCGGTCGGTCAGGACGTGCGGCACGACCGCGGCGCCGAGGCCATCGACGGCCATGGCGACCATGGCGGTGAAGCCATCGGTTTCCGCCACGACGCGGGTTTCCACACCGACCTCGTCGAATATCTGATCCAGAATGCGGCGGTTCTGCATTTCTGGTTCCAGAAGAATGAGCGGCAGTTCGGCAGCTTCGGCCCAGGATATTTCGCCGCGATCGGTGTGGCGAAGTGTGTTCGGTACCATCAGGACATAGCGCTCGCCATAGAGCGGTTCGACGCGCAGAAGGCTGGTGGCGACGCCCTCGGTATAAGTGATGGCCGCGTCGAAGCGCCCGTCTTCCAAGCCCTGGAGCAGGGCTATGGAACTCGTCGTGTCGATCCGAAGCGTTATGCCAGGGTGGCGCTCCAGCAGCCAGGAGGCGATGCGCGCCGCGTAGGTATTGGCGGTCGGGATCGAGCCCAGGTTGAGGGTGCCGATCACTTCGCCTTTGGCAGCGCGGATCTGGTCTTCAAGCGCGCGGGTCTGGTCGAGGATGGCGCGCCCGTGCTGAAGGACAATTTCACCTTCGGCGGTCAGACCCTGAAAGCGGTTGCCGCGGCGGACGATCTGGGTGTCGAGCCGTTCTTCGAGGTTCCGGATGCGCATGGAAAAGGCCGGTTGCGACATGCCGCAGTCTTCGGCGGCGCGGGCGAAATGGCGGTGCCGCGCCAGCGCCGAGAGGCATTCGAGGTCCTTGAGGTCCAGCATCCTCGTCTTTGTCGGCGCATGCGGGCCGGTTTTCAAGGCCTCGCCTTCGCGGGCGCGCTCGACTATCAGCTTGGGCCATGAGTTTTGCACGCTATCCCTCGCTTGATGACGTGCCCGTGCTGGTCACGGGCGGCGCGACGGGCATCGGGGCCGAGATCGTTCGGGCCTTTGCCGGTCAGGGTGCGAAGGTTGGATTCGTGGATTTGCAGGCCGATGCAGGCCAGGCCTTGGCGGATGAGACGGGTGCCCGGTTTGCGATGGCGGATATCACCGATGTCCCGGCGCTCAAGGCGGCGATTTCGGAGTTGGAAGGCGACTTGGGCACATTTTGGGTACTGGTGAACAATGCCGCGAACGACAAGCGCGAGGCGGTGGACGAGGTCACGACCGAGGATTGGGACGCCAGCCAGAACGTGAATTTGCGCGCCCAGTTTTTTGCGGCGCAAGCCGTCCGCGCTGGCATGGCGGCAGCAGGTGGCGGGTCGATCATCAATGTCTCGTCCATCGTCTGGCGGTTGGCGGGCGGCGATATGGTGCCTTATGCCACCGCCAAGGCGGGCGTTCTGGGGCTGACGTTATCGCTGGCCGATGCGTTTGGGGCGGACAACATCCGGGTGAATGCGATCGAGCCCGGCGCGATCTTTACCGAAAAGCAGCGCGCGCTTTGGTACCCGACCGAGGCGGATGTGCAGGCGCTGGTGGACAAGCAACTGCTGAAGCGCGCCATGGACGGTGGAGAGATCGCGCGCATGGCGCTTTTCCTGGCCTCTGACGACGCACGGATGATCACCAAGCAAAGCTTCGTCGTGGATGCGGGGCTGCTTTAGGCGGTCGGCGTGAAGAGCTCGGGGTGCGTCTTTTGCCACTCGGCAAGGCCCGCAATGCCGTCCGTCAGATGGGCGCGCATGGCCTGCACCGCGCCGTCCGGGTCGCGGGCCTCGATCCGGGCCAGGATGTCCTTGTGAAACGCAATTGCCCGCGCGATGTCATCCGGTGAAGGCGAGGCGAGCGCGTGGCAGCGATCGAGCGCGCCATAGAGCGCGGCGGTTTTGGACCAGAGGAGGCTGAGCCCGGCGGCCTCGAAGAGCGCCTGGTGGTAGGCGTCATCGCGGGCCGGAAAGTCTTTCGGGACTTGCACATCGCCCGTGCAGGCCGCCCGCGCCGCGCCGAGATCGGGCGGCGTTCGTCGTCGGGCCAGACGAGTCACGACTTCGCTTTCGAGCGCCGTGCGGAGGACGTGCATCTGGTGCACCTCGGCGACGTCGATGTGGGTGACGACGGTGCGTGATTGGGGGAAGACGGCAATGAAACCTTCGCGCTCCAGACGCAGCATGGCCTCTCGCAACGGTGTGGGACTGACGCCGTGTTCCCGGGCGAGGTCGCTCCGTGACAGCGTTTGCCCGGGCAACAGCGAACGCGTCACGATCGCCGCACGAAGCGCTTCATAGACCCGTTCGGTGGCAGAGGTGTGGGCGTCGGTCAAATGGGTGTCCGGGTGATCCTTCGAATGACAAAGGGTTTCGCCCGTCGCCTTTAGGTGGTCAAGTGGGGGGACCGCGAAGGACAACTGGTTGGGGGGCAGCATGACAGGCGACAGAAGAGCCAAGAAACCCGAGGACCTGCGTTCGGCCCGCTGGTTTGCGCCTGACGATTTGCGGTCAATGGGGCACCGAAGCCGAGCCATGCAGATGGGGTTGGACGAACACGATTGGGACGGCAAGCCGATCATCGCCATTCTGAACACCTGGTCGGATTTGTCGCCCTGCCATCACCATTTGCGCGACCGGGCCGAGTGGGTGAAGCGCGGCGTGCTGCAGGCCGGGGGGGCCCCGGTGGAGCTGCCGGTGCCCGACTTTGCCGAGCAGTTTCTGAAGCCGACCTCGATGCTTTACCGCAACCTTGGTGCGATGGAGGTGGAGGAGGTTCTGCGGTCTCACCCCGTCGATGGCGCGGTGCTGATGGGGGGCTGCGACAAGTCCACACCTGCGCTGGTGATGGGGGCGATCAGCATGGGGCTGCCGTTCATCTTCCTGCCCGCGGGCGCGATGTTGCGTGGGAATTTCGCCGGCGAGAAGCTGGGTTCGGGCACCGACGTCTGGAAGTATTGGGACGAGCGGCGTGCGGGCAATATCACCAAAGATCAATGGCTTGGCGTGCAAGGCGGCATTGCGAGGAGCTATGGGACCTGCATGACGATGGGCACGGCATCGACCATGATGTCGATTGCCGAGGCGTTTGGCCTGACCCTGCCCGGCGCTTCGTCGATCCCGGCGCCCGATGCCGCGCACAAGCGTATGTCGGCTGCTTGCGGTCGCCGGATCGTCGATATGGTTTGGGAGGATCTGACGCCCGACAAGATCATCACGCCAACCGCGACGCGGAACGCGACAACGGTCGCCATGGCCACCGGATGTTCGACCAATGCCATCATCCATCTGATCGCCATGGCACGGCGCGCAGGCGTCGACTGGGGTCTGGACGATCTGGACGCGGTGGGCCACGAGACACCGGTGATCGCGAATATCCGACCGTCGGGGTCCGAATACCTGATGGAGGATTTCTTTTACGCGGGAGGATTGCCTGCGCTGATGGTTGAACTGGGCGACAAGCTGGACCTGAGCGCGCTGACCGTGACGGGAGAGACGCTGGGCGACGGGATCAAGGGGGCGGAGAACCACAACCCGGATGTCATTCGGTCGCTGTCGAACCCCGTCTATCACGAGGGCTCGCTTGCGGTGTTGCGGGGCAATCTGGCGCCGGACGGTGCGGTCATCAAACCCGCCGCCTGCGATCCGAAATTCCATGTGCACGAAGGCCCCGCCATCGTCGCCGACAGCTATGCCGAGATGAAGGCGATCATAGACGATGAGGACTATCCGATGGGGCCCGACCACGTGCTGGTCCTGCGGAACGCGGGGCCCCAGGGGGGTCCGGGCATGCCCGAGTGGGGGATGATCCCGATGCCGAAGGCGCTTTTGAAGGCCGGACATCGCGACATGGTTCGGCTGTCGGATGCGCGCATGTCCGGGACATCCTACGGGGCCTGCGTGCTGCATGTGGCGCCCGAGGCGTTCGTGGGCGGACCGCTGGCCCTGATCCGAACGGGCGACCGGATCCGGCTGGATGTGCCGAACCGGGTGCTGGAAGTCGATCTGAGTGCCGAGGAACTGGACGCGCGGCGCGCGGCCTGGGTCAAGCCGGAGCCGCGGTATGAACGGGGATATGGCTGGATGTTCACGCGCCATATCGAACAGGCGGACAAGGGCTGTGATTTCGATTTCCTGCGCACCGAATTCGGTGCTCCGGTGCCCGAGCCTGAAATCAACTGAGAATCGCGTGTCCCACGCGGCAAGGGGCTTCAACCGGATGATATCAGATCAGTCCGGAAAACCTAGCCGTTTCAAAGCCTTGCGCGCCCTCTCTGACCCGGAATGGTCCTTGGACAGCGCCGCTTCATTCAGGTTCGCCACAACTTGGTGCAAGTCACGGCGGCGCAAATGATTGCGGAAAAAGGTGTCGAGCTCATCGGCCTGAAGGTCGGCGATCTTGGCCGCGATGTCGGCACCATTGGCGATTGCGGAATCCCACTCCATAGCTCAGCTACGCGTGGACTGATCGATTCTGCAAGCCTTTCGTAACGGTCCCCAGCCTTTCCACAAAAGTTATCAACAGAGCTGCCAATTTTTTGCGAATTCAGCGGGAACCGTGTCAAATACCGCCCATATTTGTTGCGGTCCTTGCGGTGGGGGGAGACTTATGAAGCGGATCAGAATCAAGAACACGCCGGTCGAGGTCACGCCGATCTGCTTCGGGACTTCCGGCCTTGGGCACATGCCGGGTACCTATGGCTACGATGTGAGCGAGACGCAGGCCCACGATACGTTTCAGGCGATCTTCGAAAGCGACGTCAATTTCATCGATACATCCAACAATTACGGGTTCGGCCGCAGCGAGGCCCGGATCGGCGAGGCGCTGAAAGCGTTTGGCGGTTTGCCGGAGGGATTCGTCATATCGACCAAGCTGGACCGGGATACGGAGACCGGGCGCTTCGACGCGGACCGCGCGCGCCGCTCGCTGGAGGAAAGCCTGACGCGGTTGGGGCTGGACCGGGTGCAGGTGCTTCATCTGCACGACCCCGAGCATGCGGCGGATCTGTCGGAAATCACGCGCGACGGCGGCGCGATGGACGAGCTTTTCAAGATCAAGGAAGAGGGGCTGGCAGATGCCGTCGGCCTGGCGATGGGCAAGAACGATCTGATGCTAAAGCTTTTACAGGATTGGCCGTTTGACACGCTCATCAGCCACAATCGCTGGACGCTGATCAATCGTTCGGCAGAGGACATCTTTGCCTATGCCGAAAGCCAGGGCATGGCGATCCTGAACGCTGCGCCCTATGCGGGCGGTGTGTTGGCCAAGGGGGCAAGCGTGATGCCGCGGATCAGCTATTCGCCTGCGGATGAGGACGCCCTGGCGCCTGTGCGCCGGATCGAGGCGCTTTGCGCGGTATATGGCGTGGCCCCGGGGGCTGCCGCATTGCAGTTCTCGATGCGGGACAGCCGCATTGCATCGACCATCTGCGGCGTCTCAAGGCCCGAGCGTATTCGCGAAACGTTGGACTGGGCCAGCGCGGAATTGCCGGACGCGCTTTGGGCCGCTCTTGACGCCCTGCCCTTCGACACCTCTGATCCGGAAGCGCATCGCGTGTATCGCCTCGGCTAGGCAGATTGGCGAAGGTTGGCATCGCGCCATTGCCGCATCTGATCAATGATCGGCAGGACCGCATGACCCTTGTCGGTCATCGGCGCGCGGCGACACCTCGGCAATGACCGTGCGGCTGATAAGTTCGCTGGCTTCCAACTCTCGCAACTGCTTCGTCAGCATCTGTTTCCTGATGCCCCGCCGATTTGGCAGTGCCGGTTGCCCAGCAGATGAACCAACCGCCCGACGGTCAGCCTGCACCAACCGCTGATCCGCGTGGGTGGCTGAGGCGCTGGCGGCCTGCGCTACTCGGCGGCAAGCGGTCCGTTGGCGACGCGTTCCAGCGCGGCAGCCACGACGTCGATGCCAGCATCCGCAATGTGTGACCCTTCAGAGAGGTCCCGCCGCCAGGCGCGCGCGCCGGGGCGACCTGCGAAAAGGCCCAGCATGTGGCGGGTCACGGCGTGGAGCCGCCCACCTTCGTCCAGGTGGCGCTGGATGTACGGCAGCATGGCCTGGACGACCTCTTGCGGGTCTGCAAATGGCGGTTCTTCGTCCCAGATGCGGCGGTCGGCCTCGCCCAGAATGGCCCAGGGTTTCTGATATGCGGCACGCCCGATCATGACGCCTTCGACCCCGGCGGCGAGGTGCTGCTCGGCCTCGTCGAGCGATCCGATGCCGCCGTTGATGGAGATCGAAAGCTCTGGAAAGGCCTCGACCATGCGGTGGACGAGCGGGTAATCGAGCGGCGGGATATCCCGGTTTTCCTTGGGGCTCAGGCCCTGAAGCCACGCCTTGCGGGCATGAATGGCAACCCGCGTCACACCCGCATCGCGCATCCGCGCCAGGAAATCCGGCAGCACGACTTCGGGGTCCTGGTCGTCAACGCCGATCCGGCATTTGACCGTAACAGGCACATCGACCGCATCCAACATTGCACGCACACAGCTTGCCACCAGATCCGGGGTTTTCATAAGGATCGCCCCGAACGTGCCGGATTGTACGCGGTCGGACGGGCAGCCAACGTTGAGGTTAATCTCGTCATAGCCTTCCTTCGCACCGAGGCGTGCGGCATCCGCGAGTTCGGCAGGGTCCGAGCCGCCGAGTTGGAGCGCGACCGGATGCTCGGCCGGGTCGAACCGCAGCAGATGTACCGCGCCACCCCGCACCAGCGCGGGCGCCGTCACCATTTCGGTGTAAAGAAGCGCCTGACGCGACATCAGACGGTGCAGATAGCGGCAATGGCGGTCGGTCCAATCCATCATGGGCGCGACTGAGAAACGCGCGGCCTTGGTGGCTGCGTTGAAGGGCATTCTTGGCTCTCCTATGATCCGCAATTTGGTTTCCGGGACCGTGTTTCACACATACCGTACACGAATTGAGGCAGTCTACCTCCGGGGAGCGAAGACAGGTAGACAGCGGTGAATGGATAGCTTTGTGATTTAGACCGCCTGGCTGAACGCCGGAATGCGTCGCAAACGAGGGTTCAGGAAAGCTCCGACCAGTCGGTCAACACTATGTGCTCTTTATGTTGAAACCAGCTCCCAGTTTATGGTTGCGAGGCCAGTTTCGGTCAGAACCTCATGAAGCCACTCGTCCCTTCGAAGTCAATTCAAGCAGATCGCTGTCTAGCCCCCTGTTTCTGGGCCAGTGATTTGGCGCTTCTCTAATAGTGTTTCCGGGACTGGCGGAGGCATGTGTCCCGGCCCTTGGAAGCCAGGTTTTCACGGCGGCGTATTCGACGGCCCAGTCAAGGCAGCAACATCCCGCGGATCATGTAGAAGAACATTGCAGCAAGAACCGCTGCCAGCGGAACCGTGATGATCCAGGCCGCAGCGATGCGCAGAAGGAGGTTGCGCTTCACGAGTTCTACCCGATGGACACGCCCTAGCGCCCGGCGCTCTTGCTTTGCGAGCAGTCGGTCTTCGGCTGCTTGCGCCTTCATCCGGCGCAACATATCGCCCTTTGCTGTCACGTCTGCTTCTTCGAATTCTGCCAGAAATTTCTCGACGGCCTCGGGGTCGTTCTCGGCGTGGTGGTCCCGGATTTCGTCGAGCATGCGCGCATAGTTCGACTTGATGTATTCGCGCAGGAAGCCGACACCGAAGACACCACCGACCGCGATGTGCGTCGAACTGACGGGCAGCCCGAGCTGCGAGGCGATGATTACGGTGATCGCTGCCGCCATGGCGATACAAAACGCACGCATCTTGTCGAGTTCCGTGATCTCGCTGCCAACGGTCCGGATCAGCTTCGGTCCGTAAAGTGCCAGCCCCAATGAAATCCCGATTGCACCCACCGCCATGACCCAAAGCGGGATGCCGGCTTTCGTGGAAATTCCGCCCGCGACGATCGCCTCGTTGATCCCGGCAAGCGGGCCCACGGCGTTGGCGACGTCATTCGCACCGTGGGCAAAGCTCAGAAGAGCGGCCGCGAAGATGAGCGGGATGGTAAAGAGTTCGTTGACGCTGGACTTGTGGTTCTCGAGCTTCGTGGTCATGCGCGCGATGTGGGGCCGAATGATCACGTAGACGCCAGCGGCCACCACAATGCCTATAAGCACTGCAACGGGGAAAGACACCGCGACGATCTTCTTGACGCCTTTCAGCATCAGGTACGTGGCAAAGGCCCAGGCCATGATCGCCACCAGAATAGGCACCATGCGGTTGGCCGCGCCTAGCACGTCCCTCTGGTAGGTGATGGTGCGCTTGATGATGTAGAGAAAGCCCGCCGCGATCAGCCCGCCCAAGACCGGTGAGATCACCCAGCTTGCCGCGATCTGACCCACCACGAACCAGTTCGCGATGTTCCAGCCAGCCGCCGCTATCCCCGCGCCAAGCACACCGCCAACGATCGAATGCGTGGTGGACACCGGCGCACCGATCGCGGTGGCAAAGTTGAGCCACACCGCAGCCGCCAGAAGAGCGGCGATCATGAGCCAGATGAAGGTGTCTCGGTCAGCGACCAGATCGGGGTCGATGATGCCGCTTTTGATGGTGCCGACGACATCACCTCCGGCGATCAGCGCGCCGCCTGCCTCGAAGATGGCCGCGATGATGATGGCGCCGGTCAGGGTGATGGCCTGGGACCCCACAGCGGGACCCACGTTGTTCGCCACATCGTTTGCGCCGATGTTCATCGCCATGTAGCCGCCGATCATTGCGGCCACGACCAGAAGCGTTCCGTCGACGCCACCATCGGTACGCACGATGGTGAACAGCATGATGCCGACGATGAAAATCAGCGCCGTCCCAAAGCGGAACAGCTCATCCCGATTTCGTTGTACGGCGGATTCGATATTTTCGGTTCTCAACAAGATGCAGCTCCCCTTTGCCACCCGAACGGCAATGGGATCATCCCCGGCGCGACCAAATCTGAAATGACACAGGTCAAGGACGGCAAAGACAGAGCTCGCTATGTCTCGAAAGGGCAACGAATGACAGGAGCGGAGGCCGCCCGCTGATCGAAGAAGTGGTTCAGATACCCGCATATGCCGAGGGCCGGTCTTTGCCGGTGACGGTGGCGACGCTTCGGGCGGGGCTGCCGGAATGACCCGCTACTATCTTCCGGTTGCCATCGCCGCGCTGTTCTTGGCCTTTTGGTTCAGCCAAGATTTCCAAGAGATCGCAGCCGGCATTGCAATTTTCCTTTTCGGCATGCTGATGCTCGAGGACGGCTTCAAGTTGTTTGGCGGCGGCACGCTCGAGCGGGTCCTGGAACGGGCGACGGGCTCGACGCCCCGGGCGATCACTTTCGGGATCGTCTCGACAACGCTGCTGCAATCGAGTTCGCTAGTCTCGGTCATCACCATTTCGTTTCTGAGCGCCGGGCTGATTTCGTTGATCGGCGGGGTCGGGATCATATTCGGGGCAAATATCGGAACGACCACCGGGGCCTGGCTGGTTGCCGGTCTTGGCCTCAAGGTCAACATCGCGGCCTACGCGATGCCAATGATCGCACTGAGCATCGTTCTGGTGTTCCAGAAATCGAAAGCGTTGCGCGGCATCGGCTATGCGCTGGCCGGTCTCGGTTTCCTGTTCCTTGGCATCCATCACATGAAAGAGGGATTCGACGCCTTCAAGGATCAGATCGATCTGACTAGATTTGCCCTGTCCGGTCTGGTCGGCCTCTTTGTCTATTCACTGATAGGCACTTTCGCGACCGTGGTCATGCAGTCGAGCCACGCCACGATGGTCTTGATCCTCACGGCCCTCGCTGCGGGCCAGATCAGCTATGAGAACGCGCTCGCACTGGCGATCGGCGCCAATATCGGTACCACGATCACGGCAATCATCGGCTCGGTCGGCGCGAACTTCCAGGGCAAGCGGCTGGCGCTTGCTCATCTTATCTTCAACACTCTGACCGCCTTGGTCGCCCTAGTCTTCATCTCACCGCTGCGCGAGGCGGTGGACTGGATCAGTGCGGGCGTCGGGATCGCATCCGGCGATTTTGCGATGAAGCTCGCCGTCTTTCATACGATCTTCAACGTGCTCGGTGTCGCTCTGATGCTACCGCTGCTGACCAGGCTGATCGCGTTTCTCGAACGCCGCATTCTTGAGCCCCTGCCAGACGTGAGCCGTCCGCATTTCCTGAACGAGGCGGTCGACGAATTCCCGCAAACGCTTGAAATCGCGCTCAGAAAGGAAGTCCTTCATCTGTACGAGAACGCCGCAGAGTTGATCCTGCATGGTCTGAACCTGCACCGTGAGCAGGTCTTTTCGACCGATGACATCGCGGGCACAGTGCGCGGAAGCCGGACGCTGATCGATTTGGACATCGACGAGGGCTACGAACACCGGGTGAAAACACTCTATTCGGCGATCGTCGAGTTCGCCACGCGTGCCGGAGACAAGCGCCTTCCTCCCGAAATCGCCAACCGGGTCTATGCCTTGCGTGACATTGCGGGCGATATCGTCAAGGCAGTGAAATCCGTAAAGCACCTGCGCAAGAACATTCTTCGCTACACGACACGGCCGCAAGGGACCGTCACAGAACTGTATGACGGGCTGCGCACCGAGATCGCACGGATCACCGTCGAGGTTCATAAACTGGGCCTTGCCGCGCCCGAGGATCGCAGTGCGCTTTGGCTCGATCAGGAACGCGTGCAGATCGAAGACGCGGCGCGGTCGACGACGGAGCGCGTCGATGCGCTGATCCGGAGCGGCGATCTCAGCCCCACCGCCGCGACATCCTTTCTGAATGACGCCGGATATGCCTACAATGCCATGCGCGACCTGATCGAAGCGGCCCGGAGGTACTACATCGAGCGCGACAGCGCCATTGCCGAGGTCGAACAACTTCTGTCGCTCGAGGAGGAAGAATTGGGCGAGCCGCTGGCCAATCCGTAGCGTGTGGACACGTCGGACGTACGTGACGCGTGTCACGGAGCCGTCATGAAAGAGAGATAGTGGGTAACGTAATTGATGATAGTGGGAGGCTGAGTATGGGTCTGAAAAATCTTGCGGCGAAAGTCGCCGAGTACGACAAGCGGCTTGAGAACGGCAAGGCGAGCAAGATCAAGCCCAGTCATGTGGAAAAGGTCCTGGAGAAACTGCGCAACAAGTCGGACGAGCTTGGGGAAGAGATCGCGTCGGCTAGCTCACCGCAAAAGCGTGCCCGCTTGGAAAGGAAGCTTGAGGTAGCAATGGCTCAGCAAGAGCGGGCAGAATGGCTGCTGAACGAGATCGGTCGGCGCGACGGCGGCTGACAAGCTTGTCGCTTGCCGGTCGGGAAGGACTTGAATATCTTTTTGGGTTTGCCGGGATCAGTCCGCGAATCCACACTCTGGTCGCTCAAGAAACCAAGATGCAGCCATGTGCGCAAACGGCGACGCTAGGGAGTGGTTTTGCTGCATTCGGATGTCGGCAATGGGCCATTCAGATTGATCGGTCTCAGGCTGGCGAAAAGCAACCGCAGACATCGCACCCGCGATCATCAAAAGTTGTCCGACCCGCGTCTTGCCGCCCAACGAACGCACGTTCGAGCCACAGGTTGCTGAAACCAATCGACGGTTCGGCCCAAACGACGGGCAGGTCGAGGTCGTCGCCCGGAGACTCGCGAAGGGGACCATTGCTACCAGTTTCGGCGCGGCAACATGAAACTCTGTTCCACTGCGTTTCGCGGCTGATTTTACAAGGAACGCACAGTTGAAGCTAACCCCGCCTCGATAACCGCTATGCGGTGCAGTCAGGAAGGTGGGTGTTGGATCACTGGCGATCGTCCGAAAAGGGTTTCAGCCAGTCCAGGGACTCCTCCGTCGCCCCGGTTGGCTTGTATTCCGCACCCAAAGGAGCCGTCCAACCCAAGGCATCGATTTCGGCAAACACCGCCCCATAGTCGATTTCGCCACGATCGGGCGGACCCCGGTCCGGGACGGATGCAAACTGAATGTGCCCAATGATTGGGAGAAGCGTCCGAAGACGGGTCATCAGGTCGCCTTCCGTTCTGCCCACATGATAGCAGTCGAACATCAGCTTCAGGTTGGGCGCGCCCACAGCCTGGATGATCTCGGCCGCTTGGTCCGTTGTTTTCAGGAAATATCCCGGCGCGTCATGGCGGTTGAGCGGTTCGATCAGGATGGTCAGCCCGTGCTGCGCGGCCTGGCCGCAAGCGTAAGTCAGGTTGTCGATGAACGTCTTGTTGCCTACCTCACTTTCATCAAAGCCTGCCATGACATGGACGCATCTGGCACCGACCTCGACGGCATAAGCAATGGCCTCGTTGATGGCGGCGCGGGCTTCCTCTACGCGCCCCGGCAGGGCGGCAAGGCCGTTTTCGCCGTTTTCAACGTCGCCTCGCCGCGTATTGAGGCCCAGCATCGGCAATCCCGTTTCGGACAGCGCCGCTTTGATCTCTGACGGCGGGGTGTCATAGGGCCAATGGCATTCGACCGCGTCGAACCCAGCGGCTTTGGCAGCGCGTATCGCGTCCGGCAAGGGCCGGTCCGTGAACAGGAACCCGAGATTGGCGGA
>JASJDQ010000085.1 GCA_030065075.1 Paracoccaceae bacterium | reverse complement strand
GGCCTTGGCCTCGGCGTGACCTATTGGGCGGGTATCCTGACCACGGGCGGTGATGCGATCCTTGGCGAAGAGTACGGCGTCGGTAGCGGCGGCGCATTTGCCAACGGCGAAGTGTTGGGGGCCGGGACCTATTTCTTTGCCGTCGAGGCCTTTGCGCCGCGCCGCGAATTCTTTGATATCGCCTACGATGCCTATGGGCTGGTGCGCGAGGCTGAAACGATCAATCCCGTGCCGCTGCCGGCGTCAGCACCCTTGGCACTTGGTGGCCTGCTGATGCTTGGCCTGATCCGCCGTCGCCGCTCTGTCTGAACGCTGCAGAACCGAATGAGCATTTCCCCAAAAAGAAAACCCCAGGGGCCAGCCTCGGGGGTTTTGGTTTGAACTCATCCCGCTTTTGTTGCTGGGACGTCACGTACCGCTTTACTCGTCGGCGCGGGGCAGGCCAAGGCCGCCGCCATCACCGGAAACCGGCGGAAGAAGCGACTCGCCCGAGGGCAATTCCGGTGTGGTCGCCTGCGAGGCGGGCGCATCGCCGCCAATGCGATCCAGTACGGAGCCGCTTGCCGCGTTCTGCGCCGCGATGATCGTGAGCGTGATCGACGTGCAGATGAAGGCGATTGCGAAGGCCCATGTGACTTTTCCCAAAGCGGTCGCGGCACCACGCGCGCTGACAAGCCCGCCACCGCCGCCGCCGCCAAGGCCAAGTCCGCCGCCTTCCGAACGCTGAAGCAGCACGACCCCGATCAGGCAGAGCGCCAGGATGAGGTGAACGATGAGAATGACGTTTTCCACGCGGGAAGCCTCCGTTGCAACGCGCCTCATGTAGTGGACGAACGTCTGCAAGGCAAGCGGAGCGCTTCCAAAAGGCGCGCTCGATGCGCGCACACGATTAATTGGCGCATTGCTCGACCGTCGCCGCTTGGCCCCGCTGATCTCCATCGACCTGTGAAAATCCCGGGGGGGCGAACATCAGCGAGCGGGGGCAGCGTCCCCCATTTTGACCCGCGCGCAAAGGCGCGGCAACATCAGCTTGCGTCGAGCACGCGCCATCCAATGTCGCGGCGACAGATGCCTTCCGGCCAATCGATGCTGTCGATCATGGCATAGGCCGCATCGCGGGCCTCTTGCAGGGTGCCGCCCCGAGCCGTGGCGTTCAGCACCCGGCCGCCATTGGCCACAAGCCGTCCGTCGACCTCGGCGGTGCCCGCGTGAAAGACCATGTGGTGCGAATCCTCGTCCACAGTGTCGAGGCCGCCGATCGCGCTGCCTTTATGGTAACTGCCCGGATAGCCTTCGGCTGCGAGCACGACGGTCATGGCGTGGTCGTCGGCCCAATGGACTTCCTTTTCGGACAGTCGGCCTTCGGCAGCGGCCTGCATCAGATCGAGCGCCTGACCGCCAAGGCGCATCATCAGGACCTGACATTCCGGATCGCCGAAACGGACGTTGTATTCGACAAGGCGAGGCTCGCCGTTTTCGATCATCAGCCCGACATAGAGGACGCCGGTGTAGGGCGTGTCGCGGCGCGCCATTTCGGCGAGTGTCGGTTCGACGATCCGGGTCATGGCGCGGCGGGCGACATCATCCGACAGAACCGGCGCCGGGGAATAGGCGCCCATGCCGCCGGTGTTGGGGCCGGTGTCGCCTTCGCCGATCCGCTTGTGATCCTGCGCCGTGCCGATGGCGAGCGCGGTTTCGCCATCGGCGAGGACGAAATAGGAGGCTTCTTCGCCTGTCATGAATTCTTCGATGACGACTTCGGCTCCGGCGGCGCCGAAAGTGCCGGAAAACATGTCGTCGATGGCCGCTGTGGCCTCGTCTTCGGTCATCGCGACGATGACGCCCTTTCCGGCGGCGAGGCCGTCGGCCTTGACGACAATGGGCGCGCCCTTTGCTTCCACATGCGCCTTGGCGGCGTCGGCGTTGTCGAAGCGCGCCCAGGCAGCGGTGGGGGCCCCGGCGGCGTCGCAGATTTCCTTGGTGAAGGCCTTCGAGGCTTCGAGCTGCGCGGCCGCCTTCGAGGGGCCGAAGGTCAGGAAGCCCGCGGCGCGGAGGTCGTCCGAGACTCCGGCGGCAAGCGGAGCTTCGGGGCCGATGATGATGAAGTCGACGGCGTGGGCTTCGGCGAATTCGACAACCGCTGTGCCGTCTTCGATGTCGAGGTCCGCACACCAGGCGATGTCCGCGATGCCCGCGTTGCCGGGGGCCACGATCAGCCGGTCGCATTTTGGGTTCTGTTTCACCGCCCAGGCCAGGCTGTGTTCGCGGCCGCCGCCGCCGAGGATCAGGATGTTCATGGGCCAGCCCGATAACGGAGCGGCGCGCTGACGTCCACTGCCGGTCCCGATTTCTGCAGGGAAATTGGGACAGAAAATGCGCATTTTCTGTCCTCGCCGAGTGACGTAAGCTTGTGGCATGAGTGATCTTTTCGAAGATGAGCCGTCGACGGGCAGCAATGCGCCCGAATTCACCGTCAGCGAGATCGCGGGTCGGGTCCGGAAGCTGATCGAGAGCGAATTGGGCTGGGTGCGCGTGCGTGGCGAAGTAGGGCGCGTGGTGCATGCGCGGTCAGGTCATCTGTATTTCGATCTGAAGGACGACAAATCGGTCCTGTCCTGCATGACCTGGAAAGGACAGTTGCGTGACATCGGCACGATGCCGGAAGAGGGGATGGAGGTCTTTGCCGAGGGCAAGATGACCGCCAGCGGCATGCAGTCGAAGTTCGGGCTGAACGCGCAGCGGGTGTCCATCGCGGGCGAAGGCGCGCTGATGGCGATGCTGGAGAAGCGCAAGAAGGCCTTGGCGGCGGAGGGGCTTTTCGCGCCGGAGCGGAAGCGGCCACTGCCGTATCTGCCGGACATCATCGGTGTCGTGACCTCGCCTCAGGGAGCGGTCATACGGGACATTCTGCACCGGTTGCGCGACCGGTTTCCCCGGAAGGTGCTGATCTGGCCGGTGGCAGTGCAAGGGCAGCAATGCGCGCCCGATGTGGTGCGCGCCATCGAGGGGTTTAACGCGCTGACACCGGGGGGCGCCCTGCCACGGCCGGATGTGCTGATCGTGGCGCGGGGCGGTGGCTCGATCGAGGACCTTTGGGGTTTCAACGAAGAGGCCGTGGCGCGGGCGGCGGCGGCGAGCGAGATCCCTCTCATTTCGGCCGTGGGGCACGAGACCGACACGACACTGATCGACTTTGCTGCCGACCGGCGCGCGCCAACGCCGACGGCGGCGGCCGAGATGGCGGTGCCGGTGCGGCTTGACCTTCTGGCCTGGGTCGAAGGGCAGGACGCGCGGCTGGCGCGCGCCGCAGGCCAAGGGCTGGAGCGGCGGCGGCAACGGCTGAGCGACGTCTCGCGTCTGCTGCCGCGGGCGGACGCGCTTTTGAACGATCCGCGCCAACGGCTGGACCGTGCGGAGGAGGGCCTGCGTCGGGGGCTGGAACGCGCGGTTGAACGCAAGCGCGCACGGCTGGAGGCGGGAAGCGCGCGATTGCGACCGGGAGTGTTGTCCAATCGCTTGGCAGCCTTGCGGGAGCGTGTGAGCGATCGCGCCGGGCGGTTGCCTGCGGGGCTGACGCGTGCGGTCACCCTGCGGCGGGAGCGGCTAGCTGCGGTGCGGCTTCGGTCCGAGCCGATTTCGAACCGTGTCGCCCAGTTGACGCAAGACGTGGCGCGGGCCGGAACGCGCATGGAGGCCGCCACAGGCGCGCGGCTGACCCGCTTGTCCGAGCGTCTGGCGGCGCTAGACCGCATGCGCAGCACTCTTGGGTACGAGGCGACCCTGAAGCGGGGGTTTGCGGTGGTGCGCAAAGCGGCGACGATCGTCACGAAAGTCGCGGACGCGCGCGGCGCGGCGCTGGAGATCGAGTTTCAGGATGGTCGCGTCGATGTGCAGGCCGAAGGGACGAAACGCAAGTCCGCCGCGACAAAGCCCGACGGGTCGGACCAAGGGTCGCTTTTCTAGGGCGGCCGGCCGCTGCCCTCATCAGGCGTGCTTATTTGGGGCTCTGCCCCTTTGGCCTACGGCCAAACCCGCCGGAGTATTTGAAACAGGAAGAAGGACCTCTCTGAGAGACAGGGTCGCCTCTGCAACCGCGATCTGTATGCAGAAAATTTGAGTCAAATTCGCCTTCGCCTGTTCGAAAATATCCCGGGGTGAGCCCGAAGGGCGAGGGGCAGCGCCCCTCATGGTGGGAAAGTCTTCAAACAGATCAGACGCCGATCTTGGGGCCAAGGCAGACAAGCGGCTCCGATTGCCGTTTTGTTTCGTAAAGCCGGCTCGGGGCGCCATCGCCAACGTACTCTGCCTGAAGACGACCGCCGTCGAGGTAGAAATTCCAGCATTGCTCGCCGGGGATGTCGTCATAGACGAAGCAGATCTGTTCGTTCGAGACAAACCATTCGCCTTCCGAACACTCGCCGTCCAGAAACGTCCACTGAACGCGGCGGTTGGGAAGATAGGCCTCCGCCCCGTAAGCGATGCCGCTTTTGGCGTAGGTGTAGGTTTTTCCGGTGACGAGGCGTTCGAACTCCTCGGCCGAGATCGGTCTGTCGCCGGCGTTGGCCGCGAGCGGTAGAAGGGAAATCAGAAACACGAGCACTTTCATGGCAAGAAGGCTGCCACATCAAATGCCGTTTGGGAAGTGGGCTTGTCGCAGCAGGGTCTTCCAAGTTCAGGCCGGGCAGTTTAGGTGCGTTCCATGGCATTTTTTTCGAAGCTGAAAGAGCGATTGTTCAAGTCCTCGTCGAAGATCGACGAAGGGTTGGAGGCGATTGTCGAAGAGGGGGGTGTCGAGGAGGCAGCGGAGGTCGAGGAGACGGTTGAAGCGTCCCTTGACGCCGGAGAGGCCGTGCCGTCGGCTCCTTCAGAGCCAGAGCCAGAGCCAGAGCCAGAGCCAGAGCCAGAGCCAGAGCCAGAGCCACAGGTTGAGGCGAAGGAGGTAACGCCGGGGCCTGTAGCGGCGCCGGAACCCACCGCGCCACAGGACCCCGAGCCCGCAAGCAAACCCGGCCTGCTTGGGCGCATGCTGGGGCGGACCACCACCGCGCCCGTGGTGCGCCGGGCGCTGGATGACGAGATGCTGGAACAGATCGAAGAGCTTCTGATCACGTCCGACATGGGCGTCGATACCGCGATGCGGGTGACCGCGAACATGGCGGAAGGCCGGTTCGGCAATCGGTATTCGACGGCGGAATTGAAGACGCTCATGTCGGACGAGATCGCGCGCATCATGGAGCCTGTGGCGAAGCCTATGCCGCTTTTCACGAAGCGTCCGCAGGTGGTGTTGGTGGTGGGGGTCAACGGCTCGGGCAAGACGACGACCATTGGCAAGCTGGCGAGCCAATTCAAGGCGGCGGGCAAATCGGTGGTGATCGCGGCCGGAGACACGTTTCGCGCGGCAGCGGTCGAACAATTGCAGGTCTGGGGCGACCGGGCCGGTGTGCCGGTCATGACGGCGCCCGAAGGATCGGACCCGGCATCACTTGCGTTCGACGCGATGACACGGGCCGAGGCGGAGGGTGCTGATCTGTTGATGATCGACACTGCCGGGCGGCTTCAGAACCGGCAGGACCTGATGGAGGAACTGGCCAAGATCGTTCGTGTTATTCGCAAGAAAGACCAGACCGCGCCGCATAATACGCTTCTGGTGCTGGACGCGACGACCGGGCAGAATGCGGTGTCTCAAGTAGATATTTTCCGGCAGGTGGCGGATGTGAGCGGCTTGGTGATGACCAAGCTCGATGGCACGGCGAAGGGTGGTGTGCTGGTCGCTTTGGCCGACAAGTTCGGGCTGCCGATCCACGCCATCGGGGTCGGAGAGCAGATCGACGATCTGGCCCCCTTCGATCCGAAGGAGTTCGCGATGGCGTTGACGGGGGCGGAGGCGTGAGGAGCGCGCTGTGCCGGTTCGGCGTAAGGCGCTTGATTTGCGCATGGCTGGCGCTTGCCCTATCCAATTCACAAGTGGCAGCGATGACGCAGGCGCAGTGCACATCGTATCGTGCCGAGGTTATTCGATACCTTCCGTTTCTCGAGCCTCTCGAACTGTCGCCGTCCGTAAGCGATGATGGCTGGTGCCGGATCGCCGAGGTTGGGGGAGCGTTGGCCGACCAAATCGAGTGGCGCGCGCGAACAGGTGGCGACGGCTTCACGGCGGATTTCCGTGTCGCCAATGTCCGAGTGGCGGAAGAGTTCGTAAATTTGACCGCGACGGTTTTTTATGACGGCATGGAGACACTCGAGGCCAGCAGGGTTCACCTGACGGGGCAGGGTGCGACCTCTGTCGTTTTTTCGGCTGAGGTGAAGCCGATCGATCTATCGTCGCCGTCCGCCGCGCAGAATGGTTTCGGAACGGCTTCGCTGGTGGATGCGCGTTTGGGTGTCACGGGAGGAAGCCAATTCCTGTCGCTCAACCTTGCGGAAGCCTTCGGGTTCGACCTAGAAGCGGCAATGGACGACCCGGAGATCGCCGAGGAGCAGCGGCGGGAGATGTACCAGTGGCTGGACAGGTCCGTGATCGGCCCGGCCAAAACGCTTTCCTGGAAAGGCTTTCACGATCTGGTGGCGCGATATCCGTCCGAGACGGCGGGAACAGTCACGATTTCATTGCGGGGCGGGCAATCGATCCCTCTGCAAACGCTAGCCGTTCTTTGGTACGATATTTCGCAGGGACGGGAGCCTGACCGGAAAGGTCTGTCCAGTTTGGAAGTGACCTGGTCACCTCGCTGACGACCGGATGTCCGATTGGCTGATCTCACTGGAAGGGACGGAAGCTGGGCGGACGCTGGCGCTGTGCCTGGCACTTCTGGCGGCGGTGTTACACGCGCTTTTCGGGGCGCTGCAGAAGGGTCGGACGGACCCCTGGACGGCGCGGACGGTGATCGATGCCAGTTATTCGGCGATGGCTGTGCCGTTTCTGTTCCTCGTGCCCTTTCCCGAACCGCACCTCTGGCCGCTTCTGGCCATCGCATGGGTGATCCATGTGGGCTATAAGATGGCGCAGGCGGCGACCTATTCGGTGGGAAGCTATCTGGTGGTCTATCCGGTGGTCCGCGGTACCTCGCCGGTTTTCACGGTTATTGGGGCCGGGCTTCTGTTCGGCGAGGTGTTTCAGCCGCTTCAGTGGTTGGGGGTCGCATTGCTGGTCGGCGGTATCTTCGGGTTTTCGGCCTACAACCTGCGCCACGTGACGTTGGACCGGAACCTTTTGCCCCGCGCTCTGGGGTTGGCGGTGATGACGGGCGGCTTGGTCGCGCTTTATACGACATGGGACGCCTTCGTGATCCGCGCGACGGCGGATCCCTTTACGTTCATTGCCTGGTTCTTCTTCCTCGACGGATTGGCTTTTCCAGCCGGGTGGCTGGCGCTGAAACGCCGGTGGCCGCGTTTTCAGGCGCATGTAGTCCGGCTGGGGCTGACGGGGGCGGTGACGGCCTATTTCTCGTTCGGGTCGATCATGCTGGCGACACGGCTTGATAAGGTGGGCGAGGCGGCGGTGCTGCGGGAAACGAGCGTGCTGTTTTCGGCCCTGATTTCCTGGCTGGTGTTGAAAGAGGGCGTGGGGCCGCGCCGATTGGCGCTTATGGCGTTGATTGCGGCGGGTGCCGTGATAGTTGAATGGGGCGGACGGGTTGCGCCGGGCTAAGCCCGTCGCGATGGGCGAGGGGGCGTTGCCCCCTCGCGCTCCCCCAGGATATTTTTAGGTCGATGGAGACGAGATGATGGACAAGGGTGACGAGGCGGAAAAGCCGATCAATCCCGTTGTCAAACAGGTGCTGGAACTGGGGCCTCCGCTTCTGTTTTTCGTCGCATACATGCGGATGCGGGACGAGACGTACACGTTCGCCGGCATCGAGTATTCAGGGTTCATCGTGGCCGCCGGTGTCTTCGTGCCGATCCTTCTGGCGTCGATGACCATCCTCTGGGTGCTGACGCGCAAATTGAGCCGGATGCAGGTCTTTACCATCGTCATGGTCGTTCTTTTCGGCGGGCTGACGGTCTGGTTCAATGACGAGCGGTTCTTCAAGATGAAGACGACGCTGGTCTATGGGATGTTCGCGGTTCTTCTGGGGATCGGGCTTTTACAGGGGCGGAGTTATCTGGCCTGGGTGATGTCGGAGTTCTTGCCCATGGAGCACGAAGGCTGGATGAAGCTGACGACGCGGCTGGCCTGGTTCTTTGCCGGTCTGGCCGTGGCCAACGAGATTGTCTGGCGCACAATGTCGGATGACGCCTGGGTCAAGATCGAGACATTCGGCTTTCCAATTCTCATGTTCCTCTTTCTCTGGATGCAGATCATGACACTGCAGCGCTATATGACCGATCCCGAGGACGAGGCGTAAGACGGCGTCCGGACGTGCTTGCCGGACGCCGCCAGTGGATCAGTTCTTGTCGAGAACCGTTTGCGTTTCCGGGTTGTAGTACTCGGTCGAACCAAGGCGGTTGTCGCCGTTGATGTCGATGATTTCGAACTCGGACCGGGTGAGACCCGGGAAGAACGCCTGCAGTTCGGCGAAGCTGGCGAAGGCGTCGTCGTCGACGTCCACTTGCATGATCGTCACCAGGTCACGGCCGCCCATCTCGTAGCGGTTCACCATGGCCTGCGCGAGCGGTTGGTAGAGTTCCTGCGCGCTGACCCGGCTGTCGTTGTTCAGGTCGATCAGGTTGAACTCGTTCTTCGTCACACCCTTGTAGACCGCGCCCAACTCGGCGTGGCTGACGAAACGGTCGCCATTGGTGTCGATTTCGCTGAGGGAGTGCACGATCGACATGGTGTCCTGATAGCGGCCCACGATGGCGCTGACGCCCGAGGCGTTCAGCTCGCGGTCGCTGAGGCGACGGTCGCGGTTTGCATCGATGTCGCGGAAGTCATTCGAGGAAAATCCGGGGAAGATCTGGCGGACTTCGCTGATCGAGGCGAAACCGTCGCCGTCGATGTCGAGATCGGTGGCTTTCATCGCCGAGGCCGCGGTTGCCGAGGCCAGGATTGCGGCCGTTACGAGTGTTGCAAAACGCATTATGCATCTCCTTCATATCATGTGCGTTTCGGGCAATGCGGGATCATGGTCGGTCCCCCGCACCGAGCACGGGTGGTGCTGGGCTAAGAGCTAAAGGCGACTGCGTTCACACGCACGACAGCGGATCGCGAGGCGGTGTAACATCGGGATTTTTGCGGGAATTGACCGGGTGCAAGGTTGTTAAACAGGCACACGCCGCGCTCGCCGGTTTGTCAGGCGTTGAAACAACGGGTTGTGGCGCGGGCACGGGATCACGTGGACCTCACGCGGTGCTCACGAAAGGCTCGCGGATTCTGTTGGCTTTGAGAGGCATTGTCAGAGAAGCATGCGTCTTGGACAGAAGACGGATCAAGACCGACCGTCATTGTACCGCTCACTAGAACTCCGCACAGCCTTTGGGAAGATTTGCTTCGATCACTAACGCTTGGAGCAAGTTCAACGCAGACATTCAGTTGACACAAATCATGGTCGAACACGGATAAGGTGAAAGACTCCTCGATATTCGAGTTCGGGTGATCTTGGATTTGCACCACCCGAAAGGAGAAATTGAAGTGAAGCTGGTGAGCAATGCATACTGGTATTTGCCGGTTTTCGTTATTGCTGCATTTGCAGGCCTTGCCGTGCAGACAAACGCGGTATCTCACACGGTTTGCTCTCGACATCCGGTCTCGATCGACGGCGGCACCGAAGACCTGAGGTTGCGCGCTTGCGAGGTTGTTGCGCATGTTTCCGAAGTCGCCGCGTCGTGCGATCTTCGATTGAAGAAGACGCTCTATGTTCACATCAGTCCGGACCGCGCTCTACTTCCTCCAGGCTGCAGTGGGACATACGATTGTTTGTCTTCCCTGGTGATACTCTTGGCTCCAGAAAAGCTTGAGGACCCCGCTGCCATTTCGCGTGCGGCCATGTTCGAAGCGGTTTTGATGCATGAGACAGTGCATGCAATGGTGTCTGACGAGCTGGACGGTCGCGTGATTTCCCGGCTGGCGGAAGAGTACGTAGCCTACGCCCTGCAGTTGGAGTCGATGTCGCAAAGCGATCGACAAAAAATTCTCAACTCGCAAGGCGCCGCCCCCAAGATCACACAGGAACTACTCAACTTTGATCTATTGCGGGCAGCGCCTGATCTTTTCGGATCGGCTGCCTGGCTGCATTTCAAACAGCCGCAAAACGGGTGCCGCTTCGTGGCAGATTTGCTATCCGGAGATGTTGTTTTGGGGCGTCCTGTGGTCAACTCAGACTGAATTCTCTCTGCCGTATGCAGCGCGATAGACTATCACGAGGCTTACATTGGTTGTGTCGGCTTTGTCCCGCGCAGTTGATATTGCCTACCGCAAGGCGTGTCGGCTTTGGTCTGCAGCACCGCTGAGCTTTTAGGGTAAGGCCGCTGGGTGCATATCTTTTGGGAAGTGTAACAGGTTCAGCCACGCCCGGCCGCGTCACCGAAACTCGGCCAGGTCGTCGTCAGCGTTTTCGAGCGCGATCAGCGTTTGGCCTTCGAGGCGTTCCAGAAGATGGACGCCAATTTCGCCGTCCCGGTACCAGTGGACGATGGCCGGGATTGTGTGGCCCAACGCCTGAATGGCAATGGGCGTGCCCTGGTCGATCTCGATCGGTGTCGAAAGGCGCATGCCTTCGAAGCTGATATCACGGATTTCTGCCTTGAACCGTGCGCCATCCATGTCGACTTCCGCCGGGACGCTGGTTTTGCGCCGGTTGGGGCTATGTCGCCGATTGAAGCTTGCTGAATGCATCATCTGCCGCTCAGTCCATGGGCTGGGTCGTGGCGATTAGAATGGCGAGAAAGCCTTAAGATTTCCTAAGGACGCTTGGTGTCGGCGGCTTGACGCTTTACGTCTCGCGGAGTACGCAAAGCTACGTGGCGATTTGTTCACCGGATTGCGGGCCACGTTAAATAATCCGCTAAAGAGGTCAGGGACGGTTTCACGCCCCCGGCGCTCGCGCGGTGGGGGCTTTTGTTTTGGAAAGGAGGCGTCCCCCCATGACAGAAAAGACATCGAAGGATTGGAAAACCCGGACGCGTTTGGTGCACGAGGGCACCCGGCGCAGTCAGTACGGCGAGGTCAGCGAACCGATCATCCTGACGCAGGGGTTCGTCTACGAAAGTGCCGAACAGGCAGAAGCGCGGTTCGACAAGGCGGGGCCGGACGAGTTCATCTATGCACGCTACGGCAACCCGACCGTGCGCATGTTCGAAGAGCGCATTGCGGGGTTGGAAGGCGCCGAGGACGGCTTTGCGACAGCCAGCGGCATGGCGGCGGTTTACGCTTCACTGGCTTCGATGCTGAGGGCGGGGGACCATGTGGTCTCGGCCCGGGCACTTTTCGGGTCGTGTCTTTACATCCTCGAAGAGGTGCTGACGCGCTTTGGGGTTGAGGTGAGTTTCGTCGATGGGACCGATCTGGATCAGTGGCGGGCGGCGGTGCGGGCTGACACCAAGGCGGTCTTCCTTGAGAGCATGTCGAACCCGACGCTGGAGGTGATCGATCTGCCCGCCGTGGCCGAGATTGCGCACGCCGTCGGTGCGACGGTGATCGTCGACAATGTCTTTTCGACGCCGGTCTTCAGCCGCGCCATCGAGTTGGGCGCGGATGTGGTTGTTTATTCGGCGACGAAGCATATCGACGGGCAGGGGCGTGTTCTGGGCGGTGTGGTGCTTGGGACCGAGGAGTACATCCGGAAGACGGTCGAGCCTTTCGCCAAGCACACAGGCTGCGCGATGAGCCCGTTTACAGCCTGGGTGCTTTTAAAGGGGCTGGAGACGCTCGATCTGCGGGTTCGCGCGCAGGCGGCGACGGCGCTGGAGGTGGCACGGGCGCTGGAGGGCGATCCGCGGTTATCACGCGTGATTTTCCCAGGGTTAGAGAGCCATCCGGACCACGCGGTGGCCGCTAGACAGTTGGAACAGGGCGGCACGGTGATCGCGCTTGAACTGGCAGGCGGGCAGACGGCGGCCTTCCGGTTCCTGAACGCGCTTCAGATCGTGGTGATTTCCAACAATCTGGGCGATGCGAAGTCGATCATCACCCATCCGGCAACGACGACGCATTCGCGGCTGAGTGAAGACCAGCGTGCCGAACTGGGGATCACGCCCGGGCTTGTGCGGCTTTCGATCGGGCTGGAGGATGCAGGCGATTTGATCGACGATCTGAAGCACGCACTGGACGCGGTCTGATGGAGGTGCGGACGTTTGAGACCCGGGATGCCGAGGCCTTGGGCATGGTGTTTCACCGGGCGGTGCGTGAGGGTGCGCGGGCACGTTATGGTGACACTCAGACCCTCGCCTGGTCCCCGGCACCGCCGTCGGGAAAGGCGTGGGCGGCTCGGCTTGGTGCCGCGGATACGGTCGTTGCGGAAAAAGACGGTGAGGCGCTTGGGTTCATGACGGTTGATGAAGGCGGGTACCTTGATCTGGCGTTTGTCGTGCCGGAAGTGATGGGCCAAGGCGTGGCTGACACGCTTTACGCGGTGCTGGAGAGCCGAGCGCGGGCACGCCGGGTGGCGCGCTTGACGACGCAGGCGAGCTTGCTGGCCGAGCCGTTTTTCGCGCGTCACGGCTGGAGCGTCACGCGTCGGCAGGAGGTTGAGATGCGGGGTGTGGTTTTGCAGAATGCCTGGATGGAGAAGCCGTTGAGGGTGGGGCATTGAGCGCAGGTTTTGCGCCGACTTCGTCGTCGCCTCGGGGCCGTTTCTCTGGCGAGAAACGGCCCCGGAAAGCGTATTTTGAGCAAGATGAAGAGGCCGGCGCGTGAAGCCGGTTCTGATCTTGCAATTGAGGCCCGAGGACGATGCCTCTGACGGGGAATATCGCGCGTTTCTTGAGAAGGGCGGTATGGATGAAGGCCATACGCGACGCTTACGGCTGGAGGCGGGACCTTTGCCCGAGGGCTTTCGGCTGGAGGACTATTCGGCGGTGATCGTTGGTGGTGGCCCGGGGTGTGTGAGCGATGACCCTGCGACGCGGCCCCGCGAAGAGGCACGGGCGGAGGCGGAGATCCTGTCGCTTTTGCCGGACATCGTGGCGCGGGACATGCCGTTTCTGGGGTGTTGTGCCGGGATCGGGATATTGGCGCATTTCCTTGGCGGCGAGGTCTCGAAATCGCGCTATGCCGAGCCAGTCTCGGCGGTGCTCGGCGAAGTGACTTCGGAGGGGCGGACCGATCCGTTGTTGGCCGGCTTGCCGGAGGTATTCGATGTCTTTGTCGGTCACAAGGAGGCCGTCCAAAGCCTGCCCGATGGCGCGGCGCATCTGATGTCGTCCGCGACCTGCCCGTTCCAGATGATACGAGTGGGTCAGCATGTCTATGCCACGCAGTTTCACCCGGAAGCCGATGGACAGGTCTTTGCCGAGCGCATCCGGATCTATCGCGGGCATGGCTATTTTGCGCCGGAAGAGGCGGACGCGCTGACAAAGGACTGTCTTGCGGCGAATGTGACCGAGCCCGAACGCATCTTGCGGCGTTTTGTCGAGACTTTTGTGAGATCCGGCACGCGCTCCCCTGCGTAAACAAACACAGAAGATGTCTGGAATTCGCGGGCTCTGGCCCCACATGTAGGGTCCCCAAGCCTGCGGGAGAGGAAAATATGAACATTCACGTCTCGTCCGTCGATCGCGATGTCAGCCGGGAAGAAGCCGCCGAAGCGCTGGCAGTTCTCAGAAGCTGGGCCCGGAAATCAGGCGATGACGCCCTGGAAGCGTTTGCGCCCGTAGAGGCGAAAGACGTGGCGTATCCCACCTTTTCGCGGGAATATCCGACAGGCTTCACGTCGGACGCCGGTTACAAGGCGACCTTGCCCGATCTGCAGAATGGGCCGTCGTCGCTGATCCGGGGCGCCAACCGCGCCATACAGCATGTGGGCATCTCGAATTTCCGCCTGCCGGTGCAGTTCCGCATGAAAAGCGGTGGCGCGCGGGTGCTGGATTGCTCGGTCACAGGCACCGTGAGCCTGGAGGCCGACAAGAAGGGCATCAACATGAGCCGCATCATGCGGTCGTT
>JASJDQ010000084.1 GCA_030065075.1 Paracoccaceae bacterium | reverse complement strand
GGAAGAACCCGTAGACGGCGACCAGCGCGGTTGTGGCAGCGAAAGACATCTGGAAACCGGGCCCATAGAGCGCCTCGGGTTTCAGTGTCAGGACAATCATCGCCGCCACCGCAACGGCTCGGAGCGTGACCGCTCGATGATCGACGAGCACGGCCAGGAACATGACTGCCACCATGATGAAGGCGCGCTCGGTTGCGACATTGCCGCCGGAGAGCGCCAGATAGACGGCGCCGGCGCCAAGCGCGACCAAGGCGGCCAGTTTCTTGGCGGGCCACCTGAGCGCCAAGACGGGCAACAGGGCAAAGCAGAACCGCCTGGCGGCGAAAACGAAACCGGTCAAAAGCCCCATATGCAGTCCGGAAATCGCCAGCAGATGGGCGAGGTTTGAAGCCCGGAGCGTGTCATAGGTCGCCTCGTCCATGCCCGCGCGGTCGCCCGTCGTGATGGCCGCGGCAAAGGCGCCCACCGGACCCGGCAACGTGTCCTGGACGGCGCGCGAAAGCGCCATACGGGTTCGATAGACCCAAAGCTCCCACGCGCGCCCGTCGTGCGGGGCCAGGGCCAGCGCAGGCGTTCGGGTGTAACCGACAGCGCCGAGGCGTTGAAACCAGGCTTGACGACGGAAGTCGTAGCCACCCGGCTCGACCGCGCTGCCCGGCGGGGAGAGATGGCCTGTCATAATGACCGTGACGCCCGGTTCTGGGTCCAGATACCCTTGTTGGCCATGGAGTGAGATGCGGACGCGCGCAGGCGTCCGATCGGCGGGCACTCCCTGAAGCCGGACCCGGTCGAGTGTCAGGCGCAGAGCGTCGGAAGCTGATCGGTCGACCCGGATGATACGACCCTCGATCGCGCCATAAAAACGGTAGTCCAGTGTCACTTCAGCCACGCGATGTGCTTTCGATCCGGCAACCGAAAACCCCGCCAGGGCGATCAGCAAGGCCAAGAACACTGGACGTAGCGCAAAAGGGGCCAAACGAAGAAGGGCCAGGCACAGCCCAAGCGCAACGGCGATGCTCCACCAATGGCCGGGCCCGGGTTCGAACCGAAGTGCGAAGTAAAGGCCTATGCCGCTTCCATAGAGCACGGGGACCCAAGGGAAGAGATGCCCTCTCTGGCGATCAAACTCAACGTAAATGGCTTCGGCAAGGCGCACCCTTGTCACCTCCGGGCGCGTTGACTACACCGCGAGACGCCTACGCTCCCATGGTTTCCAAAAGGTTAAGCCCAGCTCCATGTCTGACCGTCCCGTCGTCACCCGTTTCGCCCCGTCGCCCACCGGCTTCCTACACATCGGCGGTGCGCGCACCGCATTGTTCAACTGGCTTTACGCCCGTGCCAAAGGGGGCAAGTTCCTGCTGCGGATCGAGGACACGGACCGCGCGCGTTCGACAACGGAAGCGACAGAGGCGATTTTCAAGGGGCTGAAATGGCTTGGCTTGGATCACGACGGCGAGGCGATCAGCCAGTTTTCCCGAGCCGACCGCCATGCCGAAGTGGCACGGTCCATGCTGGCGTCAGGTGCAGCCTATAAGTGCTTCTCGACACAGGAAGAAATCGAGGCTCTCCGCGAGGCGGCGCGGGCCGAGGGGCGCTCGACGCTCTTCCGCTCGCCTTGGCGGGATGTGCCGGAAAGCGAGCACCCGGACGCTCCTTTTGTGATCCGTGTGAAGGCGCCGCGCGAGGGTGAAACCGTGATCCAGGACCGCGTGCAGGGCGATGTGACGATCCGAAACGATCAGTTGGACGACATGATCGTCCTGAGATCAGACGGGACACCGGTCTATATGCTGGCCGTCGTGGTCGATGACCATGACATGGGCGTGACCCATGTGATCCGGGGCGACGACCACCTGAACAACGCTGCCCGCCAGATGCTGGTCTATAACGCCATGGGGTGGGAGGTGCCGGTTTGGGCTCACATCCCGCTGATCCACGGCGAAGACGGCAAGAAGCTGTCGAAGCGCCATGGGGCCCTGGGGGTCGAGGAATGGGCCGCCGAGGGCTATCCGGCCTCTGCCATGCGCAATTATCTGGCGCGGCTCGGATGGAGCCACGGCGACGAGGAGTTCTTTACCGACGCGCAAGCGGTCGAATGGTTCGATCTGGATGGTATTCGCAAGGCGCCCGCGCGGTTCGACACCAAGAAACTGGCAAATCTGAGCGGTCAGCATATCGCGGCGACTGACGATGCTGCACTTGTAGCAGGGATTCAGGATTACTTGACGCTTTCCGGTCAAAAGATGCTGACAGTCGAACAGGAGTCAGCTTTGCAAAGTGCGATGTATTGCCTCAAGGACCGGTCGAAGACCTATCCGGAACTCATTGAAAAAGCACACTTTGTACTGGCAAAGCGGCCCATTCAGCCAGATGAGAAAGCAGCAAAGGCACTTGATCCAGTACACATTGGTATACTGAATGAATTGACGCCGCACCTGCAAAATGTTAGCTGGGACCGCGACACGCTTGAGAAGATTATCGGGTCACTCGCAGAAGCTCATAGCACCAAGCTTGGCAAGCTCGCTGGCCCTCTCAGGGCGGCCCTTGCCGGGCGCGCGGTGTCGCCCAGTGTCTTCGATATGATGCTGGTTCTGGGTCGCGAGGAAACTCTGCTTCGACTGACGGATGCGACAACCTGAGGCGCCAGACTTGGGAGCGCCCAGCCGAGAAAAGGAAGAGGATCGTGAGAGATATGGCAGAAAACAACAAGACGGCGAAGCTCTCCTTCGATGGAAAAGAATTGGAACTTCCAATGTTGTCGCCCACTGCCGGACCGGATGTGATCGACATCCGCAAGCTCTACGCCCAGGGCGACGTCTTCACCTACGATCCGGGCTTCACCTCCACGGCGGCGACGGACTCTTCGATCACTTTCATCGATGGCGACAAGGGCGAATTGCTGCACCGCGGCTATCCGATCGACCAGCTGGCCGAGAAGTCCCATTTTCTGGAAGTCTGCTACCTGCTTCTCTACGGCGACCTGCCGTCGGCCGAGCAGTTGGAGGACTTCGAAAGCCGCGTGACCAACCACACGATGCTGCACGAGCAGATGGTCTATTTCTATCGCGGGTTCCGCCGCGATGCGCACCCGATGGCCATCATGGTGGGCGTCGTGGGGGCCATGTCGGCCTTCTATCACGACAGCACGGACATCAATGATCCTTGGCAGCGCGAAGTCGCTTCGATCCGGCTGATCGCCAAGATGCCGACGATCGCGGCCTGGGCCTATAAGTTCTCGATCGGCCAGCCCTTCGTCTATCCGCGGAACGATCTGGACTATGCGTCGAACTTCCTGCGCATGTGCTTCGCCGTCCCGGCCGAAGAATACGAAGTCAACCCGATCCTCAGTCGCGCCATGGACCGCATCTTCACGCTGCATGCGGACCACGAACAGAACGCCTCGACCTCGACCGTGCGTCTTGCGTCGTCTTCGGGCGCCAACCCGTTCGCCTGCATCGCCGCCGGCATTGCGTGCCTCTGGGGCCCCGCCCACGGCGGCGCCAATCAGGCGTGCCTGGAAATGCTGCGCGAGATCGGGACGCCCGACCGCATCCCCGAGTTCATCGCGCGCGCAAAGGACAAGGACGATCCTTTCCGCCTGATGGGCTTCGGCCACCGCGTTTACAAGAACTTCGACCCGCGTGCCCGCGTCATGAAGAAGTCGGCGGACGAGGTGCTGGATCTGCTTGGGATCGACAACAACCCGACGCTTCAGGTGGCGAAAGAGCTGGAAAAGATTGCGATCGAAGATCCCTATTTCGCCGAACGGAAGCTTTATCCGAATGTCGATTTTTATTCGGGCATCATTCTGGATGCGATGGGCTTCCCGACATCGATGTTCACACCGATCTTCAGCTTGGCGCGCACCGTGGGCTGGATCAGCCAGTGGAAAGAGATGATCGCCGATCCAACCATGAAGATCGGCCGACCCCGCCAACTTTATATCGGTGCGCCCATGCGCGATTACGTGGACGTCGAGGACCGCTGATTGAACCAATACCCGCACCTACCGGTCGGGTAATGACATAATGGCGACCGGACGTTTCGACCGGTCGTCAACGCGCCTGTCGAATTGTCCCAAAGTCCCAAAAATTAACGGTGGATGAACAAAGAATTTAACGTGCGATTGCACACTCTGTTTCTCGATATGTCGAAAAATAAGCCGAAAGGCCGCGCTGTTGCCACAGTTCAGGCGAAATCCGGGCATGCGGTCTGACTAGCGTCACCTCCGTACACACAACATGCGGAGTTACACACATGGCTTCAATGGATTTCGTCATCGAGGGTGACGTGGCGGTCAAGGTCACCGTCACCGAAGTCGACGGCAATCTCGAATTCAATGTTCACGTCATTCAACCGGGCGAAGAGGGCTATACTGGCCAAATCGGCGAGGTGAACGGGCTGTTCTTCGACCTCGCCACCGATGTCAGCGGTCTTGAAATTTCGGCGACGGATGACGCGGGCGACGAAATGTCGATGAAGTATGACGAGGACTCGATCACGAACCTCGGCGGCGGCATCAATATGAACGGCTCGGCGATCTCGGAAACGGGTGCGTTCGATGTCGGCGTATTGCTGGACAAGACCGGTCTTGGAAAGGGAGATGTCCAAGACATCACGTTCACGCTTGATGCCGACGTCGACTTGTCGTTGTCCGATATTGCGATGCAGGATTTCGGCGTGCGCCTGACCTCTGTCGGTGACCCGGACGGTTCCCGCGACGGGTCGTTGAAACTCGTGAGCGAAGCGCCAGAGGAACCGAGCGATCCGGGCGATCCAACCGACCCCGGCGATCCAACCGATCCCGGCGATCCATCCGATCCCGGTGATCCATCCGATCCGGGCGATCCGACCGACCCCGGCGATCCGACCACCACAAGCCTGGCGAATGACGACGCTTTCTGGGTCACAGAAGACGCGGTGTTCGATGATATCGCCGAGTTCATGGACGACGGCGGATCGACCATTCTAGCCAACGACACGACCGAAAACGGTGGCACGATCGAAGCCTATGGTGGACAGGTCACCGAAGCCGAAGGCGTTGCGGTCGAGGAAGGCGCAGTCATCGTCCCCGGCTCCAATGGTGGCCTTCTGAAGGTGTATCCAGACGGAACCGTCGACTTCTCGGCGAACGGGGAATTCAACGACCTCGGCGATCTTGACCAGGCTGAGACGACCTTCACCTACGGCATCGAAGGCGGCGACCAGGCCACGATCACCGTCACGGTCTTTGGGCTGGACGATACCGGAGGCGAATTTGGCGGCGGTGGCTTCGGCGAAGAGCCCGTGGACGAGGACATCTTCCCGTTCTGATGCACTTGTGGCGCGCGATCCCGGTCGCGCGCCTGCCTCAGCGCCCTTCGTATTCCGCTGGTCGCTTTTCCAAAAAGGCCATGACACCTTCGCGGAAATCGCGGGTCTTGCCACACTTGCCCTGCAGCTTGGCTTCGACAAGCAACTGTTCTTCCAAGGAATTTCCGTATGACGCGCGAATGGCTTCCTTGGCATATTGGTACGTCATGGTCGGCCCCGCAGCCAAGCGCTCTGCCCGCGCCCGCCAATGCGCCGCAAAGTCCTCGTCCGGAATGGCTTCCCAGATCATGCCCCATTCTGCCGCCTGCTTGGCGGGCACGGGTTCGGCGAAAAGCGCTGCGCCCATCGCGCGGGCGAACCCGACCTGGCGGGGTAACCAATAGGTGCCGCCCGCATCCGGGATCAGGCCAATCCGCGCGAAGGCCTGCAGAAAGACCGCCTTCTCGGCGGCAATCACAACGTCCGCTGCAAGCGCCAAGTTCGCCCCTGCCCCGGCAGCCGCGCCGTTTACAGCCGCAATCGTAGGCACGGGGCAGTCAAAGATGGCGCGCAAGAGCGGGACGTATTCGTCCCTGAGCGTGCGTTCCAGATTGACGCTGGCAACCGACTTTGCATCGCTCAGGTCCTGCCCAGAGCAAAAAGCATCGCCCGCACCGGTATAAACGACGGCGCGCGCCTTCTGGGAGACGTCCTTGAACGCATGAAGAAGCTCGGCCCGCATCAGCGTGTTGAGCGCATTCTTCACCTCTGGCCGCGAGAGTGTAATGACCGCGTAGCCGTCCTGGTAGGTGACCGTGATGGTTTGATAGTCCATATGCGTCCCTCTGGTTTAGGGACAGACATAAGTGAACCAATCCGTTCAGGAAAGACCGACGCCGCGTCGGAAGGCGAATTATTCGCCCATCAGATCAGCGAGCCGTGCCTTTTCTTCCTCGCTCAGCGCATCCGGCGCGTCGCTTTTGCGGCGACTGCGCAGATAGACGACCGCAATTCCGAGCCCGCCGAGCAGCAGAACGGGTGCGGCCACCCAAAGCACCAGATTGGCGCCGGTGGCGCGCGGGGTCAGCAGCACATATTCGCCATAGCGCGAGACCAGGAAGTCGATCACCTGATCATCCGTGTCGCCCTCGACAAGCCGTTCACGGACCAAAATGCGCAAATCGCGCGCCAGTTCAGCATTGCTTTCGTCGATACTTTCGTTCCGGCAGACCAGACAGCGGATACCCTTGGAAAGCTCTCGTGCGCGCTCTTCCAACACCGGGTCGTCCAAGATCTCATCCGGCTCAACGGCGAAGGCCGCGCCCGCCAGAGCCAGCCATATGAGCGCTGCCCGGATCATTCGGCAGGCACCGGCGCGGCGTTTTTGCGTGCGCCTGCCGCCACGCGATAGCGCCGGTCGGTCAGGGACAGCAGACCGCCGATCGACATGATGATGGCACCGGCCCAAATCCAGTTGGCGAACGGTTTGACGAAGGTGCGCACCGCCCAGCTGCCGTCTGCCTGTGCATCGCCGATCACGACATAGAGGTCACGGAACACCCCGTTGTCGATGGCAGCCTCGGTCGTCGGCATGCCGGCAACGGGATAGAACCGGCTTTCCGGGGTCAATGTCGCAGCCTCGCGCCCGTCTCTCGCAATGCGTATCCAGGCCATCGTCGAGACATAGTTGGGACCTTGCACCTCGCGCACATCCACCAGCGTCGCTTCATATCGACCGACCTCATAGGTCTCGCCGATATTGGCCGTGCGCACGTCCTCGACCTCCCAAGCCAGAAGAGCTGCTATCCCGAAAATCGTCACGCCGAAGCCCGCGTGCGCCACTGCGCGGCCCCAATCCGCCCGTGGCAAACGCCATGCGCGTGCCAGCTTGGAGGCAAGCCCTCCGCGCCCGCTCCGGACCCATAGATCGGTCGCAGCCCCCAGAACCAGCCAACTGCCCAAAAGCGCGCCAATTGGTGCCAGCATCGTCCGGCCCGTCTGCAACGTCCAAACGAAGGCCGCGATCCCGAACGCCGCCAAAAGCGCTGGCCAGAGGGGTTTCAACGCACGGTCAAGTTTCGCCCGCTTCCACGGCAGGATCGACCCAACCGGCAGCAGGATTGCCAGAAGGATCATGAACGGCGTGAACGCTGCGTCAAAGAACGGCGGCCCGACCGAGACTTTGCGATCAAACGCCATCTCGGCCACCAGCGGCCAGATGGTCCCAATGAAGACGACGAAGGACGACACCGCCAGCAGCACATTGTTCAGGACCAGAGCGCTTTCCCGGCTGACCGTCGAAAAGACCCCCTTGGCTTGCATGGCCCCTGCCCGCGCGGCGTACAGCGTCAGCGCACCGCCCATGAAGAGCGCTGTGATGCCAAGCAGGTACACGCCGCGTTCCGGGTCGTTGGCGAAGGCATGGACGCTGGTCAAAACGCCCGAACGGACGATGAAGGCGCCGATCAGGGAAAAGCCAAAGGCCAGGATCGCCAGAAGGATTGTCCAGCTTTTCAACGCCTCACGCTTTTCGACGACAATCGCCGAATGCAACAGCGCCGCCGCGATCAGCCAGGGCATGAAGCTCGCGTTCTCAACCGGGTCCCAGAACCAGAAGCCGCCCCAGCCCAGTTCGTAGTACGCCCACCAACTGCCCAGCGCGATGCCGATCGTCAGGTTCAGCCAGGCCAGCAGCGTCCAGGGCCGGACCCAGCGGCCCCAGGCAGCGTCAACGCGACCCTCGATCAGGGCAGCCACTGCGAAACTGAAGCTCATCGAAAGCCCGACATAACCGACATAAAGAAATGGCGGATGAAAGGCGAGCCCCGGGTCCTGCAGAAGCGGGTTCAGGTCCTGCCCGTTCATCGGCGGGCTCACCAGCCGCAGGAAGGGGTTCGACGTGAAGATCAGGAAACACAGGAAGGCGACACCGACAGAGGCCTGAACGGCCAGCACGCGCGCTTTCAATCGGCTCGGCAAATTCGTTCCGAAAATCGCCACCAAAGCACCGAAAAGCGCCAAGATAAGGCACCAGAGCAGCATCGAGCCCTCGTGGTTGCCCCAGACGCCTGTCACCTTGTAGAGCATTGGTTTCAAAGTGTGTGAGTTCAACGCCACCAGGCGAACGGAAAAGTCAGACGTCACGAACGCATAGGTCAGCGCACAGAACGAAAACGCCAGCAAAAGTGACTGCGCCACGGCAGCGGGGGCAGCCATCGCCATCCACGACAACCAGCCCTTTTGCGCGCCCCAGAACGGCACCACCATTTGTAGAACGGCCACCAGCAGGGCCAGAAGTAACGCAAAGTGTCCAAGCTCAACAATCATGACCCTTGTTTTAGGCTGCTCTCGGCGGCGCGCCAAGGGACGCTTGGTCGCAAGCGCGTGAGCTAGAATGAAATCGTCATCACGATCGAAAACAGGATGGCCGCAGCGGCGGGAGCAATCGACGCCTTCCACGAGAAGCCGAAAGACCGGCCGATCACCTCGAGGTGCTGCACCGCCCCCACGAAGTAGATCGACAGGAACAGAAACAACGCAGGGTTATCGACCATCCCCACGGGCTGGCCCAGCAGATTGAAAAGCCACCACCACGCCATGACACTGGCTGCCCCGATCCACCCGAACGCCATGCCCAGAGCCAGTGGCGTTGACCGCTTGAACCACAACCAGAAGAACGTCAGCGCTATGACGGCGGCCAGGCAGGAAAAGGCGCCGTAGCCCACCTGATACACAATTTGATAGCCGAAGAATTCGTGCGCGACCGTGAAGCTAATACCCGTCAACACCAGCAGGATCATCGGTTTCCTCATCGCCTCAACACCTTTCTTAACAGCACGTCCAATTCGTCTGCCGCCTTGTCGTTTTGTTCGATTGCGCGCGACAATCGCTTCCCAGCGATTGCGCGGCGAAGGCTGTCCCAAAGCCGTCTCCACATAGTTCAATTCCTCGGCATGCGTTCCCGGATGACGGTTGCGATCTCGGTCAGGATCGCGGCGTTCTTGTCGAGCACCGCGCGCGTCGCGCGGTCTTTTTCGGCATCGCGCCAAAGAAGGAAGAAGACCAGGATGACCCAGGGCCCATGGTCGGCAACGATTTTCAGCAGGAAATCACCGCCCAAGAGACCGTCTCCAGTCATCCAAAGCCGCATTGCCGCTTGACTTGATATCGCTTCGGCGCGGCACGTGTGTCTCGGCAACGACGACCTGATCGTCCTCCACCACCTCTTCAGGCCGCTCCGAATTCAGCTGCTCCAGCCCACGCACCACCTCGGGCGCGCGCGCCAGTGTCTCGGCCAGTGACCGCTGCAACTCATGCGTCTTCGCCTGATGCCGCGCACCGAAATAGAATGAAACGATTGCCCCCATCAGCCACCAAAGCGGCTCGGGCACCAGCGCAATCCCCTGCATCCGCTCTGCAAACCAGATCGGATCGGTCATGGCGGACACAAAAAGCCCCAAGGTGCCCAGCGCCAGCATCGGGCGCGGCAGACGGTTCAACGCGTCAACGAACCGGTCAAAGAGCCCACGCCGCTCGATCTGAAACTCGGCGGCAAACTGCGACAACGCCGCGGCCGTTCGCGCCGCTTCGCGCACAGCCTCCGCCTCGGCATTTGGCCGAAAGACCTCGACCGTCTCGCGAATGGCGTTCCGACCGCCGCCCAGAAGCACACCCAACAAATCGCCAATCATCGCCAGGCCCTCGTCCGGTTCCGGTGCTCCGCCGTGCTGAAACGATACTGGGGCGAGATGAACTCCTCGGCCCGCTTGATCCATCCGCCTTTGCCACCGTCGCGACGGCGCGCGAACTTGCGGCTGGCCGCGCGGCGATCCGCAAGGGCGTAATAGTAGTTCCGCCGTTCGATCCCGTAGGCGTCCTTGATGTGATCCGGGGCCACCTTGGCCGCGCGCTCAGCCGCTATCAGCGTCTCGGGCCCGATTTGCCCGTCCACTTTCACCTCGAACCCCATCTTGCCCAACAGGCGCTGCAGGATCTTCACCGCGTTCGCGCCCGCGTTGACCTGCATGTCAAAGACCGTCGCCTGCAGCACGGGCGGTAGCTTGGAAATTCCGGGATCATGGAAGTAATGGCGAATGAAGATGTCTTTCGCCTGCGCCCGGCTTAGCCGGCGCACGTCCGAGGCATCGACACGCCCGTCGCCCGTCAGGTCCAAACCCAACCGGCGCATCGTGTGCACCGTCACCCCGTGGTTGGTTGCCCCGCCGGGGTCGTCGGGGTCATTCACATACCCACCCTCGCGGGCAAGAATGGCATCTGCGATTTCAGAAACTGTCGGCATCGAACCCTTGCCCCCTTCACGCACCAAACGGTCCGCGAAAGAGGTTAACGGGTCAGAAACTAGCCGTTCGGGTCCTTGTAAACGCCCTGCTCTTTCAGCACGTCAATGACTTCGGCGGGCATATAGGTCTCATCGTGTTTCGCCAGCAATTCAGAGGCTTGGAAAACCCCGTCAACGAAATACCCCTTCACGATCGTGCCCTGCCCCTCACCGAAAAGATCAGGCGCCGGGTCATTGCCGACATAGCGCACAGGTACCTCGGATCCGCCATCGGTGATCACAAAACCGAACGCAACACCTTCGACCGGCGTCATCGAACCTTCCTTCACAAGACCACCCAATTGAAAGAACTCGTCCTCGGCCGGCGGGGCCGCCAAGACCTCCGACGGCGACCGAAAGAATTGGAATGCGTCTTTCGGCAAAAACCAAAGAACAGCCAGCACGCCCAACAGACAGACACCGGCCAAGGCCACGATTTGAATACGCCGTTGTTTTCTCAGTCCCTTCATCTTTCCACCGACCCTCAAATATCCTGGAGGAGCCCAAGGGGGCGAAGCCCCCTCGCTTGCCGCGGCGCGCAAAGCGCGGCGCAAAACCTGGTCATGGATAAACCGGCGCCAACATCAGCCCAGCCGTCTCCTCTTCGCCCAGCATAAGGTTTGCATTTTGCACCGCCTGGCCCGACGAGCCCTTCGTCAGATTGTCCAACGCTGCAATCACCGTCGCCCGTCCCGACACCCGGTCTCCCACGACACCGATATGACAAAAGTTCGACGCCCGTACGTCCTTCATTTGCGGCACCTCTCCAAAAGGCAAAACCTCGATAAACACCTCGTCCATATAGGCATTCTGAAGCGCCTTATGAACCATCTCTGCATCACCTTTCAGATAGCAGCTCATCACGATGCCACGGGCCGCCGGCAGAAGATGCGGCGTCAATTGCACACGCACCTCGCGCCCCGCAGCTTTGGACAGTTCCTGATCGAACTCGCCCAGGTGCCGGTGCTTGCCGCCCATCGAGTAGCCCTTGACGCTTTCGTAGAGCTCCGACAGCAACAGATGCTCCTTCAAGGACCGCCCCGCCCCGGTCGTCGCTGCCTTCAAATCCAGAACAATATCATCCAGATCGATCACACCGCCCTGCATCAACGGAAGCAGTGCGTAAAGTCCTGTCGCCGCATTGCACCCCGTCCCGGCCACAAAACGCGAACCCCGGATGTCGTCACGGTAGAACTCGGTCAGACCATAGACTGCCTCGGCCTGCATATCGACCGCATCATGGGCCTTGCCATACCACTTGGCGTATGCCTCGGGGTCCCGCAGTCGGAAATCCGCCGACAGATCAACCACTTTCACCGATTTTGGAATGGAGGGAATCACCGACTGGCTGGTCGTATGCGGCAGCGCACAGAACACCAGATCGATGCCTGAGTAATCCAGTTGCTCGATCTTCACGAGATCCGGCAGATCCAGATGCCGCAGGTGCGGAAAGACAGACACCATCGGCTGCCCGGCCTTTCGGTCGCCTGTCAAGGCCACTATCCGAAACGACGGATGCGTCGCGATGATCCGAACCAGTTCGGCGCCGGTGTATCCGCTGGCGCCCAGAATGGCGATGTTATGCGGCATGCGTTCCGCTCCTGTATTTCGCAATTGGTGTAAGACGTTGTGAAAGAACCCGCAATTGGTTGCGACAAACCGCGTGACAACCTGTAGCCTTTCCCACATGGCAAAACCGATCACGCATCAGATCAATGAAACCGCCATTGCGCTCTTACGCGCCAACCCGGACGGTCTCCGCACCGGAGATTTGAAAAAACGGATCGAAGAACGGCATCCCGACTTTCATCCCAAGACAATCAATGGCTGCGTGTGGCTGTTGGCCGAGAAATTTCCAGAGCAGGTCGAAAAACCTGAACGAGGATTGTTCAGGTACCGGGCCTGAGGCGCACGTCAGGCGGCGTGAAACTCGATCCGTCGTCGCAAAAAGCGGGTAGCCTGATCGCTGACCCTCTCCGGATCGCCCGTCGTCAGAAACATAGGCACCTCGCCCAGGCCCAGCATTTCGGGCCGACGCTCAAGGTAATCAGCAAGGCTTTCCGCGACCAGTTTGGGCTGAGAAAAGACCTTCACACGCTCCCCTAGCGCCGAGCGGAAGTACTCTTCGACGATCGGGTAGTGCGTGCACCCCAAAACCGCCGCGTCCGGGTCCGGCATCTTGCGCTTCAGCGCATCGACATGGCTGCGGACAAGGGCTTCGGCCAGGATCATGTCGCCGTCTTCAATGGCATCGACAACGCCCGCACAAGCCTGCGCCTCGACATCCACGCCGATCGCGCGAAACGCCAGTTCCCGCTGAAACGCCCGGCTTCTGACAGTCGCCGGTGTGGCAAACAAAGCTACGTGCTGCACGCCAACTTCCCGCGGCGGAGAGTTGTCGCCCCATTGCCGTTCGGTCAGCGCCTCGATCAAGGGCACGAACACACCAAGCACACGCTTGTCAGAAGGCACCCAATTCTCCTGCATCCGCCGAAGGGCCGCCGCCGAGGCCGTGTTGCAGGCAAGGATCACCAGATCGCAGCCCGCCTCGAACAATCGGGTCACGCCTTTGGTGGTCAATTCATAGATATCGTCGGCATCACGCACCCCGTAAGGCGTATGTGCATTGTCGCCGAAATAGACGAAGGGCACATCCGGCAGACGGTCTGCCGCCGCCCGATAGACCGTCAGACCGCCAAGTCCTGAATCAAATATCCCGACCGCCATTCTGGTCTGCCCGCTTGTGCTTGGCCTCGAACTCGAACCCGTGATCCCGGGAATCGACCGGCTCTGGCGACAGGGCATAGGCCCGCGCCCGCAGGAAGTCCATCATCGCCTTCGGGTCGCCATAGTGTCGCGCCAAGTCTTCCGGATTAATTGGTTCGCCGATCACGACGCGCACAGGTTCGTCCGTCCGCCGCTTGAATTCCTTGATCAACAGCGCCATGCGCAGCGTCGTATGCAAATGGCTCGCCACCTGAAAGAGCCGCGAATTCGCGCCTTCGAAAAAGATCGGCACGACCTGCGCCTTGCTTTTCGAGATCATCTTGGCGGTAAACGATCGCCAGACCGGATCCATGGGCGCCGAAAACGGCTTCGCGGCCGTCGATACCGTGCCGCCTGGAAAAACCCCCATGGCGCCGCCATCCGCCAGATACCGCAACGCCTGCTTGCGCGTCTCGATGTTCAGGGCCACCGCCTCCTTCGTCTCATCGAAGGAAATCGGCAGAATAACGCGGTCAAGGTCCTTGGCCCTCCGAAAGACGCCATTCGCCAGTATTCGAAAGTCGCGATTGCGGGTCATCGACAGGATGTGCCCCATCATCAGCCCGTCGAGAATGCCATAGGGGTGGTTCGAGACGACAACCAACGGTCCATCCGCCGGGATGTTACCCAGCGATCCACCAACAACGTCCAGCGACAGGCCGTAGCGTTCGACCATG
>JASJDQ010000083.1 GCA_030065075.1 Paracoccaceae bacterium | reverse complement strand
CTTGCAGCCATCTGCGACGACAACACGGCGGATCGGATCATCTTGTCGAACGACAACTTCATCAGTCGTCCGCGCGTCGTCTTGGGGTCTGACGGGCTTTACCCGAAAGCAGCGAAAACTGCCTGGCTTCGCAACTGCCTGCCCGATCACGATGCGGTCTTTGCGCTTGGCATCCGCAGCCCGGCAACCTTCGTGCCCGAAATCGTCAGCTCGATCAAGAATGCCGAGAAAACCCTTGAAAATCTGCCGCTTGCGGACCTTCTTTGGTCTGATGTACTGGCCGACATTGCGGTTGCGAATCCCGGCTCAGAGATCCTTTGCTGGTGCCACGAAGACACCCCCTTTATCTGGTCCGAAGTCATGGCCGAGGTCACTGGGCACGACCCTTTCACCGAGCTTGACGGCGAATTCGACATGCTCGAGACGATCATGAGTGAAGACGGCATGGAGCGTTTGCAGGAGTTTCTGGAAAGCCGCGGCGTTTCCGATCAGATCAAGCGCCGCCGGGCCGTATCGGCCTTTCTAGAGGCGCACGTTATCGAGGAAGAGATCGAGGCCGAGATAGATATTCCCGGCTGGACTGACGACACCGTAGAGGCCTTGACCGAGATCTACGAGGAAGACATTGCCCGCATCGCCGCGATGAGCGAAGTGACCTTTATCGCGCCGTAACGCGATTGGCGCTGTTTATCTCGTCGGCCAGCCGAGCCTGCGCGAGAACGGATGACCGCCGCCTTCGATAACAGACAGCCCGCGCTTTTTCTTGCTGAGAAGGGGCATGGGCCAGAACATGCGGGACATATGGCCCCCTCCCCGCATCGCCGAGCTTGCGGTCCGCCCCCGCTTGACGCCGTCGCCAAAGAACAGCTTGCCGCCATTGATCACGCTGTCCCGACGCTTCGGCTCGGACAAAAGGCGAAAACCGAGCTGCGCCGATACCGGACCACCGCGTTCGTCGCTTCGGGGATGCATGGTTAGAAAGCGCGGGTGGTCTTTCAGCACGCTCGGCGCGTGATCGCGCGGCGCTTTGACCCGAAAGCTTTCGCTTGGCAGGTTGACGGGAAGTGCACCGCTGCTCGCGAACGTCTCGTTTGCGATCCGAACGGCACCGAGAGGCTTGTATGTAGCGCGCACAGCGACCAGGCTTGCCCCTTCAGCAATGCGTGTGGCGTAGGCCTCTGCGGCCTCGGCTGGCACCAGCGCGCGCTCCATCTTGGCCTTAAGCGTCTCCTCAGTATCGCCTTCCGCCGCCGAAACAAGCGACAGCGTGTGCCGGGGAAACCCTTCCCGATAAAGCCGCTCGCGCACACCCCGGGCCGAAGCTTCGTCAGCATAAAGCCGTGTGATCACTGTCGTCTTCGTCATGATGCCTCCGCCGGTTCCCGGTCAATATCTGCGGGCGCGCGTATGGCTTTCGTGGCCACCAGAACGGCTAAGACCAGGAACGCCACCTCGATCCCGAACACATAATTATAGGGCGCGTGTGCCGAAAGTCCCCCCAAGGAAGGTATTTGAACGACAATGTCGCGGATGATGCCCGCCAGCGCCACGCCAATACCAGCGCAAGTTGCCTGTACGGCACCCCATGTGCCAAGGGCGAGGCCGATCCGGTTTCTGGGCGCACTACGGATCGTCTGGGTCAGGGTCGCATGTCCGAAGAGCCCCGCGCCAACACCGGTGGCAAGCGTGCCTGCCAGGAACATCGCCGCGCCACCGCCCTGACTGGCAAGGATGATCGCGAGGAAGCCGGGAATGCCGATAGCCGCGCCGATCCGCCCCAAGGTCAGCGCGGGCATCGGTCCACTCAGGACGCGTGACGCGACGCCGAAGCCCAAAAGCGTGCCGGCGGCAAGGATTGCCGTCAGCCGGGTGGTTTCGGCGACAGAGAAGCCCAGGGCCTGCCCGCCGTAGGGTTCCAGAAGCACGTCCGCCATGCCGAAGCCGAACGTACCGAAGCCGATCATCACCATTAGGCGCATCATGCCAGGGCGAGCGACAAGGCTGTCCCAGGCCTCTTTGAAGGGGACATTCACTTGGGTTTGCATGGCCTGTGCGCGCGCACGGTCGCGCGGCTCCTGCTTCCAGAGCGCGATGAGGTTCAGCGCGATGGTCAGAACCGCGGTGCCCTGTATCACCTGGATCAGGCGACCTGGCGTGTAGTTTTCCAGAAGCGCGCCATAGATCAGCGCGCTTGCAACCATGCCGACCAGCAGCATGACGTACATCAGGCCCACGACCTTGGGCTGGTCGTCTTCCTTGACCAGATCAGTCGCCAACGCGAGCCCGACGGTCTGGACGATGTGCACGCCCGCGCCGACCAGCAGGAAGGCGATGGCGGCGGACGAGAGCCCGATCCAGCGAGGCGCATCGACGGCCTCGCCATAACCCGAGAGGACCAGAAGCGCGAAAGGCATCACGGCGAAGCCGCCGAACTGGTACATCGTGCCCTTCCAGATGTAGGGCACGCGCCGCCAGCCCAGCGCTGAGCGGTGTTGGTCCGAGCGGTGGCCGATCCAGGTTCGGAAGGGTGCGAAGAGCAACGGAAGGGCCAGCATCACCGCGACCAGCGTTGCGGGCACGCTAAGTTCCACGATCATGACCCGGTTGAGCGTGCCGACCAGAAGGACAAGGGCGGCGCCCACGGTGACCTGGAAAAGTGAGAGGCGTAAGAGGCGCGAGAGCGGGACATCTTCCGTCGCGACATCCGCGAAGGGCAGATACTTCGGTCCGACGGATGCCAGTTTTCTTAGGACAAATGCTTTGTAATCAAAGGCCATGGTTCCCAGCCATTGCCACGACCGCCCCTAAGCGGGACGGTCGAGCGCATGAGGCGCGCGCAAAACGTCGCGCGCCCGTGTCTAGTTCGCAGCCAGAACGTCGGGCTGTAGGATCGCGCGGGCCGTTGTGCCGTCGGGCAGAACAACCGTTACTTCCTTAGCGCCGTCTGCCTGTGGCACTACGTAGTTCGCCTTCGCGACATTGTCGTCCGGCTCGAGCACAGCGGCAGCCGCCATGTCTCCCGAACCCAGTTCTTTGCCCTGCAGGAAGTCATTGACCCAGGACGTGTTGGTCAGAACGGCGACATGCACCGCAAAGGACCCAACTGCGACACCGGTGAGGAACAAGGGCACCCCAACGGTCGGCTTCACGACAAGCCACATCTTCGCATTATTCATGGTTCACCCCCTATCCGAGCCACGGTGTCGACACAGCGACAAGAATGTGGGCCAGCAGAGCAATTGCACCAAAGACGCGCGTGCCGTCGATCAGGTAGCTATGCACCTCCTCCGCCTCGCGCAGCGTCAGGCCTGTCGGCCAGACTTTATCAGGATCGTCGGACATTTACCGATCTCCTCGTTAGTTGCGTTCGAAGAGCGCAGGCCACCCTGTACCGTCCTACAGAATGCACGCGTCTCCCCAACCGGCGGGCACGATCGGTAGGTCGATAGTGACAACTTTAATTGACACATTCAACTGTAAATATGTCTTGAAAGGTGTTTTTTTGCCGGGCAGCAAGGATCAACTGAAGGGCGTGCTCTATACATACAGCCGGTACTGGTGGGATCTTTTGGTCGGCTTCGCGGACAAAGCTGACAATGGCGGCATCCTGCATTAACTTTGCGCAACGGGGGAGAGAGACATGTCAGAGCGCATGACCGGTGGATGCAAGTGCCGCTTGGTGCGATATGAGGGCACACGCCTTAGTGCCCCAATGTTTCGCTGCCATTGTCGCGATTGCCAGCAACTAACAGGGACGGGACATTCCGAGATGTTGCCGCTTGATATCGCTGGTTTTTCGATCAGTGCAGATTGTAAGTTCTACGAAATGCAGGGAGGCTCAGGGCAGGCGACATTCAGCGGCTTCTGCCCAAACTGTGGTTCGCAACTTACTAGGAATAGCAGTCGGATGAGCGATCGGATATACGTCCACGCGGCATCCCTAGACGATCCTAGTCGCTATCACCCCGAAAAATCCATCTACGCCGGTTCTGCGCAAAGCTGGGACAAAAGCGCAATCCTAGAGAGTGAATAAGGGCCGCGGGACCGGGCAAGGCCCTTTGCCCTCCGCATCTGAGCCTTACCAAGTGCACTTCAGGCAACTATTCGCGAAGATCGGTGCCAACGATCTAACAGGATTTGGTTCGCAGGCCACCTACATCCCAAGCGCCTGTTTATACATGTCCAGCACCGCCTCTTCTTCGGCAATGTCGTCCTTGTCGCGTTTGCGCAGTGAGATCACCTTGCGCATGACCTTTGTGTCGTAGCCGCGCCCCTTGGCTTCTGCCATCACCTCTTTTTGCTGATCCGCGATGTCGCGCTTTTCGGCTTCAAGCCGTTCGAAACGCTCGATAAATTGCCGCAGCTCGTCGGCGGTAACGCGATAGGTCTGTTCGGTGACGCTGTCGTCCATGTGGCACTCCCTGACTGTCGGAAACGCTTCGATAGCGCCGCTGGGATGTGCCTGCAAGGGTTGATATGACTGCGCCAAGAGGCTAGCGGACAGACGCTGGAAACTTCGTGATGGGGCGTTCATGGAATACCTGATCTGGATTGGAGCGGTTGTGACGCTTCTGGGCCTTGCCGGCCTGATCTGGTGTATCCTGAAGGTTCAAAAGGCGCGGAAGAAAGGCTTGGACGACTCAGCACTTAAGGCCGAGTTGCAGAAGGTCGTCGCGCTGAACCTTGGCGCGCTGTTTCTTTCGGTTATCGGCCTGATGATGGTCGTCGTGGGAATCTTGCTGAGCTAGTTGCCCAAGGCCGGTCACCTCATCGGGCAAATCAGCTATTTGGCCAAGTGATCACTCCTCCGTCTTCAATCGACGGATCAACGGGACAATGACCAACACAAGACTTGCCGCCACAAGGAATGGTGCGCCGGGAAGATAAATCCTTTCGTCGCTGACGAAATGCTCGAACACTGCTGTCAAAGCCAGTGGCGCGCCAACAGCCGCGACGGAGGACAGTGACGCGATCACACCTTGCACAAGCCCTTGCTGATCCTCGCCAACCCGATTGGCGGCGAAAGCCGTTAGCAAGGGGGGCGCCATGTCCGAAAGCGCTGCAATCGGCAAAAGGATGGCGACAGCCCAGATCGCGGTCGTGAAGCCGAAGCCAATCATCGCAATGACGGCCGCTAGGGTTGCGAACACCAACGTCCGATAGTCTCCCAATCGCTTCGTGAGTTGCGGCAGGATGCCGGCCTGCACCGCTGCGATCAGGACGCCGTAAGCCGCCAGCGTAAGACCGATGGTGAAAGCATCCCAACCAAACACCTCACGCCCCCAGAACGCCCAAAGCGTCGGGTAGACCATATTGGCGAATTCGAACACGAAGATGCAGATCAACGGGATGGCCAACCCCGGAACACGAAATGCGCCCGCCAAAATGCTGAAGGGGTTCAGGTCACGCCTACCAAACCTCCGGCGGTTTTCCTCTTTGAGCGACTCCGGCAAGACAAACAGACCGAACGCGACGTTGAGTGCCGAAAGCCCTGCGGCAATCCAGAAGGGCGCGGTGACGTGCCAGGCGGCGGCGATCCCGCCCAAGGCCGGTCCAAGCACGAAGCCGATGCCAAAGGCAGCGCCAATCATGCCGAAAGCCGCGCCCCGTTCCTCGGGTTTCGAGATGTCCGAGATATAGGCGGTGGCCGTAATGTACGTTGCCCCGGCGAGACCTGCGAGAATCCGGCCCAAAAGCAAAAGCCAATAGACCTGGGCCAAGGCCATGATGACGTAGTCGATCGTCAACGTCGCCAGTGCGGCGATCAGGACGGGCCGACGGCCGTATGCATCGGAGAGGCTGCCGACGATCGGGCCAAACAGGAACATGGTCGCGGCATAGGCTGACATCATGATCCCGCCCCAAAGCGCCCCCTCTGCCGTGCTGTCGGCACCAACGCGAACCATAAGGTCCGGCATGATCGGAAAGACGATCCCGATCCCGATGGCATCGATCATCAGGGTGGCCAGAATAAACAGATAGGGGCCGCGAAGCGTCATACCGGCAAACGACATGCGAACAGCGCGCAACGCAAGCCGCTAATCATCTGACAAGCGGAAGGTCACTCCAAAGACGAAAACTGTCCGTGCTCGGCGGCCAGGTCTTGCAGGGAAACGGCTGGCGGTTGAATACGCGTGGTTTCGTTCGATATCTCGGTCACCAGATCGCACACGCGGTCCAGGCCCAGAAGGTCGGCGGCGAACATCACGCCGCCCGTTCGCCGGGCGAAGCCCAGACCGTGAACGGCGACCATGTCGATGTCTTCTGAACGCCGCGCGATGCCTGCGTCCAAAAGATGCGCGCCCGCGCCCGCCATGGCCGCGACGCAACGCGCACGAATGTCACCGTCGCTCAGGCGCCTTGGCGAGACTCCCTTTGCCTCGCGGTCGGCCACGATCATCTCTTGCACGTCCGGGTCGGGCACGCCGGGCTTCCCGCGCGCCTGATAAACATAGTATCCGCGCCCCGTAGGCATACCCAAACGACCGGCCGAGACCAGAACGGAATCGATCCCCCCGCCCCGCTCGCCCTCGACACCACGCGGCGCGCTCAGACGCTTGATGCCGGTCAAGTCGCGCCATCCGAAAGAGCCGAAGGGAATGCCCCAGTCCTTCAACGCCGCATCGATGCGCTCAAATTCGGCGCCGTCTTCGAGGCAAAGGTCGGCGGCGGCATGAAGCGCTTCAATGATCACCGTGCCGATCGCGTCCTTGCCCGGTCCGGTTTCGACGATCAGGCGGTCCAATTTGCGCGCAAGCGCGCGCGCCGTCGCGATGGCGCGGGGACCGGTGGCGTCGGTCACGGTCAGTTCGACCAGCCGGTTCTTGCGGACGCCCGGGAAGAAGCGCATGCCGATCACATCCGAGGCGCGCCCCGTCGTTGCCGCCACCGTGCCAACATCGACCTTTTCGCAACCCAGGACCAGGATCGCGCCGGCCTTCATCGCGGCGTCCAATTCGGCCACGCGGGCGCGCGTCAGAAGCGGCATGGGATCGATCACGACATCGGCTTCGCCGACCCGGTCATATCCGGCCACTGCATGCATGCGATCGAGGACCTGTTCGACTTCGTCTTCGGTCATTTTTCCCGCAGCCACGCGCCCGTCGAAATGACCGATGATCCGCCCGGCGCCGTCTTCCAGTGCCTCTTCGTTGATCTCGGCCACGGTAACTTTGTAACCCGCATCCAGACATTGCACGGCGACTTCGGCCCCAAGCCCGCGTGCGCCCACCACTGTCACGCCTGTCATTTGGCGCGAGGCCACGCGCCCTTCCCAACGGGTCGTCGCTTGAAGTTGACGCTCGGCGGAAAAAACATGGCGCAGGGACTTCGAGTGCTCGGAATTCACGAGGTCTTCGTAGGCCGCCTGCTCCATCCCGCGCCCGATATCGAAGGGCAGCAATAGCGCCGCTTCAATGCATTCGATCATCCGGTAAGGCGCATCAAGCGGCGCGGCATCTGCCGCCTTGCGGTGAGCCGCGACGGATTCGAGAAAAGCCGTGCCTTCGCCCAAGCGATCGCGGCGTTCGGAACTCCGCCGGATCTGCGACGGGTCCTCGCCCAGTTGACTTGCCAGTTGGATCGCCGTCTGCAAAAGGTCTTCACTCGCCAGTTGGTCGACAAGTCCCAACTTGTGCGCGGTCTGACCCGACACCGAGCGTCCGCTGAGAAAAAGCTTCAGCGCTGCGATCCCGCCAACGAGCTTCGGCAAGCGCTGCGTGCCCCCGGCGTTGGGCACGAGGCCAAGCGTGATTTCAGGAGCGCCAAGGCGAGCGTGCGGCGTCGATACGCGCAGATGCGCGGCGACCGCCAGTTCAAGCCCGCCGCCCAAGGCAGGACCGTCGATGGCCACGACCACAGGCTTGGCGAAGGCCTCGATCCGGTCACATATCTCGGCCAGATCAGGCGTGCCGGGATCGATGGTTTCGTTCAGGCCGGCGCCCGTGGCAAATGCCTTGGCTGTACCCGTTATGACGACAGCCGTCGCGTCCGAGGAGTCGACCTCGTCAAGCGCACGCATGAGTCCGCGCCGAACCTCTGCTGACAGCGAAGCCGTCGGCGGATTGTCGATCGTGACGACAACGACATTGTTAGAGCGCTCACATTGAACCCGTTCCACAAGCGCGACTTGCTCTTCCCTACCCATGCTCTTGTCATACGCGCCATGGGGCAGAGAACTCAAGCGTCCTTACCGACAGTAAGTTCAGACAGGCACGTTATCCCACATGTCCTCGGCATCATCGGCAGCTTCTGGCCGTGTGGGTTTGATTCTTTGCGGTTCCGGGCGCGTCTTCTTGGCTTTTGCTTCGGCAACGAGCTTCAGATGCAGGGCGTTCCGGGACGTCTGGTCGAGCGAAACAGTGGCATTTTCGGCCATGGCTATCCTCCCTGTTGATGTATTTTTTATAATGATATCGACCGGCGGCTATTCAAATTTGCAGAAGTTAACAAATTACTAACCTACGCCGTTACACACCAGATTGCTTACGACTTGCCCACCCTGCTGTCCTGAGGTGCAGTCTGAAAACGGTAAACCAATCTTAGCACAGGTTCGACACGTTCGTCCACGACGCGATAGCGCACCAGACGCCCGTACCGTTCGCCAACCACCATGCCATCGGCACGAAGCCGCGCCAGTTGCTGCGAGACATAAGGTTGATCGTATCCAAGCAGATCTTCCAACTCGCCAACATGGCGAGGCTCTTCCGCCAGAACGGCCAGAATGCGCAACCGGCGCGCATTGGCCAGCGTGCGAAAGAAGTCCGCCATCGGTTCGGCGTTCACCAGAACGTCAGGTTTTGCGTTTTGATGATCTCCATCCATACCAACACGTGCCCGTTTTGCCTCGGTAATGGCCGCGCCGATGCATACGCAAGGAACGACCCGATCAGTGGATATACGCAGCAACGCGCTCTTTGGATTGAATGGACTGGCGACGGTGAACTTTGGCCGGATGCCTCGGAAGAAACCTGCCCAAGCGGTCCGCAATCCCTGCGTTTTGACACAAGCAATGTGCTCTCATGCGGGTTTGACCGCCGCTACCGGGGCAATATTTGATGTGATGAGCATAAGAGGATCCCTTCATGACTTTTCGCCCCGTCAGATCAACGACAAAAGCCCAACCAACCATGGAAGGTGCTGGCGTGCACCTGCATCGCGTCTTCGGTTTTGGCGACCCGGCAGAAAGCGATCCGTTCCTTTTGCTGGATGACTTTCGAAACGACGACCCGGCGCTCTATGAAAAGGGTTTTCCCTGGCACCCGCATCGCGGGATCGAGACGATTACCTACGTGCTGGAAGGCGAAGTGACCCACGGCGATTCGCTCGGCAACGAAGGCACGCTGGGTGCCGGTTCGGTCCAGTGGATGACCGCCGGGTCGGGCATTCTGCACCAAGAGATGCCGCGCGGGAATGCTACAGGGCAGATGCACGGCTTTCAGCTGTGGGCCAACCTGCCGTCGTCACTGAAGATGACGGCGCCCCGATACCAGGACATCCAAGGGGCCGACATCCCCGAGATCATCGACGACGACGGCACGCGCGTGAAGATCATCACCGGAAGCTTCTGGGGCAAGCGCGGCCCCGTCGATGGCATCGCCGCCGAGCCGATGTATATCGATGTCTCGGTGCCGCCCAATGTTCGCAAGACGCTTCCCGTCGATGCCTATGCCAACGCGTTCGCCTATGTCTTTGCGGGCGCAGGCACATTCCGCGATGCCTCTGCCCCCGTAGGCGTGCGGGTCGAGAAAGAGTTTCAGGGTGAAGAACTGAACATCCGCGACATGACGGGCAATCGCACCCTTGTCCGCTTCGACACGGGCGACGAGATCACCGTGCAGGCCGGGCCGAATGGTATTCGGTTTCTCTTGATCTCGGGTCGACCGTTGCAAGAGCCCGTGGCCTGGCACGGGCCCATCGTGATGAACACGCAGGACGAACTGATGCAGGCGATGAGCGATCTGAGAAACGGGACGTTCATCAGGCCCGCGCATTAAAGACGAGGCCGCTATTCGCGATAGGCCTTGTGGCAACTTTGGCAGGTTGCGCCCAATTCGCTGACGGCAAGACCAAGCGTCTCGGGCGAATTAATGCCTTCGGCATGCCTGAGCGCAGTGACTTCCATCGCCTTTGATTTGGTGGTGAAGTCGTTGAAGTTGTCCCAGATCGCTGGCAGGGCCTCGGATTTCGGATCATCTTCCCGGGCTTCAAACAAACGCGGCGTGTCGCTCGCATGTTTGGCGATGGACACCGCCGCCGCGCGCGCTGCTTCGGCATCGAATGGAACGGCACCCTTCGACATCTGGCCGAGCACCTTCATGCCCGCGCCGACCTGCACCATGGCGTCCATCCGCGCCATGACAGCAGGGTTCTTCACGCCGTCATGCGCAAGCACGGCAGAGGCCACGAAAACGGCCAGGACTATGGGAGCCACGTTTTTCACTGTGCGGACCATAATCCATCGTCTGCATTTGGCAAACCCGCTCGGACAAACCTTGTCGACCGTTGGGCGCCGACCTCTGCCAAGACTTGCAATCAGAGGCCCCCGGCGCTAGGGAAGCAGACGTGCCGCCTTAGCTCAGTAGGTTAGAGCGCTTGATTGTGGATCAAGAGGTCTCCCGTTCGAACCGGGAAGGCGGTACCATTTTCATCCCAGACATTCATCCGCCGACCGTAACGGGCACCAAAGCGGAAGTTCCGTGAATGATCCGTGGAATCGTCCATCCTTTGTCTGGACGCGGGCGCACTGGCTTACGCAGGATTGAATCAGTCCAGTACCGCCATTGTGCGGTGCCTCAAATTATTTGCAAACCAGTTGTTTCAACAGGATGTTTCCATGCGTACTTTTCTTGCCTTGATTGCCGTCGTTTTCACCTTTCCCTTTGCCGCCGCCGCTCAGGATTGCAGCACGCGCGACTGTCTGAACAACCTTCGAACCAATCCGGCCTCGGTCCGAAACCGCATCAGTGACCTCGCCGTGAAGAAACGCCTGCAAAGCCGTATCAGCCGCGCGCGGGTGCCAGCCGTCAGACCGGTCGCGCGCCGCGACGCCGCCTTGGCCACGGATCTGCGAGTCATCAGCCGAAACGGAAAACTGCTGAAGGAAGGCGAACTGCTGAAAGATATGCGCCGTCTTGCCGCCGACAAAGAATTCACGGGCGTCATCGGGTCCGTCGAAAGCAACGGCGTCACGCTTCAACTGGAAAAGCGGAATGTGCTGACGGACAAGGGCGTGCAAAAGCTTATGCTGTCCAAAATGGGCGAGGATTATGTCTATGACGGCGATATCGTCGTACCGGGCAGCGCAGTGCTCATGGGCGAATTCCTGGCCGAAAACCCTCCGTCTGGTGTCGCCTTCGCCGCCGGACATGCGGGCGGCTTCGGGGACGGCCCGCTTTGGGACGATGGCATCCTGCCGTTCGAGGTCTCGGTCGATTTTTGCTGCCTGACCGCTTTGACACAGGCGATTGCGGCATACGAGACCGCGACCCCCTTTCGCTTTGTTCCACGCGATGGGCACGCGACCTACATCCGGTTCGAGAACAGCGAACCGCTTCTGTCCAGCCGCACGCAACTCGGCAAGCAGCCGGGCGCGAATGTGGTAAAAATCCAGGGTTTTCTCGGGTTCTTCGGCGCGCCGCTGTCCAATGCAGCCCTGTCACAGACAATCCAGCACGAGATCGGCCATGAACTAGGCCTGATCCACGAGCATCTGCGATCGGACCGCGATACCTTCATCGCCCGAAACCCAAGTTGCACGACCGCGGGCGTCTTCGGGTTCCTTCGGGCCGCCTGGATCGACTTGACCCAGGTGGCGTTTACGGACGCCGCGGCGGAACTGCTGACCGAGTACGACTTCGATTCGATGATGCACTACGCCTTTCTTGTCGACAGCGACGGCGACGGCTTTGGCGATTGCAGTTCCTGGGTCCGCGTTCAGACCTGCCCCGACGGGGATCCGACCGATCCGGCCTGCGACGGCTCTTTTGCCTCTGCCGGGCTGACCGCACTGGATGTCGAGGGATTGCTCGCGCTTTATTCGGCTCTTCCGATCGCCAGCAATTTTGGCACGGATGACGAAGTTCGGACCTTCGCCGGCGACAACATCCGCCACCGGGGCCGTCGTATCGACCCCTGCCTGCACGGAACGCAACTTTTCGAAAACGGCTGCATCGGCAACAGTGCCACGCGGGTTGCCGACGAGTTCTGCAAGACCTTCGGTTACAGCGAGGGGTTCAACATCGAAACCGAACCGATGTTGGGCCAGCATTCGGGCTTTCACCGGCTCAATGGCTGGATCAACGTCCTAGGAGCAGATGCGATTTCGAGCGTAAGCTGCCGGAACGTGACCATCAACGAACAGAACATCCTGGCGGGCACCGTGACCGAGACGATCTTTCTCGAACCTGACATCCGGTTTGACAACCTGCCGATCGACCGTTGCATGCACGGCACCACCGGGATTACCGGAGATCGCTGCAGCAACGGGAACCAGGGCCGGATCGCCGACGCCTTCTGCGCAAGCCAGGGGCACACGGACGCCAGTGCTTTCGAGACGGATTTCTTCGGCGGCTTCAACTTCGCCGGCTTCTTTCCGTCAAGCGGTAATTTCGCCCACGCCGGGCCCGGTCTTGACCGGTTCACGGAAATCACGTGCCGGGACTAGTTCGCGCGAACTGGGCAGGAGCCCTCATATTTTCGGGGTCAGTCGCGACGAGATGATGCCGGAAGGCACGCCCACCGCGCCGATCTCGCGCATCAGCCGCGCATATTCTACCTTGGGGCAGCGATCCATGACCACGTCCAGCCCGGCGGCCTCTGCCTTGGCCGCCGCGCCTTCGTGGACGACGTTGAATTGCATCCAGACGGACTTCAGGCCCGGCATCAGGTGGGTCAGAGCATCTTCGACGATCTGCTGCACGTGCTCCGAACGACGGAAAATATCTACCATATCTACCGCGGTATCGATCTGGGAGAGGTCCGAGAGGATGGTTTCGCCAAAAAGCTCCTCTCCCGCCTGGGCCGGGTTGATCGGTATGATCCGCCGTCCGCGCGCCGAAAGGTAACTCGCAACGAAATACGACGCCCGAACCGGGTTGGTCGACGCGCCCACCATGGCGATCACCTGCGCATCCTTCAGAACACGCCTTAGAAAATCGTCGGAATAGTCAGGCATCGAAACTCCTTTTCCCCTCGGAACCATATAGACAGCAGCGCGAGGCCGGGGGAAAGTCCGCGCATGCAACTTGCGGTGATCAGCGACATTCATGGCAACAGCGACGCATTGGATGCGGTCCTGACAGACATCCGGCGGCGCGGGGTCGAGACGATCTTCAACCTCGGCGATAGCTTCAGCGGTCCCTTGGACGCCGCTGGCACGGCGGAACGGCTGGCGGCGTTGAATTTGCCAACCGTGCGCGGCAACCATGACCGGCTACTTGTGGACCGACCCGTGGAAGACATGGGCGCGTGGGAACAATGGACCATTGGCGATCTTTCCGGCGCAACGCTTGACTGGATCCGGTCCCTGCCTCTGACGCTGACGATTGGCGATGTGTTCCTGTGTCACGCCACGCCACAGCGGGATGATGAAAACTGGCTAAACCGCCGTGGCGCAGATCACCGGATCAGCGCACGGGAGCTGACCGGAATAGAACCTCACGCGGCTGGCATCTCAGCGTCGATGATCCTCTGCGGGCACACGCACACGCCCCGCAGTGTCCGCCTGCCCGACGGTCGCCGTATCGTGAATGCAGGATCGGTGGGCTGCCCTGCTTATCGGGACACACGGATGGAGCCGAATTTCATCCACCAGGAAGGGGGCTCGGACGCACGCTATGCAATTGTCGAACGCGTTGACAACGATTGGATCGTGGATCTGATCTCGGTGCCCTATGACGCAAGTCGGATGATAGAGCGTGCCCGGGCGCGTGGTGCGGAAACCTGGGCACAGGCGCTGGAGACCGGCTGGTTCGTATGAACCGCGCTCGATAGAAACTAGCTCTCTCAAGTCGTAAGGATGAGCCCCCGCCCAAATGCCACGCCCGACGCGACCTTTCCTTCTCGGCTCTCTTACCTCACTGGCGCTGACCCGGCTTCCCGTTTTCGCCATGGACTGTGCTCGGGGTGGCGGGCGGTAGGAAGGCGTGCGCCGACGTCGCCAGCCCGCCCGACTGCAACAAAGGGTCACGCGGGTTCACAGGCGATCACGGGGGCAGCGGGATTTGCTCGCATTCTCGTGAACATACTGAAATTA
>JASJDQ010000082.1 GCA_030065075.1 Paracoccaceae bacterium | reverse complement strand
GAGAGGATAGATGCTGCAAGACAGATACCAGCTTGCGTTCAAGCTCTACCCGTATGAGCGTTCCGCCGATCAGGACTGCGATGCGCCTGTGCGCCACCCGGTGGTCATCGTGGGTGGGGGGCCGATCGGGGTCGCTACGGCCCTCGACCTCGGTCAACAAGGCATCCCCGCCGTGATCCTTGACGATCACGAGGGGATCGGCATGGGAAGCCGCGCCATCTGCTTCGCCAAGCGATGCCTTGAAATTGCCGATCGCTACGGCTGCGGCGAACCCATGCTCGCCAAGGGTGTCGTTTGGAACCTCGGAAAGGTGTTCCACAAGGACAAAAAGGTCTTCGAGTTCAATCTGCTGCCGGAAGAGGGACATAAGTACCCCGCCTTCATCAACCTGCAACAGCCCTATTTCGAGCGGTTTCTGGTCGACCGGGTGCGTGCGGCTCAGGCAGAGGGTGCGCCGATCGAGTTGCGCGGCAAGAATCGTGTCGATGCGGCTAAGGTATTCGATGACCATGTCGTGTTGGACATCAGCACGCCGGACGGGCCCTACCGGATCGAGTCGGATTGGCTGATCGGTTGCGACGGGGCCTCTTCACCCTTGCGCAAGATGATGGGGCTGGATTTCGAGGGCCGGGTATTCGAAGACAATTTCCTGATTGCCGACATCACGATGAAGGCCGATTTCCCGACCGAACGCTGGTTCTGGTTCGAGCCGCACTTCAAGTCCGGGGACAGCGCGTTGTTGCACAAGCAGCCCGATGGGGTCTGGCGGATCGACTTCCAGCTTGGTTGGGATATCGACCGCGCCGAAGAGCTGAAAGAAGACAATGTTCGCCGCCGATTGACCGCGATGCTGGGGCCGGATGTGGATTATGATCTGGTCTGGACGTCGATTTATACCTTCCAATGCCGCCGTATGAAGAAGTTCCGCCATGGGCGGGTGATCTTTGCCGGCGACGCGGCGCATCAGGTCTCGCCCTTTGGCGCGCGGGGCGCGAACTCTGGCATTCAGGACGTGGACAACCTGGGTTGGAAGCTGGGCATGGTGCTCAGGGATGAGGTACCCGAAGCCCTGCTCGACTCTTATGATGTCGAGCGCCGTCATGGGGCGGACGAGAACATTCTGAATTCGACCCGCTCCACCGATTTCATCACGCCGAAATCGAAGATGAGCCGTGTTTTCCGAAACGCAGTGCTCGATCTGGCGGAACACCACGCATTCGCGAGGCCGTTGGTGAACTCCGGGCGGCTTTCGGTGCCCTGTATCTATGACGGGCTGCCGCTCAACACGCCCGATGCGTTGCCCGAGGGGCCTCACCGCGCCAAGCCTGGTGCGCCTTGTCCCGATGCTCCGACGGCCGACGGCTATCTACTGGATCGGTTGGGCAATGATTTCACCCTTCTGGGGTTTGGCATCGAACTGCCGAAGACCGTCGAGGTCGCTGGCCTGCCCCTGCGGGTTCTCACACTGGTACCAGACGGGGCGCTCACGGACCGCTATCTTGGAAGCGCCCGAAGCGCCGTTTATCTGATCCGGCCCGACCAGCATGTCGCGGCGCGCTGGCCGGACTATGACCCGGCGCGTGTGACCGATGCAGTTGCCCGGGCCACAGCGAACGGAGGCGCGCGATGCCTTTGAACACGACGCCGAATATTGACGATCCGGATGGATTTTATGCCGAGCTGCTGGCTGCCCATGAGGGCTTGTCGGATGACGAAAGCGTGTCCCTGAACGCACGCCTTGTCCTGATCCTCGCCAACCATATCGGTGACCGTTCGGTTCTGAGCCAAGCGCTTGACGCTGCTTCGAAAGGAGATGCCAAATGAATGCGCCCCAAACCTCTGACCTGACGCAGGCTGACGGAATCCTGCTTGAGCAAGGTTACATGCCGGGCTGGGCAAATGACTTTGAAACCGAAGCCCTGCCCGACGCCCTGCCGCGCGGCATGAATTCCCCGCAGAAGTGCAACTACGGGCTATACGGCGAACAGCTTTCGGGCACCGCCTTTACCGCCAACCCGCCCGAGCGGACCTGGTGCTATCGCATCCGCCCGTCGGTCAAGCACTCGGCGCGATATATGCGGATTGATCTGCCGTACTGGAAAAGCGCGCCGCATGCGCCTGCGGATGTGACGTCGCTTGGCCAGTACCGCTGGAACCCGGTGCCACATTCCGACGAGCCTCTGACCTGGCTGACCGGCATGCGCACGATGACGACGGCGGGCGATGTGAACACGCAGGTAGGTATGGCGAGCCATATCTACCTGGTCACCGAGAGTATGAAAGACGCGTATTTCTATTCGGCTGATAGCGAGTTGCTGGTCGTTCCGCAGGAGGGACGGCTACGCTTCGCGACCGAACTGGGCATCATTGATGTCGAGCCCAAGGAGATTGCGATCATCCCGCGCGGCCTGGTCTATCGGGTCGAGGTTCTGGAGGGGCCAGCGCGCGGCTTCGTCTGCGAGAACTATGGCCAGAAGTTCGAACTGCCGGGGCGTGGACCAATCGGCGCCAATTGCATGGCGAACCCGCGCGACTTCAAGGCCCCCGTCGCAGCGTTCGAGGATCGCGAGGTGCCCTCGACCCTGACCGTGAAGTGGTGTGGGCAGTTTCACGAGACGAAGATTGGCCAGTCGCCGCTCGACGTTGTGGCGTGGCACGGCAATTACGCCCCTTACAAGTACGATCTGCGGAACTATTGCCCGGTCGGTGCGATCCTTTTCGATCACCCCGACCCATCGATCTTTACCGTGTTGACCGCGCCTTCGGGTGTGCCGGGGACGGCCAACATCGACTTCGTGCTGTTCCGTGAACGCTGGATGGTGATGGAGGATACCTTCCGCCCGCCCTGGTACCACAAGAACATCATGTCGGAGCTCATGGGCAACATCTATGGCCAATACGACGCCAAACCGCAGGGCTTCGTCCCGGGCGGCATGAGCCTTCACAACATGATGCTGCCGCACGGGCCGGATCGGGAAGCGTTCGAGAAGGCGTCGAACGCCAATCTGGGCCCCGACAAGCTGGACAACACGATGTCCTTCATGTTCGAGACCCGCTTTCCGCAGCACCTGACCGAGTTTGCCGGCAAGGAAGCACCGCTGCAGGACGATTACATCGACTGCTGGGAGACGCTTGAAAAGAAGTTCGACGGCACGCCGGGCAAAAAATGACCGGACTTCTCCGTTCCTGGATCGAGGCGGCCAACGCGCCCGACTGCGACTTTCCGCTGAACAATTTGCCCTATGGTTCGGCGATCAAGGATGTCGCCCCGCACTTGGGCGAAGGGGCGTTCCTTCATTGCGTCGTTGCCATCGGCGATATGATGCTCGACGTGACAACCATGGAGGCCGACGGAAAAATCTCCTGCGGTGAGATGGCGGGCATCGTTCTCGACATGGGCGATTGGACCAATTTCATGGCGCTTGGCCCCGAGACTTGGAAAAATTTTCGAAGCACGCTCACAGATATTCTCAAGGAGAACAGCCCGCACCGCACCTTGGCTGAGCCGTATCTTGTGCCGCGCCACGGGGCAAACCTCGTTATGCCGTTTCACATCTCGGAATTCACCGACTTTTATGCCTCACGCCACCACGCGACCAACGTGGGCACCATGTTCCGGGGCGCCGAGAATGCCCTGCCGCCCAATTGGTTACACATCCCCATCGGCTATAACGGCCGGGCTTCGTCGGTCGTGGTTTCGGGTACGCCGATCATACGGCCCCATGGTCAGCTCAAGGGGCCGAATGACGATGCGCCACGTTTCGGGCCGTCGGCGCGGTTCGATATCGAGCTGGAGTTGGGGGCCATCGTCGGTCAGCCATCGAGCGGGCCCATCAGCGTGGCGGAGGCGTTCGAGAATATCTTCGGCTACGTTTTGCTGAACGACTGGTCCGCGCGTGACATTCAGGCTTGGGAATACCAGCCGCTCGGCCCGTTTCAGGCCAAGGCAACTGCAACGACCATCAGTCCTTGGATTGTAACCGCCGAGGCGCTTGCGCCTTTCCGTGTCTCGACACCTGCGCGAGATGTGCCGCTTTTGCCTTATCTGGGCGAGTCGGCCCCTATGCTCTACGATGTCGCGTTGGAGGTCGGCTTGGCGCCCGAGGGCAAGGCAGAAACGATAATCGCGCGGGCGAACTACAGCGAGATGTATTATTCGTCGGCGCAGCAGTTGGCGCATCATACCAGCAGCGGCTGCCCGATGCGCGTCGGTGATCTTCTGGGGTCCGGCACGATTTCAGGACCTGAACGCGAAAACCGCGGCTCGCTTCTGGAACTAAGCTGGGGCGGCAAGGAGCCGTTCATCTTGGATACCGGTGAGAGCCGGAGTTTCATCGAGGACGGCGACACTATTACCCTGCGCGGCCACGCCGCGGGGAATGGCTATCGGATCGGCTTCGGCGAATGCGTCGGGCAGGTTCTTCCGGCGAGACGCTAGTCGGCAGCCGTTGCCTCGCTGGCTGGGAGCGTCAGAGAGCATGCCAGCCGCTTGGACAAGACCAGTTTGGCATTGGGAATATCGTTCGCTTCCGCGCGTGTCTTTGCGTCCGCCAGGCTAAGCCCATGCTGTCGCCATCGCTCCAACAGCCTTGCCTCAAGCGTGTCAAGGTCTTCGTCGATGAAGACAGAATAGTCCCAATAGTCCAACAGGTCTCGCCAACCGGGTTCGTCCAGCAACAGGTAGTTGCCCTCCACGACGACATGGCTTTGCAAGGCCGTGATTTCCGCGCCGTCCGGCACGGTTCGATCCAGCGTGCGGTCGAAGGTCGGCACTTTCACGCTGGCTTCGGACTTGACGCGCGCCAGAGTGGCGGCGAACCCTTCCAGATCGAAGGTCTGCGGCGCGCCTTTTCGGGGCAGAAGCCCGCGTGCCTCTAACGTCTCGTTATCAAGGTGGAAACCGTCCATCGGCAAAAGACCGGTGGGGCGGCCGCGCGCCGTCAATTCTGAACGAACAAGCTCGGCCACCGTGGATTTCCCGGCGGCGGGTGGGCCAGCAACTGCGATCAAGCGCCGTTCGGACGACGGCGGTAAGCCCAAATATCCTTCTACGATCTTTTGGGCCTGGGCGTCCGCAGATGGCGCCGTCACGCGGCTGCCTTTTCCGGCGTCTTCGCGCCGGTCATGAAGGCCACGGCGTCGGACATCTCGTGTTCCTTGGGATCGATGATCGTCAAACGGCGGCCCAGGCGATGGATGTGGATGCGGTCGCATACCTCGAACACGTGCGGCATGTTGTGGCTGATCAGGATGATCGGGATACCGCGGGTCTTGACGTCGAGGATCAGTTCCAAAACTCGCCGGCTTTCCTTGACGCCAAGCGCCGCTGTCGGTTCGTCCAGAATGATCACCTTTGATCCAAAGGCTGCCGCGCGGGCCACAGCGACACCCTGACGCTGACCACCCGAAAGCGTCTCGACCGCCTGGTTGATGTTCTGGATCGTCATCAGCCCCAGTTCCGATAACTTTTCGCGCGCGATATCCTGCATCTTCTTCTTGTCGAGTTGGCGGAAAAGTGACCCCATCGGCCCGGATTTCCGGATCTCGCGGCCCATGAACATATTATCGGCAATCGAAAGCGCGGGGCTCATCGCAAGCGTCTGGTACACGGTCTCGATACCCCGCGCCCGCGCTTCAATGGGCGAGTGGAACGTGACTGGCGCACCATCCAGATAGACTTGCCCCTCGTCCGGAGTGACGGCGCCGCAAAGCGCCTTGATCAGCGTGGATTTGCCAGCGCCATTGTCGCCGATGACGCCCAGGATCTCGCCCGGGTAGAGCGCAAAGTCGCAGTGATCCAGCGCGGTGACACGGCCATATCGTTTCACAAGGCCTTCTGCGGAAAGAATGGGTTCCATCAGCCTGCCACCTTTCTGATCCACTGATCGACCGTCACGGCGCCGATAATCAACATGCCGATCAGCATGAAGGTCCATTGCGGGTCGGCGCCCGCCATGCGCAGGCCAAGCTCGAAGACACCGACGATGAGGGCTCCAAAGAACGCGCCGACGATGGAGCCGCGCCCCCCGAAGAGCGAGATGCCCCCGATCACGACGGCGGTGATCGCCTGGATATTGCCGATGACGCCGGTCGAGGCTGAAGGCGAGACGGAACTGAACCGTCCGATCATCACCCAGGCGGCCAGCGCGCATATGAAGCCCGCCAGCATATAGACCGACATCAGGGTCTTGTGCACATCGACACCTGCAAGCTCTGCCGCTTCGGGGTCGTCGCCCACGGCATAGACGTGTCGGCCCCAGGCGGTTGATCGAAGCGCATAGGCCAGGACGACGACCAAGAGCACCATCAGGATGACGCCGAAGGTGAACGTTGCCCCAGCGAACTGGATCTTGGTGCCAAGGAAATGCAGGAACGGCGCTTCGGCTGCGATGTCCTGACTGCGGATGGTTTCGTTTGCCGAATAGAGGTAGTTGGCGGCCAGCACGATCTGCCACATGCCAAGCGTGACGATGAAGGGCGGCAGCTTCACGCGGCTCACAAGCCAGCCGCTGATGGCTCCAAGCGCTGTGCCGACCGCAAGGCCGATTGCGACCGCAGCGGGTGCGGGAATGCCGTAGCGGAAGGTGAATTGCCCCATGATCACCGTGCAGAAAACGGCGACGGCGCCCACCGACAGGTCGATCCCCGCTGTCAGAATGATCAGCGTTTGCGCGGCAGCCAGCACACCCACGATCTGCACCTGTTGCAGGATCAGGGTCAGCGCGAAGGGCGAGAAGAACTTCGACCCAAGCAGGATACCGAAAAGCGCGATGGCGGCCACGAGCACGGCCAACGGTACCAGCGCCGGTGTGACGTGCAGCGTATGTTGCAGCCGTCCGATCCAGCCTTTGTCGTGCAGGTCAAACTCTGCCACGGATTCGGCAGCGTTCTGAGCCGCGCTTTCGTATTCGTTTGCCGACGCCATGTCATCCCTCCCTTGCCTTGCAAAAAGGGGCGGACCAGTGTCCGCCCCTGATCTTGTCGTCCAGATTGTCAGATCAGAAGATCAGATCAACCCCAGCAAAGATCGGTGCCCTTGGCAACGTCGATCGAATTGACGCCATCTACGGCTTCACCAGCCACCAGCGAAACGCCGGTGTCGAGGAAGTCCTTGCCCGGTGTGTTTTCAGGCAGGGTGCCGTCCTTGGCGAACTGGGCAATCGCTTCGATGCCGAGCGAAGCCATCAGCAGCGGGTACTGCTGAGAGGTTGCGCCGATGACGCCGTCCGCGACGTTCTGAACGCCGGGGCAGCCGCCGTCGACCGAAACGATCAGCACATCGTTTTCGCGCCCGATGGCCTTAAGTGCCTCATAGGCACCGGCGGCAGCAGGTTCGTTGATCGTGTAGACGACGTTGATCGTCGGGTCCTTGGCCAGGCAATTTTCCATGGCCGTGCGTCCGCCTTCTTCGTTGCCCGCGGTGACCTCGTTGCAGACGATGCGCGGGTCCGTTTCATCACCCCATTTGTTCGGGTCGACCATGTCGATGCCAAATCCGTTCAGGAAGCCCTGGTCGCGAAGCACGCCAACGGTCGGCTGGCTGATCGCAAGATCGAGCATGGCGATTTTCGCGTCAGCGGCGGCATCGCCCATCTTCGCGGCGGCGTATTGACCGATCAGTTCACCGGCAAGGAAGTTGTCAGTGGCGAAGGTCGCGTTCGCGGCATCAATCGGCTCAAGTGGCGTATCCAGCGCGATGACCAAAAGACCAGCGTCGCGGGCCTGCTGAACGGATGGGACGATGGCAGCGGTGTCGGAAGCCGTCAGCAGGATACCCGAGGCACCATCGGCGATGCAGGTTTCAATCGCGGCAACCTGGCTTTCATTGTCGCCATCGATCTTGCCCGCATAGGACTTGAGCGTGATGCCAAGCTCTTCCGCTTTTGCGGCAGCACCTTCGCGCATTTTGACGAAGAAGGGGTTGGTGTCCGTTTTGGTAATCAAGCACGCGCTGACACCGTGGCTGCCGGCAAACGACGCACCCGCCGTCGCGACAAGAGCAACAGCCGAAGCTGTGATCAGTTTTCTCATGGTTGTCCTCCCAAGACAGTTTTCCGGTCCCCGTAACCAGAGCCGGTGCGCATGATGTTATCTGCGCGGTCCAAAAAATAAAGGACGATTCGTGGGGAGGGTCAATAAATAAATCAATCTGATTTATTATTGACTTTGATTGCCGTATCGCCAGCATTTGCGGGCAGTGCAAAGGGGCGTCAGGTCAGAAGCAATTGAAATGGAAGCGCGTTTCGAGAATCAGGGGTCCAATCAAAGCGGTATGCGTGACCGCAATGAACGGCTTGTCCTGACGATTCTGCGCCGACAGGGATCGCTGCCCAAGGCCGAGATCGCGCGAACAACTGGCCTTTCTGCGCAGACTGTCTCTGTCATCATGCGTGCCCTCGAAAGCGAAGGGCTGCTTGAAAAGGGCGAAAAGGTCCGCGGAAAGGTCGGTCAGCCGTCGGTTCCCATGTGCCTCTCGCGGGATGGCGCCCTGTTCTTCGGCGTCAAGGTGGGGCGGCGAAGTGCCGAGCTTGTCCTTGTTAATTTCCTTGGCGAGATATTGGAACGTCGACGGCTGACCTATGACTACCCGACGCCCGACGGGACGGTGTCCTTTGTCCGGAATTCGGTTGCCGAGGTTTCAAAGACGCTCACGCGAGTACAGCGGTCGAGGATCGCAGGCCTTGGCATCGCGACGCCGTACTTCCTTTGGGAGTGGGGACCGCTGATCGGTGTAGACGAGGCGGAATTGCAGCAATGGAAGGGTTTCGACCTTCGGGTAGAGATAGAAAAACTGTTCGATTTCCCCGTCTACCTCGGCAACGACGCGACCTGTGCATGTAGCTCGGAACTGGTGTTCGGACGCGACGATAAGCCCAAGGACTTCCTCTATATCTACGTCGGCTACTTCATCGGCGGTGGCGTCGTGTTGAACGGGTCGCTCTATGAAGGTCATTCCGGCAACGCCGGTGCGCTGGGTCCCTATCCCATCGACGGGCAAGGGGGCAGGACCCGGCAGTTGATCGACGTCGCATCGCTTATGGGGTTGGAACGTCGACTGATTGACGCGGAAGGTGATGCCAAAAGAATATGGGAAGACCCCGATACCTGGATAATCGACGACGCCATCATCGACGATTGGTTGTCCGATGCCGTTCCCGCTATTGCGCAGACCATTCAGGCCGCCAATGCGTTTTTTGATTTCCCGGTCGTAATCATTGACGGCTCGATGCCTGCCGAGGTCCGGGAACGCATCGTTGGTCGGGTGCGGGGCAGCCTTGAAGACCTGAACTTCTCTGGCCTGACGATGCCGAGGGTTGTAAACGGCTCCATCGGGACGGACGCGCGCCCTTTGGGCGGCGCCAGCCTTCCGTTGTCCAAGCGGTTCTTTCTGGAAGTCTGAGCGGCGGTCATCGACACCTAAACTTGGGAATATTGACTCTCGGCACGTGCGTGGGTCTTGTGGCCGAGGCCAAGCCCGCGCGAGGAAGATCATGGATTTCAATGGCATCTGGACCCCCGTCATCACGCCCTTCCACCATGACGGGTCCATCGACCGCGACGGGTTCGTCGCCATGATCGACTACCTGATCGCCGAACGGGTACACGGCTTGATCAACGGCGGGTCGACGGGCGAATACTACGCGCAGTCGATGGAGGAGCGCCGCGAGCTTGCCAGCCTTGCGCGCGAGGTCACCAAGGGCCGGGTGCCCCTGATGATCGGAACCGGGGCGATCCGATTGGAAGACTCGGTCACCATGGCAGAGCACTCCGCCCGGATTGGGGCCGATGCCATCCTGATCGGCACGCCGCCATATGCGGTCCCAACAGATCGCGAAAATGCTTTGAACGCGCTTGCCATCGACCGGGCCGCCGATCTGCCGATTATGCTGTACAACTATCCCGGTCGCATGGGCGTGGGCATGGACGAGGAGTTCCTTGACCGCGTCGGTCGATCGCGGAACTTTCAGGCGATCAAGGAAAGCTCGGGCGACATCAATCGCTTGCATCTGCTGGCACGCGACTATCCGCATATCCAGCTCTGTTGCGGCATGGACGATCAGGCGCTGGAGTTCTTCGCCTGGGGCGCAACCGGTTGGATCTGCGGCGGCTCGAACTTCGCGCCCGTCGAACACATCGCGCTTTGGAAGGCCTGCGCGGTGGACGGGAACTTCACCAAGGGTCGGCGCATCATGTCGGCGCTGATGCCCTTGATGCGCGTGCTGGAACAAGGCGGCAAGTTCATCCAGTACATCAAGTACGGGGTCGAGATGAACGGGCTTCGGGCTGGGCCGCCGCGCCCTCCGCTTCGCCCCCTCGGCAAGGATGACAAGCGGCAGATGGAGCAGGTCGTGCGCGTGCTGAAACAAACCGTGGCGCAGATCGAGGCCGAAGAGGCGGCAGCATGAGCGATCTTCTGACACGGGACGAATACAAGGCCATCGCCGCCGGTTTGGACCTGCCGACGGGCGCGTTCATCGACGGGAGCTTCCGCTCGGCGGCCTCGGCCGATGTCTTCGAAACCGTCAATCCGGCTACGGGAGAAGTTCTGACAGAGATCGCGGCCTGCGGGGCAGCGGACGTGGACCTGGCCGCGCAGAAGGCGCGCGACGCCTTTGAAGACGGGCGATGGTCGAAGCTTCCGCCGTCCGAGCGGAAGGACGTTCTGATCCGGCTAGCCAAGTTGATGACCCGTAATGCGCGTGAGTTGGCCGTGATGGAAAGCCTGGACAGCGGCAAGACGATCTATGACTGCGAAACGGTCGATGTGCCCGAGACCATTCACTGTCTGAAGTGGCATGCCGAGGCGATCGACAAGATTTACGATCAGGTCTCGCCCGCGTCCGACGACCACATCGCGATGATTGTCCGCGAACCGGTTGGGGTCGTCGGACTGGTGCTGCCGTGGAACTTTCCGCTTCTGATGCTGGCCTGGAAGATCGGTCCGGCGCTGGCGGCGGGCTGCTCGGTGATCGTGAAGCCGGCGGAAGAGACCTCGCTGACAGCGTTGCGCGTGGCGGAATTGGCGCTGGAGGCGGGTATTCCGCCGGGTGTTCTCAATGTCCTGCCGGGCATGGGCCCGGAGGTGGGGGAGCCGCTCGGGCGGCACATGGATGTCGACATGATCTCGTTCACCGGGTCGACGGAAACCGGACGGCGTTTTTTGACCTATGCAGGCGAAAGCAACTTGAAGGAAGTGACGCTGGAGATGGGCGGCAAGAACCCGGCCATCGTGCTGGACGACGCCGAAAACCTCGACCGCGTTGCGGCGCATGTAGTCAACGGGGCGTTCTGGAACATGGGCGAGAACTGCTCGGCCTCGTCCCGGCTGATCGTGCAGGCCGGTGTAAGGGATGCACTTCTGAAGCGGATCGAAGCGCATATGCGCGACTGGCCGATGGGCGATCCTCTGGACCCCGAAATGCGCATCGGTGCTTTGGTGAGCCAGGCCCATTTCGAAAAGGTCTGCGGTTATCTCGACGGCCAGACAGCGTTGATCGGTGGCGCGGCGAAGGGTGGGTTCGTCGCGCCGACGGTGCTGGATGTCACCGATCGCAACGCGCCCCAGGTGCGCGAGGAAATCTTCGGCCCCGTCCTCTCCGTCCTGACGGTCCAGAGTTTCGACGAGGCGATCGCGCTGGCTAATGACACGCACTACGGGCTGGCTGCTTCGATCTTCACCTCCAACGTCAAACGCGCGCTGCGCGGCGCGCGCGCATTGCGGGCGGGCACCGTGACCGTGAATGCCTTTGGGGAAGGAGACAGCAGCACGCCGTTTGGCGGTTACAAGCAATCCGGCTTCGGCGGGCGGGACAATGGCGTGCACGCACATGACCAGTACACGCAGTTGAAGACGATTTGGGTCGATCTGACGGACGACCCCGAAGAGGCCCTGGACTGATGCGCTACACCGCCCGTCGTTTGCCACGGCAGACCGGGTCGGCGGCGTGGAACGCCATTCTGCCCAAAGCGTTGCCTCCGAATCCGCTGACAAAAGACGAGAGCGCGGATGTCGTGGTGGTCGGTGCGGGGTTTGCCGGTCTTTCTGCGGCCCGGCGGCTTCGGCAAATCGATCCCAAGATCAATGTTGTCGTGTTGGAAGCCGGACGCATTGCCGAAGGCGCGGCAGGCCGGAACTCGGGCTTCATGATCGATCTGCCGCACGATCTTGCCTCGGAAGACTATGCAGGGTCAGGCGATGATCGGGCGATGATCGCGCTTAACCGGCACGCCATTCAGTTCGCGAGGGAAGCGGTCGAAGACTACGACATCGCCCGAGATTACTTCGACGAAGCAGGCAAGGTGAATGGTGCGGCTTCGGAGGCGTCAGAGGCGCAGAACCGCAGCTATGCCGCGCATCTTGGCGACCTGGGCGAGGCATACGAGATGCTGGACGGGCGTCAAATGCGTGTTCTGACCGGCTCGCAGCACTATCGGTCCGGGCTATACACGCCCGGAACCGTCATGCTTCAGCCGGCGGGATATATCCGGGGCCTGGCCGCCGGTCTGGCCGAAAGCGGCGTCCGCATCTTCGAGGACTCGCCCGTCCAGGCGTTTGAAAGCGTCGGCCCCGACTGGGAAGTGCGCACGCATAACGCAAAGATCACCACGCCCCGGGTGCTCCTGACCGTGAACGGACATCTGGAAAGCTTCGGTATTGCCAAGGACCGGCTGATGCACATCTTCCTGTTCGCCGTCATGACGCCGAAGCTCGAGACTGCACCGGGCGGGGCGCCACGCTGGGGCGTGACGCCCGCCGACCCGATGGGAACGACGGTTCGGCGCATCGACGACGCTCTGGGAGGCGACAGGATCGTCACGCGCACCTGCGCGGTCTTGCGGTCGGACATGCGGCCCCGGCCATCGGACATGCAGCGCGCCGCCGGTATGATTCAGCGGAAATTCGAGGTGCGGTTTCCCAAGTTGGCGGGTATTCGCATGGAGCACGCCTGGGCGGGCCAACTGTGCCTGTCAAAAAACGGTGTCGCGATGATGAAGCAAATCGACGAGGGCGTGTTTTCCGGGTGCGTTCAGAACGGCCTCGGCACCGCGCGCGGTACGCTGACGGGTATCGGTGCTGCAGAACTGGCATCGGGTATCGAAAGCGCGGTGACGCTTCATTTCGGAAGCGAGGACCCGCCCGATCGCTTGCCGCCGCGTTTCGTCCGCGATCTGGGCGCCAACGCGATCCTGCGCTGGAAGGAACACAAGGCATTTGCCGAGTGACGGGTCAGTATTCCTGGTTTAGCGCCTCCGCCGCCGGAATCTCGCGCTCGCGCCGCGCGATGTAGTCACGCAAGGCCTCGTCCTGCACCGGGTCCAACTTCGGTTCCTGATACTCGGACAGCAGCATTCGCGCGTGGTCCAACGCGCGCGCCGTGATCTCTTTCGATCCATCCGCCATCCATTGCTCGATCGAGTTGTTGTCGAAAAGCTCGGGCATGAAAAACGCGGTCTGGAAATTGTCCTGCGTGTGCGGGTGGCCCAGATAGTGGCCGCCCGGTCCGATCTCGGGCACGGCGGCCAGCGCGGCCTCGAAGTCGTCCCACTTGGGGCCTTCGGCCATACGATAGGCCATCGCACATTGTTCCGCATCGACGATGAACTTGGCGACCGAACAATGCATCCCCGCTTCGTTCCAACCGGCCGAGTGCCAGATGTAATGCGCGCCTGCATGTATGACGGCAGACAGTGTCGAGGCGCTCTCATATCCTGCTTGCGCGTCAAAGGTCTTGGCGCCGCCCAGCGTGTTCGAGGTACGCCACGGCACGCCATAGTGCCGCGCCATCTGCCCAATCATGAAATTCATCAGGCTGATTTCGGGCGTGCCCGCCATGGGCGCGCCGGACTTCATGCTGACCGTCGAGAGGTAATGCCCATAGATCGCCGGGCAACCGCGCCGGATCACTTGGGTATAGGCCAGTGCAGAGAGGGCCTCGGCATTCAGTTGCGCGACCGTTGCGGGGACCGAGGCGGGCGTGTTCGCGCCGCCCAGAACGAACGGCGAGCAGAGAACCGGCTGGTTGCGTCGACAAAAGGCCCGCATGGCCCCCAGCATGGTTTCGTCCCAGACAAGTGGGCTATTGCCATTGCAATTGCCCGTCGTCACTGCGTGATCTTCCAGGAAGTCATCGCCGAAGAGGACGGCGCACATCTCGATCACGTCCTCGGCGTTCTTCGGGCTGGTCGTCATGCCCATGAAGGTCTTGTCGGAATGCTTCATCGA
>JASJDQ010000081.1 GCA_030065075.1 Paracoccaceae bacterium | reverse complement strand
GAAGTGGCCCGCGCCACCAAGCGCCTCAGCCGCGAGGTGGCGGCAGGGCGGATCGACCCCGAAGCCGTCGATGCCGAAACGCTGGCGCGCTTCCTCGATACTTACGTGTTGCCCGATCCGGATCTGGTGATCCGCACAAGTGGGGAAGCCCGGATCTCGAATTTCCTTTTGTGGCAATCGGCCTATGCCGAGTACGAATTCGTCGACACGCTCTGGCCCGACTTCGACCGGTCGGAGTTTGCCCGCGTTCTGGGTGCCTTCGCAAAAAGGGACCGGCGGTTCGGGGCCGTACCCGGCTAGACCGCCGGGCAGGAGGCAATAAGAAGGGCCCGGACAAGGGCAGAGAACATGCGGCAGGTGGCGACTGCCCTCGGGGAGGATGACCTTTGAGCGAACAGGCAAGCCCTGGCAAGTGGGGGGACCTTTGGCAACGTCTGGCGTCCGGCGGTCTGGCGGCACTCGTCGGGCTTTACCTGATGTGGATCGGTGGCCTGCCCTTCAAACTCCTGGTCTCGGCCATCGTCGGGCTTATGGTCTGGGAAGTCGCGCGCATGTCGGGCGCGGGCAAGAACGCGCTGCCGCTCGGCGTACTTGCGGCCCTTGTCATGGTGGCGGTCGCCTTGTTTCCAACGGGCCTTGTCTTGCCACTGATCTTTCTGCCTGCCCTGATCGGCATCTCGAAATTGGGGGAGTACCGGGTGCGGTTCAGCCTCTTTTCCTCAGCAATCCTGATCGCGGGTCTCGGGATTTTCGTTCTGCGCGAGGATTTCGGCTTCATCTGGATGCTCTGGCTGGCGCTAGTAGTGATCGCGTCGGACGTGCTGGGATATTTTGCGGGGCGCGTCATCGGCGGCCCGAAATTCTGGCCAAAGGTCAGCCCCAAAAAGACGTGGTCCGGCACGCTTGCCGGATGGGCGGGGGCCGCCCTGATCGGTCTGTGGTTTGTCTCGGCCGGGCACGCGGGCGTTGAAATCATCGGGATTTCCATCGCCATCGCCATTGCCGGGCAAATGGGCGACGTCGCCGAAAGCGCGCTGAAGCGTTCGGTCGGTGTCAAGGACAGTTCGTCTATCCTGCCGGGGCACGGAGGCATGTTCGACCGTTTCGATTCCATGCTGGGGGCCTCGCTTTTCCTGCTTCTGGTCGAACAGATCATCGACTTCCCGCCGGTACCGCTGTGACGCGCCGGGTGTCGATCTTCGGCGCGACCGGGTCCATCGGCGCGAACACGCTCGACCTGATCGGACGCGACCGCGATGCTTACGACGTCGTGGCCCTGACCGGCGGGCGGAACGTGGATCAACTGGCCCGCGATGCCCGAACCTTTGGCGCCGAAGTGGCCGTCACCGCCTATGACGCGTGCTATGGCGCGCTGAAAGAAGCGCTTTCCGGAACGGGTATCGACGCCGCCGCCGGCGAAGCGGCGCTTCTGGAAGCTGCTGACCGTCCTGCCGACTGGACGATGTCGGCAATAGTTGGCGCAGCCGGTCTGCCACCCGGCCTGAAGGCGCTCGAACAGGGCGGGACCCTTGCGCTGGCCAACAAGGAGAGCCTTGTCACCGCAGGCCCCTTGCTGATGCAGACGGCGAAAGCTCACGGCGCAGACGTACTGCCCGTCGACAGCGAACACTCCGCCGTTTTTCAGGCGCTTCGCGGCGAAGACATCGACACGGTTGAACGCGTGATCATAACAGCCTCGGGCGGTGCCTTCCGCGAATGGCCGATCGAAAAGCTCAAGACCGCCACCTGTGCGGAAGCCTCGTCACATCCCAACTGGGACATGGGCCAGCGGATCACGATCGATAGCGCAAGCATGTTCAACAAGGCGCTTGAGTTGATTGAAACCAAAGAGTTTTTCGGCATTTCGCCTGACAAGATCGAAGCCGTCGTGCACCCCGAAAGCCTGATCCATGCGCTGGTGGGCTACTGCGACGGCGGGCTGATCGCCCACGTCGGCCCGCCGGATATGCGCCACGCCATAGGCTTCGCGCTCGCGTACCCCAAGCGCCGCCCGCTGCCGGTGGAGCGGCTGGACCTGACCAAGGTCGGCAAGTTCACCTTTCACATCCCGGATCCGGAACGCTACCCCGCGCTGACGCTGGCGCGCGAGGTCATGGAAACCGGCGGTCTGGCGGGCGCCGTCTTCAATGCGGCCAAGGAAGCGGCGCTCGATGCCTTCATCGCCGGAAACATCGGTTTCACGCAAATGGCGGATATTGTCGCCGAGGTGATCGAAATTATGTCAGGGGAAAGCCTTGGAAACGCCGCGATTACCCTTGAATCCGTGCGTGAGGCAGACCAGATGGCGCGTGCAAGGGCCAATCAAGTGATCGACAGAAAGTGAATTATTCGTGGACATAGCCGGGCTGATCCCAATTTTTGGAAACGTGATCTGGACACTGGTGGCCTTCGTGGCGGCCCTGTCCGTTATTGTCGCCATCCACGAATACGGCCACTACATCGTCGGGCGCTGGTCCGGCATCAAGGCCGAGGTGTTTTCCATCGGCTTCGGCCCGGTTCTTGCCAGCCGTGTCGACAAACGCGGCACGAAATGGCAGATCGCCGCCTTGCCATTCGGTGGTTTCGTCAAGTTTCTGGGCGATGCGGGCGCGGCGTCCGATAAGGACACGGACGTGATGGAGGCGCTCGATGATAGCGAACGCCGCTCGACCATGCACGGCGCGCCGCTTTGGGCCCGGACGGCCACGGTCGCGGCCGGTCCGGTCTTCAACTTTATCCTGTCTTTCCTGATCTTCGGCGCGCTCTTGATGTTCCGCGGCGTTGCCGCAGATCCAATAACCGTCGATGAACTCAGAACCCTGCCGGACACACCGGCGCAAACCCTTGCCGCCGGTGACGTGATTCTTGAAGTCGAAGGGCAGCGCGTCCCGGCAACCGAAGAATTCGGCGGTTTCGCCCGGGACCTGACGCCTCAGCCATCACTCACCTTTCTGGTGGAACGCGACGGGCAGGTCATCGAAGTGCCGGGTCCGTGGCTCTATCCGCTCTACGTATCGTCCGTTACGCCCAACTGGGCAGCCGATGAAGCGGGGCTGCTGGAAGGCGACGTCATCACCGCCGTGGATGGCCAGCCGGTCTTTGACTTCGAACAGCTGCGTGACGCGGTGGGGGACTCGGAGGGCAAACCGCTGACACTGGACGTCTGGCGCGACGGCGAGGACCTGACATTCACCATGACGCCTGCGCGGCGTGATCTGCCCTTGCCGGACGGCGGGTTTGAAACACGCTGGCTTATCGGCCTGACGGGCGGTCTGGCGTTCGAGCCTGCGGCGACGACGCCGTCTCTTCTCGAAGCCGCGGAATACGGTGTCGACCAAATCCAGTTCATCATCACGTCGTCGATTTCCGGCCTGTACCACATGGTGGCGGGCAAGATCTCGACCTGTAACCTGTCGGGCCCCATCGGCATCGCTGAAACCTCGGGGCAGGCGGCCAGCCAGGGCTGGTTCAGTTTCGTCTACTTCATCGCGCTTCTGTCGACAGCGGTGGGCCTGATCAACCTTTTCCCCATCCCGGTCCTCGATGGCGGTCATCTGGTCTTTTACGCCTTCGAGGCCGTGACAGGGCGTCCCCCAAGTGATCGCGCGCTCAAATACCTCATGGCGTGTGGATTGACGCTGATGTTGGCGCTGATGGTTTTTTCCGTTGGCAACGATCTGGTCTGCCCCTAGCCGGTAGAGCACGCTTCAGCCCCTGAAATGCCGCATTGGGGCCACATTCCTCGGTTACACTTGTAATCGTAGTGAAAGGTGGAATACGGCAATGACGGCACTTCGGAAGGGATATCGCGGACTTCGACTGCTGGCGCAGTTGAACGCAGATCGCGTGTTCGTTGCCGTTGTCCTGGGCGGGGCGCTTTACCTGGGCGCCTATATCGGTTCGCACCTCTGATTTGTCACGCATGTGAATGCTGAATGAAGCGGCTCTCGGGCCGTTTCTGTCGTTTTGACACCCCCCCAGAATCCCAGTACCACATGAGGGAATTTCAAAGGGGCGGGCGGCATGTTCAGGACACTCAAGTTAGCATTGCATGGCCTCGCGCTGGTCCTTTGTCTGGCCATCTCGCTTGGCGTCGCCTCTGCCCAGACGCGGGTGAACACGATCACCGTCGATGGCAACCAGCGTGTCCCGGATTCGACCATCGTCAGCCTGATCGGCGCCGCTCCGGGCGAGGTTCTGAGCGCAGACCAGATCAACGACGCCGTGCAGCGCATCATGGGGTCGGGCCTCTTTGAAACGGCCGAGATCCAGCCTGTTTCGGGTGGCCTGCGCGTCACCGTGGTCGAGCGACCGACGGTCAACCGGATCAGCATCGAAGGCAATCGCAGGGTCAACGACGACGACCTTCTGCCGCTCATCGAACTCAGCCCGCGCCGCGTCTTCTCGGCGCGTCAGGCCGAGGCGGATGCGGCAACGCTTGCCGAGGCCTATTCGAACCGTGCCCGGCTGGCCGCCACGGTCACGCCAAGGATCATCCGGCGCACCGACAACCGCGTCGACGTCGTGTTCGAAGTCAGCGAAGGTCGCGTGGTTGAAAACGAACGGATCAGCTTCGTCGGCAACCGCGAATTCTCTGACCGCAGGTTGCGCCGTGTCATCGACACCAAACAAGCGGGATTTCTGCGACAGCTCATCCAACGCGATACCTTCATCGCCGAGCGGATAGCCTTCGACCGCCAACTCCTGACCGATTTCTACCGCTCGCGCGGTTATGTGGATTTCCAGGTCCTGGACGTCTCGACCCAGCTTTCGCGCGAACGCGATGCAACCTTCGTGACCTTCAATGTCCGCGAAGGGCAGTCGTTCGACGTGGGCGCCGTGTCCGTGACCAGCGAATTCGCCGAGATGAACCTCGACGAATACCGCCGCGCCCTGCGCATTCGTTCCGGCCAGACCTGGTCCCCCAACCTGATCGACGAGCAGGTTAACCGACTAGAGCGCCTTGCGACCCGGCAGGGCTTCGATTTCGCCCGTGTCGATCCGCGTGTCACGCGAAACGCGCGCGACCTGACGCTGGACGTCGAATTCGCCATCGTGCGCGGTCCCCGCGTCTTCGTCGAGCGTATCGACATCGAAGGCAACCAGACCACGCTGGACCGCGTGGTGCGCCGCCAGTTCGACACCGTCGAGGGCGATCCCTTCAACCCCCGCGAAATCCGAAACGCAGCCGAGCGTATCCGCGCGCTTGGCTTCTTCGAAACGGTCGATGTTCAGACCCGCGAGGGCACGGCCCCGGACCAGGTCGTGGTCGATGTGGATGTCGAAGAACAACCGACCGGCAACCTGAGTTTCGGCGGTAGCTTCAGCGACGAAAGCGGCTTTGCCCTGGCCGTCGGCTTTTCAGAACGCAACTTCCTTGGACGCGGCCAGGCGCTTTCGGTTGACGTGGTTTCGGGTGGCGAGGACCGGCGCGCCAATATCTCTTTTAGCGAACCGGCCTTCCTCGGGCGTGACCTGACCTTCGGCCTGGACATCGAATACGAGATCACCGACTTCGACGAAGCGACCTACGAGACCGAGGTGGCGGCCTTCAGCCCCAGCCTGGCGTTCCCGGTGGCGGAAAACGCGCGGCTCAGGCTGTACTACCAAATTGCCGATGAAGACATATTCAACGTCTCGGGTGACGCATCGCCCATCATTGTCGCGGAACAAGGGTCGCAAGTCCGAAGCTCGGTCGGCTACACGTTCGCCTGGGATCGGTTGCGTGGAGGGCTGAACCCGAACCGCGGCGTTCTACTGACATTCGGGCAGGAGTTCGCGGGCCTCGGCGGAGACACGGAGTACCTCAAGACGACCGCCCGCATCGTCGCGCAGCGCGATATCCTGAATGAAGAGGTGACGTTGCGCGCCATCCTCGAAGGCGGCAACGTGCAGGCGCTCGGCGGTGGCACGACGCGGGTCACGGACCGTTTCTTCCTCTCGTCGCGGCAGTTGCGCGGCTTCTCGTCTCGCGGCGTCGGTCCCCGCGACACGGGCGCCGCGAATTCCGACGTCTTGGGCGGTAACTCCTATGCCGCCCTGCGACTGGAGGCCGATTTCCCGCTTGGTCTGCCCGAGGAATACGGCATCTCGGGCGGCGTGTTCTTGGATGCGGGCTCGCTCTGGGACCTGGACAATACCGCCGGGGTCGCCACGGTCGATGACGGCTTCGAACTGCGAACGTCCATTGGTGTCTCGATTTTCTGGGACACGCCGATCGGACCCTTGCGACTGAACTTTGCGCAACCTCTGGAGTCGAACCCGCTGGATGACGAAAAGAGCTTCGATATCACGATTTCGACGCAGTTCTAAAGCGCTGCTGGTTGCAACCGCGCTCGCGGTGGGCGCTGCGCTTCCGCTCGTCGCCCAGCAGGCCTCGCCCATTCTGACAATCGATCAGGACAGGCTCTTCGCCGAAACACGTCTCGGCGAAGAAGCCCTGGCCGAGCTTGAACGGCAGGCACAGGACCTGGCCGCGGAAAACGCAGAGATCGAAGCCAAGCTCATCGCCGAAGAGCGTGACCTGACCGAGCGGCGCGCAAAACTTCCAGCGGATGAGTTCCGCGCGCTCGCAGATGCCTTCGACGAGCGCGTCCAAAGACTGCGCGCCGAGCAGGACGAAAAGACGCGCGCACTGACGCGCAATCGCGACGACGCGCGTGCCGCGTTCTTCAACGAAATCGCGGTCATCCTGTCGGAAATCGTGCGTGAGCAGGGAGCCCTGGTCGTCATCGACCGCCGCGACGTCTTCCTGTCCGCAGATCGGATCGACATCACCGATGAAGCCATCCAGCGCGTGAACGAAGCCGCCGAGCGTGAAAACTAGGCCGTTGCACGCTCTTTCATAGCGCTCGAGAAACGGTCGAACAGGTACATGCTGTCAATTGGGCCGGGGCTGGCTTCGGGGTGGTACTGAACCGAAAAGACGGGGCGATCGGTCATGCGGATACCGCAGTTCGAGCCGTCAAACAGCGAGACATGCGTTTCGATCACGCCTTGGGGCAGGGTCTGACTGTCGACCGTGAAGCCGTGGTTCATCGACGTGATTTCGACCTTGCCGGTCTCAACATCCTTGACCGGGTGGTTCGCTCCATGGTGGCCGTGGTTCATCTTGACGGTCTTCGCGCCCAATGCCAGAGCCAGCATCTGATGGCCAAGGCAGATGCCAAAGATCGGCATGTCGGACCGCTCCATCACCGCTTGGATCATCGGGACAGCATATTCGCCTGTCGCCGCCGGATCGCCCGGACCGTTCGACAGAAACAAGCCATCTGGTGAAAGTGCCATGACATCGTCGGCAGTGGCCGTTGCCGGCAGCACGGTCACATCGCAACCCACACTGGAAAGACAGCGCAGAATGTTCCGCTTTGCGCCATAGTCGATGGCCACGACCTTGTGGATCGGAGCCTCTTGCTTTTGGAAACCATCCGGCCAGGCCCACCGCATTTCGTCCCAGCGATAAGACTGGGCGCAGGTGACCTCTTTCGCCAGATCAAGCCCGACAAGCCCGGGAAAGGCCCGCGCGGCGGCCACAAGGGCCTCGATGTCGAAATTGCCCTCCGGGTCGTGCGACATCGCCACATGTGGCGCGCCCTGTTGCCGAATGGCGCGGGTCAGGCGGCGTGTGTCGACCCCACCGATGCCGACCCGTCCGCGTTTGGCCAGCCAATCCGAAAGCTCGCCCGCCGAACGCCAGTTCGACGGTTCGGTCGGATCCCACTTGACCACCAGACCTTCGGCGACGGGATCGGCGGTTTCGTCGTCCTCCGGATTGACGCCGGTGTTGCCGATATGAGGGAAGGTGAACGTCACGACCTGCCCGGCATAAGAGGGGTCGGTCATGATCTCCTGATAACCCGTCATGGCGGTGTTGAAGCACAATTCGGCGACTTTTTGGCCAGTGGCGCCGAACCCCTTGCCGTAAAAGATTGTACCGTCTGCCAAAGCCAGGCACGCGGTTGGTTTCACAATAGCGTCTGGCATAGCTGTGCTTCCCGTAAATCGATAAACGGCCATGTGTTAACGGATTGCCGTCCGCAACGTCAAGTCGGAACCTCATTTATAAACAGTTTATAATCAGTGCCTTAGCAATAATTCAGCCGGTTGCGCAGGGCAAAGGGCTCGGCTATGGTCTCGACTCTCAGTGGGGCCATGGGGATGAGACCGCGATGGAATTACGAGACCAGATCGACGACGCGCTGAAAACGGCGATGCGCGAGAAAGACAAGATCAGACTTTCGACGCTCAGACTGATCAATGCCGCCATCAAAGATCGCGATATTGCAAAGCGCGGCGAGGGCGGCGATGGGTCTGACACCGGCGTCGATGGCACTGAAATCCTTCAGATCCTTGGCAAAATGGTGAAGCAACGCCAGGAATCGGCCCGCGCGTACGAAGAAGGCGGTCGACTTGAACTGGCCGAGCAGGAACGCTCGGAAATCGCAGTGATCGAGACGTTTCTTCCCAAGCAGTTGGACAAGGCAGAGGTGTCATCGGCCATCGACGCGGCGATTGCCGAAGCGGGCGCAGGCTCGATCCGCGACATGGGCAAGGTGATGGGCATCCTGAAATCCAAATACACCGGACAAATGGATTTCGGAACGGTTGGCCCGATGGTCAAAACCAAACTGGGGTGACAGGCCTCAGGTCGCGGCGATCCTGGACTGGAGTTCGTTATAGAGCGCCTCGCGCTCTTCCGGTGTTAGAAAGGCGCCCAGTTCCACTTCACGCCCGCCGCCCCGCAAGGTCAGATAGCGCTCGACCGGCCCGTCGTTCCGCAGGTTCACCGTAACCCAGTGGCGGTTCGCCTCCCAGCTGAGCGTCCGGCCCTTCGGCGGCTTGTGAAGCAAGCCCAGATGTGTGTCCGACAAGGTCAGCGTCTCTTCCGTGGTGCGCGCAGCCTGGTTAGCGGTTATGGCGCGCCAGACGCCTGCGATCGTTGCCAGGAAGAAGAGCATCAGCACCCACGCCACAGCCGATCCCAAGACAGCAAACAGCGGCAGCGTCAAAAGCGCTGCGGTTGCCCCGATGAACCATACGAACCCCCGGGGCGTCATCGATTGATGAGGCCATAACTTCAAGGTGGTGTGGCTGTCGGCGTCTGACCAGTGATAGGGCATTTCGGAAGGGTAGTACGCGCAATGCCTTGCTTCAAGCGGCGCCAGGTCGCACCCAAATGCAAAACGCGGCGCTCAGTGGCGCCGCGTTTCGTCTCTGGTTCTCTCTCAAAGGCGGTCTACGTCGTTGCCCTTGGAGTCCTTCTTCTTGCCAGCAGGAGGCTGTTTGTCCTTCTTATTCTTTTTGTCTTTTTTGTTCTTCTTGTCTTTGTTCTTCTTGTCTTTGTTTTTCTTATCTTTGTTCTTTTTGTCTTTTTTGTTCTTCTTGTCCTTCTTATCCTTCGGGCCGTTTGGCTCCTTTGGATCTTCCGGGTCTTTCGGATCGTCGTTCGGCGTGTCCGGTTTATCCGGAGTATCAGGCGTATCCGGAGTATCCGGAGTATCAGGCTTATCCGGGCCGTCTGTTGGGTCCGGCTTGTTCGATGATCCGTTCGGGCGCTTGCGCTTATTGTCATCGCTACCGTCGTCGGTATTGGTCACGTTCCGCGGATTGGCGTTAGGATCGTGCCGGAACCGGCTAAAGAAGCCCCCGCCACGCGGACGCTCTGCCTCGACCCGGTCATTCAGGACACGCGGTGTTGCGGTGCCGGTCCCGCAATCCATTTGCGCGGCCAGACGCTTCGGCACGTCCTGACGCACTGCGGGGCAATAGACGGTTGAACCGGCCGCTGCGGTATTGGCAACCCCGGCGTCTCCCACAGCGCTCGATCCATACCCGCCTGCCAGAAGCGGCGCGGGCGCAATGGTAATCGCCAGAACGGCGATCGCACATTTGATACGGTTTAGATAGCTTCGAATTTTCATGGCTCTGCCTCGAAAACAATTACACTCGGACTTCCGCCCCCACCGGGCGAAGAATCACACTACCGATCAAACACCCTGCAATAAGAGAGTACAGCAATTGAGGCAGAACTGTCCAATTTTTGGACATTTCTTGTCGCATTCCCACAACATGTGGCGTGGTTACGCACAATAAGACCCAGCTGAGCCGGACTGTTTCCATTTGTGGTAATGTCGCTGCCACAAAAAAGCCCCGCATCAGCGGGGCTTCTTTCAAGTTCTACTCCGAGGCCTTTCGCTAGTGCGCGTGGCCTTTGTCCCAATCCTCGCGCTTCGGCAGCGTTTCGAAGGTATGCTCAGGCGGAGGTGTCGGAAGCGTCCACTCCAGTGTATCGGCGTGTTCGTTCCAATAGTTCTCTTCCGTGATCCGCTTGCCGTACATCAGCGTGTAAAACACGATGCCGATGAACCAGAGGAACGATGCAAACGCCAGGAACGCACCCCAGGACGAGACCTCGTTCCAGTAGGCAAATGCCTCAGGATAGTCGATATACCGGCGCGGCATGCCCTGACGGCCCAGGAAGTGCTGCGGGAAGAAGGTGATGTTCGAACCGATGAACATCGTCCAGAAGTGCAGCTTGCCGGCCCATTCCGGGTATTGCCGTCCGGACATCTTACCCAGCCAGTAATACATGCCCGCGAAGATGCCGAAGACGGCGCCGAGGCTCATCACGTAGTGGAAGTGCGCCACGACATAATAGGTGTCGTGATAGGCCCGGTCCACGCCAGCCTGAGACAGCACGATGCCGGTCACACCGCCCACGGTGAAGAGGAAGAGGAAGCCAAAGGCCCAAAGCATGGGCGTTTTGAACTCGATCGAGCCGCCCCACATCGTGGCGATCCAGCTGAAGATCTTCACGCCCGTGGGCACCGCGATCACCATGGTCGCCAGCATGAAATACGTCTGCTGGGTCAGGCTCATACCCACCGTGTACATGTGGTGCGCCCAGACCACGAAGCCGAGGGCACCGATGGCCACCAGCGCCCAAACCATCGGCAGATAACCGAAGACGGGCTTGCGGCTGAACGTGGCGATGACGTGGCTGATGATACCGAACGCAGGCAGGATGATGATGTAGACTTCCGGGTGCCCGAAGAACCAGAGGATATGCTGGTAAAGGACGGGGTCACCACCGCCCGCGGGCTGGAAGAAGGTGGTGCCAAAGTTCCGGTCGGTCAGCAACATGGTGATGGCGCCTGCCAGAACCGGCAGCGACAGGAGGATCAGCCAGGCTGTGACGAAGATCGACCAGGCGAAAAGCGGCACTTTGAACAGCGTCATGCCGGGCGCGCGCATATTCAGGAACGTCGTGATCATGTTGATCGCGCCCAGGATGGATGACGCGCCCGACAGGTGCACGGCGAAGATCGCCAGGTCCATCGAGAACCCGGCCTCGCTGGTCGAAAGTGGCGGGTAAAGCACCCAGCCGACGCCCGAGCCAAGTTGGCCGTTGCCGCCCGGGCTGACCACACTGGCGATGGCCAGCGACGAACCGGCGACATAAAGCCAATAAGACAGGTTGTTCATCCGCGGGAAGGCCATGTCCGGTGCACCGATGTGCAAAGGCATGAAATAGTTGCCGAAACCGCCGAAAAGTGCCGGGATCACCACGAAGAACATCATCAGGATGCCGTGCGCGGTGACGATCACGTTCCAGATATGACCGTTCGGGGCACAAGTCTCGCCCGCAAACATGCGCGCGCCTTCCTCGCACATGTACTGGATGCCCGGGTCCTTGAGCTCCATCCGCATGTAAACGGTAAAGGCCACGGCGACGAAGCCGACCACGGCCGAGGTGAAGAGGTACAGAATACCGATATCTTTGTGGTTGGTGGACATGAACCAGCGCGTGAAGAAACTGCGCTCGTGATGCTCGTCATGCCCCTGGATGGCGGCGTCGGCCATGAAGGATGCCTCCTCGTTTCCGTATCGTTCCCGTCGCCCGGCGGATCCCGGGCTTTGCACCGGTTTTAGTGATGTGACAGCGCGCTCGCAATGGGCGAAATGCCGTCATTGGTCGGCAAATTGTCACGGTTCAACCTATTCTATTTTCGTCATGTATTTGTCGCTCCAGCGCCTTGCGCACCGCGCCCGAACCCGCTCAAACTGTGAAAAAACGGAAGGAAGCGCCATGCCAGCCCTCGCGCTTGACCAAGGTCGCCTGACAGAGGCCCAGAAGGCCGCCTATTGGACGGACGGTTTTTTGTTCCCTATTCGGGTGCTCAGCCCCGAAAAAGCCGCCGCCCAGCGCGCCGAGATCGAGGCGGTTGAACGCGACTGGCTGACCGCCGACCTGCCGCAGCCCCTGAACACCTACAAACGCGTGAACGCCGCGGTTGTCATGCCCTTCGTCGCCGACCTGGCGCGCCATCCTGCGATTCTGGACGTGGTCGAAGGCATTCTGGGCCCGGATATCCTGGTCTATGCAGCTGAATTCTTTACCAAAGAACCGCACACGCCCCAGATCGTAAGCATGCATCAGGATCTCACGTATTGGGGCCTCGGCGCCATCGACGGCATGGTGACGGCTTGGGTCGCGCTCTCGCCAGCGACACGCGAAAGCGGTTGCATGGATTTCGTGCGCGGCAGCCACAAGAACCCCATCCTCGAGCACGAGGACACCTTCGATGACAACAACCTCCTGAGCCGGGGACAGGAGATCAAGGTCGACATCGACGAGGCCGATAAAACATCCATCGAACTCCAGCCCGGAGAGATGAGCCTGCATCACGGGTTGACCATCCACGGCTCGGGCCCCAACACCAGCGACGACCGCCGCATCGGCTGCGTGATCCGCTACATCCGGCCCGACATGGCGCAGACCGTGGGCGACCGCGATTTCGTTATGGCGGCCCGGGGTGAGGACCGGCACGGCAACTTCGTCCACGTGCCGCGGCCGGACGCGCTGTTTTCACCGGATAGCCTTGAGCTTTACGAGGAAATCCGGATGGAGCAGGCCAAGACGATGATGAAAGGCGCCAAGCAGGACGCCGAAATGTACAGTTGAAAGCGAATTCTCTAAGCTGATTTTCATTGAAAGGGAGGAGTATATGAAAGCTACAGTTTTTCTATTTTCGGGCGTTCTGGCTTTGGCCGCGTGCTCAGAGGCGTCGACCACTTCAACGGAAAGCGCAGTGGTTTCTCAAGAAACCACGTTTCTCAGCCGGGTGGTCGGGAAAGAGCTCGTGAACGAGAACGGGACTGTCACTTATCGCGAAGACGGAACGTTCTCAGGGACATCGGGCGGCGAGGCTTTGGAAGGCCGCTGGACCTTTCAGAATGATCGGTATTGCGTCAAAGGCAGTGTCGGCGGACGCGCTTTTCCTGCAGAGTGCCAGAACTTGATATACAGTGGAGATCAAGTAACCTTCGACGGAAAAGACTTCGACGTAACTTACAAAATACCGGCCTAAGCGGGCCTTGACGGGCGGCTCCTTTAAGAGCCGCCCGAAAACTCATTCAAGCAAACGGGCGTAAGTGTGGATCACGTCAAATTCAGAGCGATGAAGGACGGCGACAAGGAAGACTACGACTTCCTCGGCCACCACGAAGAGGCATTCGCCAAGGGAACAGCCGATCGCCTGCTGAAAGCGATGGAGGCGCTGGACGAAAGCCTCTCGGGCTATCAGGTCACTCGGCTCGAACACTCGCTGCAGTCCGCGACCCGTGCCTGGCGCGACGGGGCGGATATCGACTGGGTGGTCTCGGCGCTTCTCCACGATATCGGAGACACTTTCGCGCCCTACAATCACGACGAATACGCCGCCGCCATCCTCCGCCCCTTCGTGCGCGAGCAATGCGCCTGGGTCGTGGAAAAGCACGGCGATTTCCAGCTTTTGTACTTCGGCGAACACGTCGGCGCCGATCCGTTGAAGCGGGACGCCCACAAGGGCCACCCGTATTTTGACGACTGCTCGGAATTCTGCGAACGCTGGGACCAATCCAGCTTCGACCCCGACTACGACATGAAACCGCTCACCTTCTTCGCCCCCATGGTGCACCAAGTCTTCGCCCGTGCACCCTACGACCCTGCGGTCATCCGGCCCGGCGTGCGCGAACCCCTGACGGGACCGTCAAGGACGGCATAAGCCTCAATTTTCCACCGCGGGCGCAGTTTCTGCACGGATCGCTTCCTCGACCGCAGCCCGGTCGGCACCGACGTTGACATAATTGAAGAAGGCAAGACCCAGCAGAACAAGGGCGACGGCCCCGAATATGACGGCCCCGCGCTTCGGGTTTCGGGGCGCGGGGGCGGGGTCTTCGGCCAGGGGCACAAGCCCACGGTACGCGCCCAAAAGGACAAACGCGGCCAGTGACATGATCGCAAGGATGTAGAGCGTGCCCTTGACGGTGGCGAGCAGGCTCCTGACCTCCAGTTCCAGGACATAGCCGCTGTCGCGTCCGAAGAAGTCCGGGCTGAAGCCGGTCACAAGATTGTAAAACCCTCTCAGCGGCATCGCGTCCAAAATCGCCAGCGCCATCACGAAGATGGCCGAGAGAAGAAAGAGCACGTTGGAAAAAGCGAAATACTCGGGCCAGCCAAGAAACCGAAGCAGCAGCAATCCGACGACGACGGGCGTGCCCAGCACAAGCAGGACAAGCCCCTTGTCGCTGGTCGCGGCGATATTGTTCATCTCGGAGGCGGTGAAAAGGGCGAGCGCGGCAAAGCCAGCCATCACGCCGATCACGATTAAACGCTTTAAAAAATTCATTCTGGATCACTCCCGAATACGAAAGAGATACCAAAAAACGGGCAATTCGGCAAATTTGCTCGAATTTTGGGCGTCAGCCGCGGTTCAGACCGCAGCGCCCACTCAAACAGGCGCATGGGCCCGAACTCCAGAGCCGGTCGCTGGGTCGGTCGGGCAAGGCTGACCGGGTTGCTTTGTCCGAGCGAGGCAGGCACGTTCGGCGAATTGTCTGATAATTCTGAAAGGTGGGCTCTCCCGTGCGTTTTATTCTTGCAGTCTTTGTTCTCCTGGCTACTCCCGCGATGGCGACCGAACACAACACGCCCGTCGAATACGATTTGGAATGCAACGCCCACGGCGCGAAGCTGACGTTTTCGCAGGGATTGGTCGTATATCTCGGCAAAAGCTGCGATGCCGCGATCCCGGGGCAGGGTGAGGGGCGCTGGTGGTACGCGGCCAGCGCGTTTCTATTCGAAGTCGGGCCGACCTACATTCGCATCCCGGGCGACCTGAACTGCCCGGCCATGCCTGTCTGCAAATACGAATGATGCGGCGTTCGACGCGCGCGTCATTCAAGCCTGGCGCAACGTCTGGTTAACCGTGATCTGGCTATCGGCCAGGTCGAACATGACGGCGGTTTTCACGGATTTCGCGATGTCGATGAAACGTTCGACATCGTCCAACTTTTCGGACCGTAGCTTGATCATACCCTTCCCGCTGTCGATCCGCTCGAAGGTCAGGCCATGGGGCGAAAGCGCGGTCTCCACCAGAGCAAGGTGATCCTCCCGGCGATAGCCCATCCTGATGGTCATGCGGTAGGTCGGCGTGTTGTTCGCGCGCCCGGCCACCTCTATGCGGACTTCAACGGCGGGAAACGGCAGTTCGGCGGCGACAAAGGAATTGTAGCCAGCGTTGGAGAGCTTTTCATGCACTTGCGACTGAAAAGATGCGAACCCCTTTCCTTCGAAGAACCGGGCCGCTGGGTTTTCGCCCTTTTCGGTCAGCCCATCCATGCGCCGGGCAAAAAGGACCAAAAAGGCGATCAGAACGATCGACAGAACGCCGATCCCGGCAAGAAGACCAATCAGGAAACCTGTAACTGTCATCGAATTTCATGGCGGTCCACCGGGGGCAGACCGCCAGTTCCCGTTTACTCTGCCGCCGGAAGCGACCTTGGGTCCTCGTCCGCTGGGTCGGACTGCTCTGCCGCTTCGCCCGCATCCTCAATGGCAGTCGGGGTCTCCGGCGCGGTCTCGCCGCCCAGGCTCTCGGCCAGACCGGCAACGCCGTTGTCCATCGAGACGCCAAGTTCCTCGCCGATCTTCTTGAGCGCGGGCAGCTGCACCGCCATGCCCATGATCGAATCGAGCGCCTGGTTGACGGGCGGCTTGTCGCCACCGGGTCCACCGGCACCGCCGCCCACACCGTTCAGGCCGCTGACCTGGTGGATGCGGATCGTGTCGATCTTCTCGGCAGGTTTTACCATCTGAGCGACCACCTCGGGCAGTTTCTCCAGCCGCGCGAGCGCGATCTTCATGTTGACGATCTCTTCCGCGATGGCGTTTTCGGCCTCCACGATGGCGCG
>JASJDQ010000004.1 GCA_030065075.1 Paracoccaceae bacterium | reverse complement strand
GCGCTCCCCGGGATATTTGCAGGTCGATGGAGGTGTGGGCCTGTGACAGATCGGTTCGCGGGGCTGCGGGACCGCGCTGCAGATTTCGGGATCGACCGGGGCAAAACCGTCGGTGTCGCGGTTTCGGGTGGCAGCGACTCGCTGGCCATGCTGTTGCTTTTGCATGAACAAGGGTGGCCGATTGAGGTGGCCACCGTTGATCATGGCTTGCGACCTGAAGCGTCGGAAGAGGCGGCTTTTGTCGCCGGACTTTGCGCTGAGCGGGGTATCCGGCATGAGACGTTGCACGTCGATCTTTCCGAGGTCAAAGGCAACCTGCAGGATCAGGCGCGGAGGGCGCGATATGGGGCGTTGCGGGACTGGGCCGGCCGGCAAGGTATCCGGCATGTTGCGCTGGGGCACACGTTGGACGATCAGGCGGAAACATTTCTCATGCGGCTGGCGCGGGGCGCAGGGATCGACGGCCTGACCGCAATGGAGGAGCGTTTTGGACGAGACTCCGTCGTGTTTCTACGCCCTTTCATCGGTTTTCGCCGCGCCGAGTTGCAAGCCTATCTGCGCGACAAGAACATAGCTTGGATCGACGATCCCACGAACGAAGACGAAAGGTTCGACCGGGTGAAGGCGCGGCGCATTCTTGGGGCGCTGGAGCCACTTGGCGTGACCGTCGACAGCCTTGCGATGACCATGAGCAATCTCGGCGCCGCTCGGCTTGCATTGGTGGGTCTGGCCGAAGAAATGGCCCGAAAGGCATTCCGGGACGACCGCGGCGACGTTGTCTTTGACCGCGACTGCGTGCTGGGAACGTCCCTTGAGACGATGCGTCGTTTGCTTGTCGGTGCAATCATCTATCTGTCCGGCAGTGACTATCCGCCAAGACGCGAGACCGTGAACGAACTGTGGGACGCCCTGCTGGATCGGCGCAACATCACGTTGGGCGGATGTTTCTTTTCTCACGAGGGCGGCGACACGCGCGTTACCCGCGAATACAACGCTGTAAAGAAGTTGCGCGGTCCGACGGACCAGCTTTGGGACGGGCGCTGGCAGTTGGATGGACCGCATGCAGCCGATCTGGACCTTCGTGCCCTCGGCGAGGCCGTGAAGGACACGCCCTGGCGCGAAACCGGCATGCCGCGCGCTTCGCTCATGGCCTCGCCCGCGGTTTGGCGCGGCGAAACGCTTGTGGCAGCCCCGGTTGCCGGGGTTTCGAACGGCTGGACCGCCAAAACCACAGGTCGCGGCAATTTCGCCGATTTCCTGATCTGCCGTTGAAGAAAGCGCATGTTTGTCTATTTAATGTTGCAGTCATGCCAGTGTGCTTGAACTGGCCAAGAATTCCCAAAGGAGCCTCCTTTGAACAACGCACGTAACATTGCCTTCTGGGTCGTTCTATTCCTGCTGATCCTGGCGCTTTTCAACCTGATTTCCGGGGGTCAGTCGACGATGGCGACCTCGACGGTCAGCTATTCGGACTTCGTCGACCGCGTCGAAGACGGAGATGTGACGAATGCCACCATCGACGGCGAAAAGATCATCTTCCGGGGCGGCGACAACCGCGACTACGTGACGATCCAGCCCGAGGGCGCGGATACGACCGATCTTCTGGTCACGAACAACGTCGATTTCGCCGCGAAGCCGCAGGAGCAGTCGGGCTTTGTCACCATACTGATGACCTTCCTGCCGTTCCTGCTGCTGATTGGCGTCTGGATCTATTTTATGAACCGTATGCAGGGCGGCGGTCGCGGCGGTGCGATGGGCTTCGGCAAGTCGCGCGCAAAACTGCTGACGGAGAAACATGGCCGCGTCACCTTTGATGATGTGGCCGGCATCGACGAGGCCAAGGAAGAACTGGAAGAGATCGTCGAGTTCCTTAGGAACCCGCAGAAATTCTCGCGTCTTGGCGGCAAGATCCCGAAAGGCGCGCTGCTGGTCGGTCCGCCGGGTACCGGTAAGACGCTTCTGGCCCGCGCAATTGCGGGCGAAGCAGGCGTGCCATTCTTCACCATTTCCGGTTCTGATTTCGTGGAAATGTTCGTGGGCGTCGGCGCGTCCCGTGTTCGCGACATGTTCGAACAGGCCAAGAAGAACGCGCCCTGCATCGTCTTCATCGACGAGATCGACGCAGTCGGCCGCTCGCGTGGCGTCGGCTATGGCGGCGGCAATGACGAGCGCGAACAGACGCTGAACCAGTTGCTGGTCGAGATGGATGGTTTCGAAGCGAACGAAGGCATCATCATCGTGGCGGCCACGAACCGTCCCGACGTGCTCGACCCCGCGCTTTTGCGCCCCGGTCGTTTCGACCGCCAGGTGCAGGTGCCGAACCCCGACATTAAGGGCCGCGAGAAGATCCTGGGCGTGCACGCACGAAAGGTGCCGCTTGGTCCCGATGTCGACCTCAGAATTATTGCCCGCGGAACGCCCGGATTTTCCGGTGCCGATCTGGCGAACCTCGTGAACGAAGCGGCTTTGATGGCCGCGCGTGTCGGCCGCCGCTTCGTCACGATGGAAGACTTCGAGAATGCCAAGGATAAGGTGATGATGGGCTCGGAGCGCCGATCCATGGTCATGACCGAGGACGAAAAGAAGCTGACCGCTTACCATGAAGCGGGGCATGCCATCGTCGGCCTGAACGTTCCGCAGCACGACCCGATCCACAAGGCGACGATCATTCCACGCGGACGCGCGCTGGGCCTTGTCCTCAGCTTGCCTGAGCGCGACCAGCTGTCGGTCAGCCTGACGAAGTATAAGTCCAAGATCGCCATGGCGATGGGGGGGCGAGTGGCCGAAGAACTGATCTTCGGACCGGAAAACGTGACCTCGGGCGCGGCTTCGGATATCCAGCAGGTGACCAAGATCGCGCGTGCGATGGTCACGCAATTCGGATTTGCCGAAGAGCTGGGCTATATCGACTACGCCAACGAACAGCAGTCCTATCTGGGCGCTTATCAGGGCGGCCAGGCGCATTCGGAAGAGATGCAAAAGCGGATCGACCAGAAGGTGAAGGAAATCGTCGACGAAGGCTACGAGACCGCCAAGAGCATTCTGTCCGAGAAGTCCGAGGACCTCGAACGTCTCGCTCAGGGCCTCTTGGAGTATGAGACGCTCACCGGCAATGAGATCACCAAAGTGATTGCGGGCGAGCCGCTCAATCGTGGCGATGATGACGAGGATGACAAGCCAGACACCGGCGGCACTGCCAGCGTGACGGCCATTCCGAAAACCAAGCCGCGCCGGAAGCCGGACACCGATGGCGGTCTGGAACCTGAACCCACCTGATCTGAAAAGCCCCGCCTCGTGCGGGGCTTTCTTCAATTGCGACGACAAGCCTCTGTGATCGCGCCAGGCCGCTAAGGCCCCCGCCTCGTCGTATCCTGTCTCCATCGACCTGAAAATATCCTGTGGGGAGGTCTGGAGGGGTGAAACCCCTCCGGCGGGGCGACGCGCGCAAGCGCGGCGCAATACCTGCTTGCCAAACTACCAACCGTCAGGGTTTTCCAACCGTGGTCGTCAGGTTCGGGTCGTAACCATCGGCTTTCGGCAGAGCTTTGTCGGCAATCTCGTAATAGTCGCCCTTGTCCGCACAAAAGATGTGGCCCGCAAGTTGAAGGCCGGTCGTGCCGTCAAGCGTGCCCGCGAAGATCGACAAGTTCTCACCCGGCCCGTCCCAGAACAGGTTCGACCCACAAGTCGGGCAGAACCCACGCCGGGCCAGGGGCGAGGACTGGAACCAGCGCACCTCGCCGGTGATTGTAATACGGTCGCGCGGTGCCGACGTGGCGGCCACATGGTGCCCGCTGGTCTTGCGGCACTGCTGGCAGTGGCACGCGATGACGGGGCGCAGCGACCCGGTCACGCGATAGGTGATGCCCCCGCAAAGGCAGGAGCCAGTGTGGTCAGTCATCGTCTTGCCCGTATTCATAACAAGCGCCCCAAGCAATTGCGCCCTGGGGCGCTTGCTTCATGGACCGGACCGCATCCGCAAGGGGCCGCCCCGACAGTTCCGCTTCGGAGTCGAGGCCCGCATAGGCCACGTCGCGGACGCGAAGCAGTCCTCGAAGCAAGAAGTCTTCATGGGACTGTGCCTCGCAAAGTGTACGAAGAGCGTGGTGCAGATCGGACTTCACCACGAACTCCGCCAATTCCCCTTCGTAGGTGTCCAGGTTCTCGGCAGGTCTGACATCATAGGTGTCGGCAAGCCCGCAGACGAAACCCATCGGCGTGATGCCTTGCGGCTCAAAAGTCCGTGGCTCATGCGAAACAAAACCGCCCTTGCTTCTAAGGGCGATGGCATCGCGGGTCAGGGCCTTGATGTCCGGTGTGAATGGCATGTCTGCATCCGGGTCGAACTTCGATACGTGATCGGCATCGCAGATCTCGGTCAGGATCCATCCTTCGTCTTCGGCGAAGTCGAGCAGAACGCCCAGCGCGTCCGGGAAGCCAGTCTTGGCGATGACGTAAAGTCGATATTCGCCGCCGTAGGTCTCGCGAGGACGCATGCGGGCCTGCGCCTTCGGGTCAAACTGCTTGGCCAGGAAATAGAAAGCTGTCACGCGTTCTGCCGCCGGAAAACTGCGCCAAGACCTTCCATCAGATCCTGGAATACCGGGAAAGAGGTGGCAATCGGACCGGCATCGTCCACGGTAACCGGCTTTTTCGCCGCCATGCCAAGACAAAGAAAGCTCATCGCAATCCGGTGATCCAACCGCGCCTCGACACGCGCACCTCCCGGCACGCCGCCGGGGCCCACACCGGTCACCGCCCACCAATCCTCGCCTTCTTCGACGGTCACGCCTGCCGTGCGCAGGCCCACAGCCATTGCGTCGATCCGGTCGCTTTCCTTGACGCGCAATTCCTTGACACCACGCATCATCGTTTGTCCTTCGGCGAAGCTCGCGACCACGGATAGGATTGGATATTCGTCGATCATCGAGGCCGCGCGTTCCGGCGGCACCTCGATCCCCTTCATATCCGGCGAAAATCGTGCGCGCAGGTCGGCCACCGGTTCGCCCGATTCCTCGCGCGGGTTCTCATAGGTCAGGTTCGCCCCCATTTCGCGCAGGGTTTCGAACAGGCCGGACCGCGTTGGATTGAGACCGATGTTCGGCACCAACACGTCCGATCCTTCGACGATCAGCGCCGCGCAAACCGGAAAGGCCGCCGACGAGGGATCGCGTGGTACGTCGATGCTTTGGGGCGTCAATTCGGGCTCGCCCCGAAGCGTGATCACCCGGCCGTCGCCGGTCTCTTCGACCGAGACTTCTGCGCCGAAGCCGCGAAGCATCCGTTCGGTGTGATCTCGCGTCGCCTCGGGTTCGATCACGACGGTTTCGCCAGGTGCATTCAACCCGGCCAGAAGAACGGCCGATTTCACCTGCGCCGAGGGCACGGGCAGGGTGTAGCGGACGGGTACAGGGTCGTGGGCGCCGATGATGGTCATCGGCAATCGTCCCTGAGAGCGCCCATAAGCGCGTGCGCCGAATTCAGCCAAGGGATCGGTGATCCGCGCCATTGGTCGCGATCGAAGCGAGGCATCGCCCGTGAAGGTCGCGGCAATGGCCGTCGTTGCCATGGCACCCATGATCAGGCGGACACCGGTGCCTGCGTTGCCGCAATCGATCACGTCCTCGGGTTCCATGAATCCGCCGGTGCCGACCCCGTGAACCGACCACTCGCCTTCCGTGGACCGCGACACGTCCGCGCCGAACCGCCGCATCGCTTCGGCGGTGGCCAGCACGTCTTCGCCTTCCAGAAGTCCGCGCACGCGTGTTTCGCCGACGGACAAGGCCCCCAGGATCAGCGACCGATGACTAATCGATTTGTCGCCGGGAACATGCGCAACACCCGTCAGCGCCGTTGCTTTCATCGCGGTCAAAGGAATGGCTGGTCCGTGTCCTGACATCGGCTCCTCGTCGGAAATCTCAGGCTCTGTTAGCGCACCCATGTGGAGCCGTCCATGTCCTTGTCACCGGGCGCCAGCGCGACGACGAAGTCGGCGCAAAACCTTTTGTGCACGCGCCAGCGTGCGCCGCTAGATCACGTGACGTTTGCGAAAGGTCAGATAGTGGGGCACCCGACCTTCACGCAGCGCCTTTTGTTCGTAGCGCGTGGACAGCCAATCGTCCCATGGCGCACGCCAGTCTTCCGGACGCTCCGCCATCCAGTCAAAGCCCGCGCGCGGCACTTCTTCCAGCGCCTGGCGTACGTAGTCGGGAATGTCCGTCGCCACGCGAAACTCGGACCTGTCCTTCAGGACACGGGCCAGGGGGATCAGGTGTTCGGGCGTCACGAAGCGGCGCCTGTGATGGCGGGCCTTTGGCCAGGGGTCGGGATAGAGCAGGAACGCCTTGGCGATCGAACGCGCGGGCAGCACGTCCATCAGATCACGCGCGTCTCCGGCGTGGACGCGGATGTTCGACACGCCGGACTTGCGGACCTTCCCCAAAAGCGTCGCGACACCGTTGATGAAGGGCTCGCAACCGATGAAGCGCACCTCCGGATGAGCGACAGCCTGATGCACCAAATGTTCCCCGCTGCCAAAGCCGACCTCCAGCCAGACGGGCCGGTCTTCGAAAAGCCCATCCATGTCCAAGGGCCGTCGCTCCGGGTTCTCGTCCCGGGTGATCCCGCGAAGCCCAAGCCGGTCGAGGTCTTCCAGGTACCGCTTCTGCGCAGGTTTCAACGCCTTGCCGCGAATGCGGCCATAGAAATTGCGATGAGTGTCGGTAGGCTCTGTCATGACAGAGGGCGCATCGCAGGCGGAACGCACGAGGTCAAGTCTTGCCATGGCGCGGCCTTAGGGGGTAGGAACGAAGCATGAACTCGGTCAATTTCCCTTTCCTTGGCGAAACCCTGACAGCCCGGCCATCCGGCGCGCTATTCTGGGCCGAGCGGCACCTACTGGTCGTTTCGGATCTGCATCTTGGGAAGTCCGAGCGCATTGCGCGCCGGGGCGGCGCGCTCTTGCCGCCTTACGACACGGTCGAGACTCTCTCGCGCCTATCGGACGACATTGCGGCAACGGCGCCGCGCACGGTGATTTGCCTGGGCGACAGCTTCGACGATCTCAGCGCGGCAGACAGCCTGACCGAGGGAGAGCGCGCCACGATCGCGCGCCTTCAGGCGGGTCGAAAATGGTACTGGCTGGAAGGCAATCACGATCCGGGGCCTGTCGATCTGGGCGGCGAGCATGTGGCGGCCCTGTCCCTTGGCCCGCTGACCTTCCGCCATGTCGCCGACCCTGCAGACGGAACTGGCGAGGTGTCGGGGCATTATCATCCCAAGGCGCGGATCCGGCACATGTCGCGGCCCTGCTTCATGGCGGATGCCAATCGGCTGATCCTGCCGGCCTATGGCTGTTACACCGGCGGTCTGGACTGGACGACGCCGGTACTGCGGCAGTTGTTCGATGATCAGGCCGTGGCCTATCTGACCGGATCCCGCGTGCTGACGGTGCCGGTTCCCTTGGCTGCATGAGCCTTTCGGCCGACATCAAGACGAAGGTACGGGCGTCCTTTGCGCGTCAAAGCCTGATGGGGACCTTCGGGGCCGAGCTTCTGTCGCTTGGGCGTGGCGCGGTAACAGTGGCTGCACCGGTCACCGAGGCGGTGTTACAGCAGCACGGGGTCGCACATGCGGGACTGACCTTTGCGCTGGGCGACACTGCGGCGGGCTATGCGGCATTGACGATGATCGACGGCGCGGCGGATGTGATGACGGCCGAGATGAAGGTCAATCTGCTCCGTCCCGCCGCCGGAGACCGGCTTGTGGCCGAGGGGCGGGTCATCAAACCGGGCCGACGGCTGATTGTCGTTCAGGCAGAGGTTTATGCCGAGGTGGACGGTGCCCGCACCCAGATTGCTCTGATGCAGGGCACCATGGTCCCGGCCTGAGGGCCGGGAGGAGGTTGCTTAGGCCGCTGCGGCGCCGCGGTTTTCCGAGAGGCGCGCATTCACGATGTTGACCGTTTCATGCACCGCCGGTGCCAGAACACCCATCTGATCCGCGATGAGCGACACCAACAGGTCAACGCGTTCGATTTGTTCGGCCCCGCCGTCGATGGCGCGCGCGGCAGAAGAGGGCTTCAGAAGCCCTTCGGCTGCTTTCGCGTATTTCTCGAATGGCACCTGGCTGTCGGCCTCGGCGCCGAGTTTCACGACCAGATCGGTGACCGCGGCATAGATCGCGCGCGATTGTTCGACATCGCCGAGGACAGCCTCGCGGATCGGGCGCACGCCGACGCGCTGCACGCAGCGATAGTTCCCAGTCAGAAGCATGGCCCACTTCGCGAAGGGGACATAGAGCGAGTCGTAGACACGCAGCTTCACTGGCACATCTTTTCCATCGACGCGGAGTGCTTCGATGTCGGCTTCCAGCTCACGCAGCATTTCGGTGTGCTTGGGATCCTCGAACGGCGCGGACTTGAAGTTGGTCGGCAGGCCCACGTGCAGGACGTTCGGCTTTTCTTCCGGTGGGCGGAAAGCCTGCGGGTCGGGGCTGCAAAGCGTGACATTGCCCGGAGTGAAGTTCCGCCAGCCTTCGAGGTTATTGAAGGCGCTTGCCAGTCGATCTGCGTCAAGGCCGGGGATGCGCTTCAGATAGGGGAGCGGCGGCATGTTCATGATCGACATGGCAGGGATCCCGGCATCCGCAATTGCTTCCATCAGCTGCCGGATTTCTTCGGTTCCGTACTGCGGCTCGGACATGGCGAGTGCGACAAGGTCGTAGTCGCCGGGGTTCACCGCCGAGGGCGTCTTGGCGTCGAGCGTGCCGGGCATGTCGACCGATTTGAACGACCGGTGCGTGTCTTCATCGCGCAGCTTGATCCGTACTTCCGTGCCCTCGGCATTGATCAAATCTGCCGTTGCCTGACGGCACACGAGCGTCACATCGTGCCCGGCCATCAAGAGTTTGGTGCCCAGAAGCGAGCCATACGAGGCTCCGAGAATGAGAATTTTACGCGACATATTTGATCCCCTTTCGATCGATTTCGGTAACATAGTTGCGTTCAGGATTTTTTCCAGAGGATTCTGGAGACATGCTCCAAAACGTCACAGCCGTGTGCGATTGCACACGACTGTACACTAAAGTCTGGAACGGAATTTTGGCGTAACGCTCTGAAGTTAAAGCATTACGCCGCGGTCTCATTCGCCTTTCGCGCCCTGATGAATTTCTGAATCAGGGGGTAGGAAATGAGCAGAAGTGCGAGAATGACACAGGTCAGCGAAATCGGGCGCGTGATGAAGGTGGTCACGTCACCTTGGCTCGAGATCAGGGACTGCCGAAGCGACCGTTCGGCCAGCGGTCCGAGCACGATCGCGAGGACGGCGGGCGCCACCGGATAGTTCAGTTTCCGCAACAAATAGCCGCCGACGCCGAGGATCAGCATGATCCAGGTGTCGAACATCCGGTCGGTCGTCGCGAAGACGCCGAGGACGCAGAGCATGAAGATGATCGGCGTCAGCAGCGTGAATGGCATCGCAAGGACACGGATGAAGACCGGGATCAGCGCCAGGTTCAAAAGCACGGTCGCGACATTGGCGATATACATGGAGCCGATGAGGCCCCAGACGAAGTCGGGGCTTTCGGTGAAGAGGAGCGGACCTGGGCGCAGTCCCCAGATGATCATGCCGCCCAAGAGGATGGCGGTTGTCGGCGAACCGGGAATACCCAAGGTGATCATGGGCAACATCGAGCCGGTCGAGGCGGCGTTGTTCGCGGCTTCTGGCGCCGCGACACCGGCGACATTGCCTTTGCCGAAGCTGTCGGGGTCTTTCGAGAAGGTCTTCGACAGACCATAGCTCATCAGCGAGGCAGGTGTGGCCCCGGCGGCCGGCAGGGTGCCGACGAAGAAGCCAAGGACCGACCCGACCCAGGTCGAGTTGATGTAGTCCTTGATCTGGCCGAAGTTCTCTTTCATCCGGGCCCAGGTGATGTTGACCGAATGCATCTGCACCTTGCCCTTGGTGCTTTCCAACGTCCAAAGCATCTCGCCGATCCCGTAGATGCCGATGGCGAGCACAAGGAATCCGATGCCGCGCTGGAATTCGACCATGTCGAAGAAGATCATACGGGGCTGACCGCTGATGATGTCGAACCCGATGGCGGCCATGACGAGGCCCAACAGGATCGAGAAGATCGTCTTCGGAATGTCATCGCCACCGAGGCCGATGAAGGTCGCGAAGGCGAGCAGCATCAGCGCGAATTCTTCCTGCGGACCGAATTTCAGCGCGAAGGCCGCGAGCGGCGGGGCGAAGAGCGTGAAAAGAATGATCGATACGGTGCCGCCGATGAAAGAGGCAATGGCGGCTGCCATGAGCGCCTTGTCGGCCTTGCCCTGTTGCGCCATGGGACGTCCGTCGAACACGGTTGCTACCGCCGTCGAGGCACCGGGTATCCCGAGTGTGATCGATGAGATCGCGCCGCCGTACATGGCGCCGTAGTAGAGCGCGGCCAGGAAGATGATCGCGGCGGTGGGCGGGACCAGGAACGTCACGGGCAACAGGATCGCCACGCCGTTCACCGAGCCCAGGCCGGGCATGCAGCCGACGAAAAGCCCGGCCAAACATCCGGCAAAGATCATGAATAGGTTCAGCGGTTCGAACGCCTGCAAAAGGCCACCGGCAAGAGAGACGAGGATGGTTTCCATGGGTCAGGGCCTTATCAGAAGTATTGCCAGCGGAAGTTGTCGAGCCAGAGGAAACCTTCCTCGAAAATCGGCCAGCCTTTCGGCAGGTATTTCGTCAGCGCCACTTCGAAGAGCAGGTAAACGAAGATCGGTGCGCCGAGCACGAACGCCATGGTCATTCCCCAGGTGTGGTTGCCGAGGAACCGGACATAGAAGAGCATGAAAAGCATCAGTGACAGGTACGTTCCGATGATATTCATCAGGATGAGAAGCAACAGGATGGACAGCGCCGACACTGTGACAAGGAAGATCGTCTCGCGCGCGATGTAGGGCTCGAGCGACCGGCTTTCGGGCGTCTTGCCCTGAAACCAGCGGATAATGGTGGCAGCCGAAGCGCCCGCCATGCCCAGAGACAACCAGAAGGGCCACATGCCGGCACCGGGGCCGCGTCCTTCCACCCAGCCGATGTTGAGCCCGTCAGACCAGACGTTCCACATCAGTCCGAGCGACAGGAATAATGTCGCAAAACCCATCAGGATTTCGGCTGTCCTGGTTGTCATTCTCACCCCTCCCTTCGGGCGATTTCCCAGAGGAAGTCAGCTCGAAGTTATTGATTCTCTTGTGCCGGGCGGGGCCGATTTGGCCCCACCCGAGGTTTCTTATTCGCCGGTGATAGCTTCCGCGCCCACCTGTTCGATCAGGTTCTTGTGCGCCACGACCTGAGTTGCGTGGAACTCGCCCAGATCGGCACCGTTCAGGAAGTTGTCGCAGGTCAGACCGTCAGAGGTGCAGAAGTCCTGCCACTCCTGGCTGTTGAACAGCTCCTGGAACAGGTTCGTGTACCAGACGACGGCTTCCTCGCTCATGCCCGGAGGGCCGTTGACCGAACGCTGCATGTAGTACTCGATATCCACACCCAGTTCCTTGGCCGTCGGTGTGTCCGGGAACGCCTCCATACGCTCGCCAGTGAACTGAACCAGCGGCTTCGAGTTGCCCGCGCGATAGAACTCCATCTGCTCGGACGGGTTGTTCACGGTCGAGTCAATCTGGTTACCGATCAGGTTCTTGGCCACGGTGCCGCCACCTGGGAACGGGATGTAGGTCACTTCGTAGTCGAACGCGGCTTCCATCATCGCTGTCAGCACGCTGTCTTCCTGACCCGAACCGGTGCCGCCGACTTTCCAGTCGAGGCCCGCGCCCTTCACGGCAGCGACATAGCTGTCGAGGTCGTTGATGTCATCGCGATCCGTGTTAACCCAGAGCAGGAACGTGTCCATCGCCATCAGGCCAATGGGCGTGAACTGAGTGACATCAACGCCCAGGTCTTCCTGGATGATCGGAGTGGTGTAGAAGCTGTTCAGCGTCATCATCACCGTGTGGTCGTCACCTGCCTTGTCCTGCAGGTAGCGCAGGGCTTCTGCGCCCGAGCCACCAGGCTTGTTGATCGGGATGAAGGGCCGTGGGCTGAGGTTCTTTTTCTCGATCAAGCCTTGCAGCAAGCGTGCAATCTGGTCAGCACCGCCGCCGGTGCCAGCCATGATGATGAACTCAACAGGCTTGCGCGGCTGCCATTCAGCCAGTGCTGCGGGTGCAGATACTGCGAGCGCCAGAGCGCTTACGGTTAGTGTTTTCATTATCGACATGGATGGGTCCTCCCTTTCGTAGTCCATCGTGCCCGAGATTAGAGCATCCTCGCCTGAAGGAAATATTTTTTCGTTTTTTCACCACTTCCGGTAACTAAATTTCCCTTTTGTATGCCTCAGTGTACCATTATGATCGGAAAATCGGCTTCATTGACGACGACCTGGCTGTTGCCGCCAAAGAGAGACTCGCGTTCGAAGCTATCATGGTATGCGCCCATGATCAGCACGCCACCGCCTTCATCTTTCGTTTCCTGCAAAAGCTGTCGTCCGACAACGCTGCGTTTGGGATCGAAGTTTCGGATCCCGGCGGAAACGCCTCGTAGTTCAAGGTAGCGTTGAAGCTGTTCGGGGCTGGCCGCATGTTCTGCGACACCCGATGATAGGATGGTCACGGATTTGGCGTGAGCGATCATCGGCATTGCAAGGGCCACCGCGCGGGACGCTTCCAGCGACCCGTTCCAGCCGATGCAGACGTTGTCCGCGAAATCCTCGGCGACGCTTTCCTGATGCGGACACATCATGACCGGACGCCCAGATGAAAAGAGCGCCGATTTCATCGTATTGATGCCAAGGTTCAGGCTCGGATCGGGTTGTGAGACGCAGATCAGGTCGGCCAGCCGTCCGAAGTGGCGAACGGCATCGACCTGCTTGCCTTCATATTCGATGAAACGGGCCGTTGCCTTCCCGGGCTCGTGATCCTGTTCCTTCAGTCCGAATTCGTCGGCCAGATCGCGGAATTCCTGCAAGAGCTGCGCTTCGGTGACATCAGCGTTTTGCTCAACGGCGGCCTCGATCTGTTGTCGTACGATCTTGGGTATGACCACGCCGTAAGACATCAGATCTTTCGTCCGAAGGCGGCAATGGACAACGCGAACGCGCGCGCCATGCTTTCGGGCCAGGACAGCGGCGTGCGCCAGGACATTGTCGCCTTTCCCGTCGCCCCGGACCGGCAGCATGATGGTATGCAGGCTCGAATTGGGCATGGGTCAGAACAACCCCTCGATCTGTCCATCATCATTGAGATGGATGTTCTCGGCGGCGGGATGGCGGGGCAGGCCGGGCATGGTCATGATCTCGCCGCAGATGGCGACGATGAAGCCCGCGCCGGCCGAAAGCCGCACTTCGCGGACCGGCACCGAATGGCCCGTCGGCGCGCCGCGCAGGTTTGGATCGGTCGAGAAGCTGTACTGCGTCTTGGCCATGCAGACCGGCAGATTGCCGTAGCCCTGGTCTTCCCAGGTTTTCAACTGGTCGCGGATCTTCTTGTCGGCCAGAACCTCGTCGGCGCGGTAGATCTCCTTGGCGATACGCTCGATCTTTTCAAAGAGCGGCAGACTATCGGGATAGAGCGGAGCAAACTGTGCGGCGTCGCTTTCGACGATGTCGACCACCTTGCGGGCGAGATCCGCCGAACCCTTGGAGCCATCGGCCCAGTGCTTCGACACCACGGCTTCGGCGCCCAGGCTCTCGGCATAGTCGAGCACGGCCTGCACTTCGGCGTCGGTGTCCTTGACGAAGTGGTTAACGGCGACAACCGCAGGCACGCCGAACTTCTTGATGTTCTTGATGTGGCGGCCAAGGTTTGGGCAGCCTGCCTTCACGGCATCCACGTTTTCGGCATCGAGATCGACTTTGGCGACGCCGCCGTTCATCTTCATGGCGCGCACGGTTGCGACGATTACCACCGCCGAAGGCTTGATGCCCGCCTTGCGGCACTTGATGTTCAGGAACTTCTCGGCGCCGAGGTCCGCGCCGAAGCCCGCTTCGGTCACGACATAGTCGGCCAGTTTCAGCGCTGTCGTCGTTGCGATCACGCTGTTGCAGCCGTGCGCGATATTGGCGAAGGGGCCGCCGTGCACGAAGGCCGGGTTGTTCTCGAGCGTCTGCACGAGGTTCGGCTGCATCGCGTCTTTCAACAGCACCGTCATGGCGCCATCGGCCTTGATGTCGCGGCAATAGACGGGCGAGCGGTCGCGGCGATAGGCGACGATCATGTCGCCCAGACGCTTTTGCAGGTCGTCGAGGTCCTTGGCGAGGCAAAGGATCGCCATGACTTCGGACGCCACGGTGATGTCAAAGCCATCCTCGCGGGCAAACCCGTTGGCGACGCCGCCGAGGGACGAGGTGATCTGGCGGAGCGAGCGATCGTTCATGTCCACCACGCGACGCCAGGTGACGCGGCGCGTGTCGATCTCGCAGGCGTTGCCCCAGTAGATGTGGTTGTCGATCATCGCCGACAGCAGCGAATGGGCCGACGTGATCGCGTGGAAATCGCCGGTGAAGTGAAGGTTCATGTCCTCCATCGGCACGACTTGCGCGTAACCGCCGCCAGCAGCGCCGCCTTTCATCCCGAAGTTCGGGCCAAGCGAGGCCTCGCGGATGCAGATCATCGCGTTCTTGCCGATCGCGTTCAGCCCGTCGCCAAGCCCGACCGTCGTCGTCGTCTTGCCTTCACCGGCGGGTGTCGGGTTGATGGCGGTCACAAGGACCAGCTTGCCATCCTTTTTCGACTGGACCGAATTGATGAACTCCTGGCTAACTTTCGCCTTGTCATGGCCGTAGGGCAGCAGATGCTCGGTCGGAATGCCGATCCTGTCCCCGATCTCCTGAATGGGCTTCTTGTTGGCGGCGCGGGCAATTTCGATATCGGACATTCTAGTCGGTTCCGTTTTCTTAAGTGTCGAGTTCATCGCCGACCGAGAGGCCAACGTCAGACGCCCATTCCTGAGCGGGCATCTTGCCGCCACCATCGGGCCGCACGCGTTTCACGAGTATCCTGCCGCCGACAGATTGGACTTCGATCCCGTCATCGCTGATCTTGCGGATGCGGCCCGAAATGCCGTCACCGGGGACGCGCACGCTGTCGAAGATGCCGAGTTTCGCGCCGTTATAGGTCGTCCAGGCACCGGGGGCGGGGTTCGTGCCCCGGATCAGGTTATAGGCCTGCGCCACTGGCGCGTGCCAGTTCACCTTCGAATGCCGTGTGGTGCAGCGCCGCTCGTAGGTCGCAAATGTCTCATCCGGCGTGATGCGCGGTGGGTTGCCAGCGCGGAAAAGGTCGCAAACCTGCAAGACGCTTTCGACCGCTGGGGGATAGATCTTCTTGAAATAGAGGTCGATTACCGTGTCGTCCGGTCCGACGTCGCATTCCCATTGCAGCAGGCTGTCGCCTTCGTCGAGGCCATCGGTCGGATAGAACCAGGAAAATCCCGACTTGGTGTCGCCCATGATGATCGGCCAGTTGACGGCGCTTGGCCCTCGGTATTTCGGCAAGAGAGATGGATGGAAGCAGATCGAGCCGTGGGTTGGCGTATCGCGCGCGGCTTCGGGGACGAAAACGTTTACGAAGGCCATGACCATCAGGTCGGCATTGTAGCCTTTGAGCGTGTCGAGCGCATCGGCATCGTCGAAGTTGGCGGGCTGTTCAACGGGCAGGCCTTGTTCCAGCGCGAACTCCTTGATCGGATCGACCGGCTTGCCGTCCCGATCGGGTTCGCAATAGACCGCGACCACCTCGTCGGTGCCGGTTTCGATCAGTTTGGCCAATACGTCCTTCCCGAACGCTTGTTGGCCCATCACGATGAGGCGCATGTGGCCTCCCTCCCGTATTTTCCGGGCGGTCTGTGCCGCCTCGGTCGTGGTGGTGCGCCACCGGGGCGCACCGTGGTTCTTATTCGGCCGCCATGGCCTTGGGTTCGCCGACGGCGCCGCTGTCGATGACTTCCTTCAGCGCTTCGCCTTCGTAACCCAGGACTTGGCTCAGGATTTCGACGGTATGTTCGCCCAGAAGCGGCGAGCGTTTTACCTCGGCGGGCGAGTCGCTCAGCTTTATCGGGCAGCCGACGCTGACATAGGTGCCGCGTTCTGGGTGTTCGACGTCGACAATTGTGCCGGTGGCGCGCAGGCCTTCGTCCTCCATCAGTTCCTTGGTCGACAGGATCGGGCCGACGGGGATGTTGAGCGGGTTGCAGATTTCCATGACCTCGAACTTGGTCTTGGTCATCGTCCACTGTTCGATCCGCTCGAAGATCTCATTGAGCTTGTCCAGCCGCTCGGGCGGTGTGGCATAGCCTTCCTTGGTCTTCCATTCCGGCTCGCCGATCACGTCGCAGACGTTTTCCCAAACGGCGGCCTGGGTGATGAAATACGTGTAGGCGTTCGGATCGGTTTCCCAGCCCTTGCACTTGAGGATGCGGCCCGGCTGGCCGCCGCCTGAATCGTTGCCCGCGCGCGGCGTCGCCTCACCGAAGGGGACGCCTTCACCGAACTGGCTGTATTCCTTGAGCGGTCCGGCGGCAAGACGCTGCTGATCGCGCAGTTTCACGCGGGTCAGATTCAGAACGCCGTCCTGCATAGCCGCGCTGACCTTTTGACCGCGCCCGGATTTTTCCCTGTGGAACAAGGCCGTTACGATGCCAAGGCAAAGGTGCAGGCCGGTGCCGCTATCGCCAATCTGGGCGCCGGTCACCAGAGGTGGACCTTCCCGGAAACCGGTCGTCGAGGCCGCACCACCCGCGCATTGCGCGACGTTTTCGTAGACCTTGCAGTCTTCGTATTTGCCCGGTCCGAACCCCTTGATCGAGGCGAGGATCATGCGTGGGTTGATCTCCTGGATACGCTCCCAGGTGAACCCCATCCGGTCGAGCGCGCCGGGCGCGAAGTTCTCGACCATCACGTCGCATTCTTCGATCAAGCGCGTCAGCACCTGCTTGCCGGTCTCGTTCTTCGAATTCAGCTCGATCGAGCGCTTGTTGTGGTTGAGCATGGTGAAATAGAGGCTGTCGGCCCCTGGCACATCCACCAGCTGCTTGCGCGTCGCGTCGCCCACGCCAGGGCGTTCGACCTTGATCACGTCTGCGCCGAACCACGCTAGAAGCTGCGTGCAGGTCGGGCCCGATTGGACGTGGGTGAAGTCCAGTACCTTGATACCTTCGAGAGCTTTCATGTTTCCCTCAATCGCTATTTCTGCGCCTGCGGGTAGCGCGCCTGTGCGACCACCGAAGACGGGTTGAGATTGCCGATGTTGCCGCTTTCCTTACCGGCAGCGGGATCGATCGTTGCATTGATGAGCGTAGGGCGGCCCGAGGCGAAGGCCACTTGTATGGCCTGCTTCAACTCGTCAGGCGTGGTCGCGGTCACGCCTTCACCACCGAAGGCCTGCATCATCATGTCATAGCGCGCGTCCTTGACGAAAACGGTCGTGGCCGGATCGTCGCCCGTGCCCCAGTTTTCGCCATCGCCACGATAGATGCCGTTGTTGTTGAAGACGACGGTGCAGACGGGCAGGTTGTAGCGGCAGATGGTTTCCACCTCCATCCCGCAGAACCCGAAGGCACTGTCGCCTTCGACCGCCAGGACTTGCTTGCCGGTTTCGATGGCGGCCGCGATGGCCGCGCCCATGCCGATGCCCATCACGCCCCAGGTGCCCACGTCGATCCGGTGACGTGGCTTGTGGACGTTGACGATCGAGCGGCACATGTCCAGCGTATTGGCGCCTTCGTTCACCAGAATGGTGTCGGGTGCGTCGTTGATCGCTTCTTTGATGACGCCAAGCGCGGCATGGTAATCCATTGGAATATTGTTGTTTTTCAGCCGAGACGCCATCTTGGCCATGTTCGCTTCGGCCTTTTCACGAACCTGTTCCAACCATGCCTTGGGAGGTGCGATGCTTTCGCCTTCCATGGCTGCGGTCAGCGCTTCGGCGCAGGCGCCGGCATGACCGACAAGAGGCGCTGCGATTTCGACGTTGGAATCCATTTCCTCGGCATCGACGTCGATCTGGATGAAGCGCTTGCCGCCCGGTTCACCCCATTGCCGTCCCTTGCCATGCGAGAGCAGCCAGTTGATCCGCGCGCCCACCATGATGACAGCGTCCGAGTCCTTCAGCACCAGCGACCGCGCGGCAGAAGCACATTGCGGGTGCGTGTCCGGCAAAAGGCCCTTGGCCATGGACATGGGCAGGAAAGGATATCCGGACTTTTCCACCAGCGCCAGGATCGCATCGTCCGACTGGTCATAGGCCGCGCCTTTACCGAGGACGATCAGCGGGCGTTCGGCGGACTTCATCACGTCGATGGCGCGGGCGATGGCATCGGGCGAGGGCGATTGGCGCGGCGCCGGGTCGATGACCTTGACGAGGCTCTTCTTGCCTTCTTCGGCATCCATGATCTGCCCCAGCATGGCGCCGGGAATGTCCAGATAGACACCGCCCGGACGACCGCTGACCGCCGAGCGAATGGCCCTCGCCACGGCGATGCCGATGTCCTGCGCGTAATTCAAGCGATAGGCCGCCTTGCAGAAGGGCCGCGCCATCGCAAGCTGATCCATCTCTTCATAATCGCCCTGCGCCAGATCGACGATTTCGCGTTCGGAGGAACCGGAAATCAGGATCATCGGCCAGCAATTTGTCGTGGCATTCGCAAGGGCGGTCAGGCCGTTCATGAATCCCGGTGCGCTGACGGTCATGCAGACGCCCGGCATCTTCGTCAGGAACCCGGCAACGCTTGCGGCGTAGCCCGCGTGTTGCTCGTGCCGGAAGGAAATGACCCGCATGTCCTGCGCCTGGGCATAGCGGCCCAGATCGGTGATCGGGATGCCCGGCACATTATAAATCGTCTCGATGCCGTTCAGCTTCAACGCATCGATAAGCAAATGAAATCCGTCGGTTAACGTCTCTGGCGCCGTTTCGGCGCGGGCTTTCAACTCGGTATCTTCGTAGCCCATGTTTTCCCTCCCTCAGCCGTTGGCTGCCTTGGCTGCTTGTTCCAGCTGTGACCAAGTACGCCGCACATGTTCGTGCAGGCGCATCGTATGTTCGCGCACCAGTTGCCCCGCCAGATCGGCATCGCGGGCTTCCAGTGCCTCGATTATTTCCGCGTGATCGACGACCGACCGCTGAACGCGGTTGCCTTCCTTCATGGCCCGCAGGCGGACGGCCTGCATGTGCAGAAACAGTCCGGCTGCCATTTGGCTCAGAAGGGCGCATTTCGAGATGTCGAGAATGCGCTGGTGAAACCGGATGTTGTCGTCAGAGTACTCGGAAATACGCGTATTAAATGTGCTGTCGTTGTACTTCGCTGCGATCTTGCGCAGGCTGGCGATTTCCTTGTCGCTCGCGTTTTCGGTCGCCAGTCGCGCCGCCATGCTTTCCAGCGCGGCCCAGGCGATGATCATGTCGAGGATCTCGTCCATGCTCTTGCGCAGAACATAGACGCCCTTGCGCGGCACCACCTCCACCAACCCATCGCGTTCGAGGCGTGCGATCGCCTCGCGGAGCGGTGTTCGCGAGATGCCCAATTGATCGGCCAGAGTGCGTTCGTCCAGCCGAAGTTCGGTCGCGTCGTCATAGATATCAAGCTTCGTGATCGCGTCCTTGAGTTTCTCGTAGACGTGATCTTTCAGCGTGAAATTTGATGCGATTGGGCTTAGCCTCATCTGGTCTGATCGCGCCTTTCAATCGAAACGAGCTGCGTGTGGTGTACCATACACAAAGGACGTTTTGCGGCAAATTATTTTTCATTTGCGCTAATTGGGTTGAGATAATTCCTTGTAAAAACAACTATATAAATAGTTCTCGCCTGCCTTTTAGAGGCGCGGAAGTCACTCAAAAAGTCCCGCCGAAAAGGTGGTGTCTGGTATTCCAGCGGGGGAGATTCCCGGACTTCCCGCGTTGACTTGATTCTGGCTCTTGGTATACCAGAGGCAATGCCATCTTGGTCGGGAGGATTCACCAAGTGCTGCTTTCAGAATACAAGTCGAAGGAACTGCTTGCGCAGTACGGGGTTCCGATCCCCGCAGGCCGCCTTGCGCGGAGTGCGGAAGAAGCGGAAGACAACTGCGCGCGCATCTCGGCGAAAAAGTATGTCGTCAAGGCTCAGATTGCGGCCGGCGGGCGCGGCCTGGCCGGTGGCATCAAGTTTGCGGCGACACCGTCGTCGGTGCATGACGAAAGCGAAAAGCTTTTGGGCAGCAAATTGGTCACCGAGCAGACCGGGCGCGATGGCGAGACGGTGAATGCTGTTTATGTCGAAGCCGCGCATGACCTGAAATCGCAGTTCTTTATCGCTTTTGCCCTGGACAGCGAAACCGGCCGCCCGATGCTTCTGGCGTCGAAGGATGGTGGTGTCGAGTTCGAACAACGCGCTCGAATGGACGCGGAAACCGTCAAAACTCTCGTTCTGGATGATGATGCAACGGGCTTGGGCGACTTCCTGACGTCGCTCGGCATGGGCGCCGGCGCGGAGGCACCGGTACGCGCCGCCGCAGAGGCTTTCGTCAAGAACGACATGACGCTTCTTGAGATCAACCCCTACGCGCAGGCCAGCGACGGCAATTGGCTGGCAATCGATGCGAAGGTCGCCTTGGACACGGCGGCGGCCTTCAGACATCCCGAATTCGACGGGTTTACCGCCGAACAAGGTCTGTCGGACGTCGAAAGCGAAGCGCAGAAGAGCAATATCAATCTGGTGCGGCTCGACGGAAACCTTGGTGTCATCGTTAATGGGGCTGGTCTTGGACTGGCGACCAATGACATGATCGTCGATGCCGGTGGAACTCCGGCAAACTTCATGGACATCCGCACCACGGCGACCAGTTTCGACATCGCAAGGGGCGTCGAAATCCTGCTGAAGGAACCGCGGGTGAAGGCGCTTTTGTTGAACGTGCACGGGGGCGGTATGACGGTCTGTGACACCGTGGCGGAAGGCGTGGCATTCGCCTATTCGCGAAGCAACCGCAAACCGCCTTGCATCGCAAGGTTGGCGGGTGTGAATGCAAGTTGGGGGCAGCAGATTCTGGAAGACCGCAAGGTGCCGGTCGAGGTGAGGGATGACATGAAATCGGCGATTGCGCGCGCCGTCGAACTGGCGGGAGATGTGTGATGGCGATCCTGGTTAACAAGGATACGAAGGTCATTGTGCAGGGCATGACCGGGCGGGCGGGCACGTTCTATGCCGATCAGGCGATGCGCTATGGCTCGGATTACGTGGGCGGTGTCCGCCCGGGCCGGGGCGGGTCGAAGCACCTGGGCCTGCCGGTCTTTCACGACGTGGCAACTGCAGTGAAAGAAACCGGGGCGACAGCGAGCCTGGTCGTTGTGCCCGCGCCGCAAGCGGCAGACGCAATGATCGAGGCGATCGAGGCCGAATTGGACGTGGTCGTCTGTGTGACCGAGCGCGTGCCGCAGCACGATATGACACGCGTGAAGCAAGCGCTTGAGGGGTCGAAGACGGCGCTCATCGGGCCCAATAGCCAGGGCATTCTGACGCCCGATCAATGCAAGATCGGTGTTATGCCGACCAAGGACGCGACGCCGGGGGGCGTTGGGATCGTCTCGCGCTCGGCCTCTCTGACGTCCGAGATCCTGGCGAATTGTTCGGCGGCGGACCTCGGTCAATCGACAACCATCGGGATTGGCGGCGATGCGCTGCATGGGCTGGGGTTTGTCGAATGCCTTAAGCTCTTCCGCGAAGACGACGAGACGGAAGTCGTTGTCCTGATTGGTGAAATCGGCGGGCGCGAGGAAGAATTGGCGGCAGAGTATTTGGCCGATGTGAGTTACGAAAAGCCGGTCGTCGCCCTCGTGGTGGGCCGCGAGGCACCTCCGGGCAGACGGATGGGGCACGCCGGGACGCTTTCTGCACTGGGGGCGCTGTCTGCGTCCGAAAAGATCGCCAAGCTCAGGAATGCCGGTGCGGTGATTGCAGAGGACGCCAGCGATGTCGTAACAAAGGTTATCGCTAAGAAGAACGGCTGAACGGACCGTAAAATGCAGTTGCCCACAACGATGCGGGCCGTGGTTATAAAAAATCCCGGCTCGGCGGATGTTTTGCACGTTGAAGAATGCGCCGTGCCCAGCCCGCGCGAGGGCGAGGTGCTGGTAAAGGTCACCGCGGCCGGGGTGAATGGCCCTGATCTGGTGCAGCGCCGTGGCCACTATCCGCCGCCCAAGGGTGCATCAGAACTTTTGGGTCTCGAAGTTTCGGGTGAAGTTGTTGCGTTGGGCAACGGCGACACGCGCTGGTCGGTCGGCGATCGCGTGACGGCGCTGACAAACGGCGGGGGGTACGCCGAATATGTAGCAGTTGATGCGCGCCACTGCCTGCCCGTGCCGAAAGCTGTGTCCGAGGTCGATGCCGCCGGATTGCCCGAGACGTATTTCACCGTCTGGAGCAACGTGTTTCACGGTCACAAGGTCGCAAAGGGCGCGAACTTTCTGGTCCATGGCGGAGCAGGTGGCATCGGCGCGACGGCGGTACAGTTGGGGGCTGCTTTCGGGCTTTCGGTCTTTGCTACGGTCGACGGGCCCGAAGACGCCGCTTTCGCAAAGTCGCTTGGTGCGACCAAGGCCATTGATTTTCGCGCGCAGGATTTCGTGCCGATCCTGCGCGAGGCAGGCGGGGCCGACATCGTGTTGGACATCATCGGTGGCAATTATATCGCGCGCAATATCAAGGCCTCGCGCCATGATGCCCGGCTGATCCAACTAGCCTTCAACGCCGGGTCGAAGGTCGAGATCGACCTGATGCCGGTGATGCTGAAGCGTCTGTCATTCACGGGTGCAACGCTGCGCTCGCGCCCGGATGCCTTCAAGGCCGCCGTCGCGGCGGAGTTGGAAGAACAGGTCTGGCCGCTTTTTGCCGACAAGACGCTGCAGGCTGTCACACACAAGGTCTTGTCGATGGAACAGGCGGCGGACGCGCATAAGCTGATGGAAGCGTCTGAACACCGTGGCAAGATACTCTTGCAGATTGGCTAGTCTTTCAGGTGTTGGCCAAGCCATGGGCCATGATGGCTGCCGTCCTGATCGACGCGTTCGAAGCTGTGAGCGCCGAAATAGTCCCTTTGTGCCTGCAACATATTGGCGGTCGTTCGTTCTGACGTAAGCGTGTCGAAGTAGCCCACCGCCGATGTTAGCGCGGGCACCGGAAGCGCGGCGGCTTGCGCAGTAATCGCCGTCTTGCGCAGACCGTCGATCGTGTCGCGGATGCGGGCCGCAAACCCGGGAGCCAGCGCCAGGTTGCGCGCCGGGTCCTCGGACAGCGCGGCGGCCATATCGGACAGCATCGCAGAGCGGATGATGCAACCCGCGCGCCAGATCTCGGCAATGCGCGGCATTGGAAGGCCCCAGCCGTATTCGGCGCTGGCGCGGTTCAACAGGTCGAACCCTTGCGCATAGCAGAGGATCTTGCCTGCGATGAGCGCTTGTTCGAGCGTGTCGATTGTGACCTCATCCGTAGTCAGTCGGCGGTCGGGGGCACCATAGGTTTCGGCGCCTTGCAATCGCAGTTCGCGCATGGCCGAGAGGTTGCGCGCGGCGACGGCGGCCTCGATCACCGGCACCGGCGCGCCCAGCATCTGGCTTTCGATGGCCGTCCAACGCCCTGTGCCCTTCTGGCCCGCCCGGTCGAGGATGATGTCCAGAACGGGTCGTCCGGTTCTTTCGTCTTCAGCGGTGGCGACCTTGCCCGATATCTCGATCAGGTAGCTTTGAAGCGGCCCGCCGTTCCAGCGGTCGAACACCTCGCCAATGGCCTCTGCCGTCATCCCAAGCCCGTCGCGCATGACGCCATAGGCTTCTGCGATCAACTGCATGTCCGCATATTCGATGCCGTTGTGCACCGTCTTGACGAAATGCCCGGCACCGCCATCACCCAGACGCGCGACGCAGGGGCTGCCGTCGAACTTTGCGGCGATGGCTTCCATGATCGGGCGCACGCGCTCCCATTCGGCTTCGGGGCCGCCGACCATCATCGATGGGCCAAAGCGCGCGCCCTCGGCCCCGCCCGAGACACCGACGCCCAGATAGGGGTGTCCTTCGGCTTCCGCCTCTGCAGCGCGGCGCTGGGTGTCGTGGAAATTCGCGTTTCCGGTGTCGATGATCATGTCGTCATCATCCAGATGCGGGCGCAGCTTTTCGATTTGCGCATCCACTGGTGCGCCAGCGGGGACCATGAGGATGATGTTTCGGGGTTTCGCGATGGCGGCGACGAAATCGGCAAGGTCTTCGTGGCCTGTCATGCGTTCGGCCAAGGCCCCGGCCTCGTCCAGAAAGTCAGGGATACGCGAGGCCGTTCGGTTGTGAACCGCAACGGTGAAGTCATTGTCCGCGATGTTCATGGCCAGCATGGACCCCATGGTGCCCAAGCCGATCAAGCCGATATCTGCCTGCATGCCTCACCTCTCAATCTGTCCGACCGGTTCTTAGACTTCTGGCGCTGGCCGGGAACTCCAGAGTGCTGCGAAGAGCGATAGGAAGGCAAGCGCATTGGCCGCGGTTGTGGCATAGACCCACCAGTCCGCGATCCCCGGTGCGCCGAGGTGTGAAATCGCGCCCGAGATGCCGACGCCGAAGATCAGGAACGCGATGTAGGCCAGCCAGCGCCAGTTGAGCGCGAGACCGTAGATGAGGACTGCATAGATCAGCCCGCCCAGCAAGTATGTCATGGGCGTTCCGGCGATGGGTCCGGCGAAGTGCAAGAGCGCGCTGAGGCCGCCGAAAAGGATCGGCAGTCGAAAGGGCCCGGTTGGATCGAGCATCGTTTTACTCCTGATCGTTTTCGCATGGGAAGCCCGCGACACCCCAGGCAAGGATGTCGTTCACATGCTCTTGCAGGCTGTATGGTGCGGGTTCGCGCCCGCCGCCCGGGTTCCACGCCCAGTGCAGGATCAGGTCGTGATCCAGATGCGAGGCCAGCGCCAACATGTCCCGGTCGCCGTTCCGTTCGGGGTCGCGCAGCTGGTTGCAGACTTCGACCGAGGATTTGCCGAACCACTCTGCTTCGACGGGCGCCAACTGCCAGGTCATGGCGACTTGCGGCGCGGCATGTGGCGTGTCGTTCATCCCTTCGCGATAGGCGTGACACGTCGAACAAAGCACGGTCTCTGCCCCTATCCGGCTTTCGCCCGCATTGATGTTCATGCCGTGCTTGCGCGTCCGGCCATAGGTCGGGCCGGACCACATCGGGCGGTTGTCAGCGCCCACGTGGCAGTTCGAACAGCGTGGGTGCGAGGTGACTTCATAGATGCGGCCCCAGGCCTCCAGTGCTTCCGCACGGGTGACGCTGCCTTCGGCGGGCGGGTCGATGGTGACGTTCTCGCCCTCGGCCGCGACGGGCGAAGCGAGGGCAAGGCTGAGTGCGGCGGCGATCTTTTTCATGCGCCTCGCCTTAGACAAAGTCGATGAACTTGTTGAACGGCATCTCGCGCAGCCGCTGGCCCGTGGCCGCGAAGATCGCGTTGGCGAGCGCAGGCGCCGCGGGTGGCACGGGCGGTTCGCCGATCCCGCGCACTTTATGCCCGTTTTCCAGACCCTTAACGATGATCTCGGGGCACTGGTACATCCGCATCGCTTCGTGCGCGTGATAGTTGGATTGCTCGGCAATGCCGCCGGCAAAGGTGATCTCGCAATTGATTGCGTGGCCCAGCCCGAAGACGACACCGCCCTGGACGAGGTTTTCGAAGTTCACCGGGTCCACAATGGTGCCGACGTCGCAGACCGCCCAGACCTTGTCCAACCGTATGCCGTCTTCGGTATTGGTCACCTCGACGACTTCGCAAACCGGCACGCCGAAGCTTTCGACAAAGGCCACGCCGCGCCCTTGGTTTGGGCGCAATTCGCTGCCCCAGGAGCACAACTCGGCCGCAGTCTCGAGCACCTTGCGCGAGACATCGTGCTCCATCAGCCGGATGCGTTCTTCCATCGGATCGGCCCCGGCCTCGTGGATCAGTTCATCCAGCAAACTGTCGAAATAGAACCCGGCAGCAGGGGCGCCTACCGCACGCCATGACGAGGTCGGTGCAAGCTCTGGCGCGCGATAGGCACGCATCCGGAAGTTCGGGATGCTGTACGGATTGTTCCACGCCCCGGCAGCAATCTGCGCGTCCGGCCCGGGCACCGTAAGACCAACCCGGCCCATCTGCGATCCCACGACTGAAGGCGCGGCGATGCTTAGATCGACGGCCACGACCTTGCCGTCCTCGACCTTGCCGCGTCCGCGTCCGATCGAGATGTGGCGGGGGAAGTCCTGCGCAAAATCCTCTTCCCGGCTGTAGGTCAGCTTGACCGGCGTGCCGCGCATCTGGTTGGCCACCTCGGCGGCCTGCTTGACGTGCTCGAATTCCAGCCGGTGGCCGAAGCTGCCGCCAATGTACTGATTATGCAGTGTAATTTGGTCGGTCGGATGGCCGGTAATCTTGCTGATCTCCATCAACAGCAAGCCCTGAAGCTGGTGTCCGGTCCAAACCTCGACCGCGTCGTCGGTGACCAGAACGATGGCGTTCAGGGGCTCCATCGGCGCATGCGCCACGTAAGGCGAGCGATATTCGGCCTCGAATGTCGCTCCGCTGGCGAGCGCAGTTTCGGCATCGCCATCGTCACGCCACTGGCTGTCGAGGTGGTCGTCGGAGAAGCTTGCCTCGATCGTCGCCCAGTGATCGGCCTGCTCGGCGGGGTAGGGCGCGGGCCCCCAGTCAAACTGGATAGTCTCCATCGCCCGGATCGCGCGCCATGTGTTGTCCGCGATAACGGCCACGCCACTGGTGACTTCGACCACGTCCTTGACACCGCGCATCGTGAGCGCTTCCGAGGCATCGTAGCCGTTCATGACACCACCCGTCCGCGGGTTCGTGCAGACGGTGGCATGGACCATGCCGGGAACCCGAACGTCGATTCCATAGTCGAGCGTACCGGTTGATTTCCCAAGAATATCAGTCCGCTCCATGGGCTTGCCGATCAGCCGCCAGGTGCTGGGATCGCGCAAGGGAACGTCAGAAACCGGCTCAATTGTCGCTGCCTGCGCGGCCAGTTCGGTGTACTTCAGCTCAGAACCGTCGGGGAGTTGTACGGCCCCTCTCGCGGTCTCTAACTGCTCCACAGGCACGCCCGACTGTTGGCTTGCGGCCAGTTTCAGCGTCTCACGCGCTGTGGCGCCTGCAAGGCGAAGCTTGTCGAAACTATCGGCCATGGCGGTGGAACCACCGGTGCCCTGCACGCCCAGAAGCTTCATCACACCGCCCATGACACTGCGCATGGCTTCAGCCACCAGGCTCTCGTCCGTTGGGCGGAACGGCACGGCGTCTTCGGCCATGGCGGTGTTCCAATAGGCGGGCGAGGGCTGGCCGAAGCTGATCCGGAATTGCCCGAACTCGATGTCCAGTTCTTCGGCGATCAGCGCGGCCTGGGCCGAGGCGACGCCCTGGCCCTTGTCTGCATGGGGCGTGATCAACGTGACTGCCTGCCCGTCGATCAGGACCCAAGGGTTGAAGGTGGCGGCCCCTTCGGCCAGATCGGTGGCAAGCGGGTTGGCGTGCGGACGCCGGACGGCATAGTTGCCGAACGCAACACCGCCCAGAATGGCGGCGGACCCGATCAGAAACGTGCGGCGGGCGATTGTGCGGACGCGTCCCATCGGTCAAGCCTCCTGCAATTTCTTCGCGGCGGTTTTCACCGCGGCGCGAATGCGCGGATAGGTGCCGCAACGGCAGAGATTGCCGCTCATCACCAGATCGATGTCTTCGTCGGTCGGTTCGGGGTTCACATTCAAAAGCGAGGCCGCCTGCATGATCTGGCCCGACTGGCAATAGCCGCATTGCGCCACTTGGTGTTCGACCCACGCCTCTTGCACGGCATGGAGTGCCTCGGGCGTGCCCAGACCTTCGATCGTCGTGATCTCGGTTCCGTCCTCCAGAGAGCCGGTGGCCACCTGGCAACTGCGCACGGCTTGCCCGTCGATGTGGACCGTGCAGGCGCCGCATTGAGCGATGCCGCAGCCGAACTTGACACCGGTGATCTGCAACTCATCGCGCAGAACCCAAAGCAAGGGCATGTCGTCTTCGACGTCGATGGTGTGGTCTTGTCCGTTTATCGTAAGTTGCATGGGTGCTTCCTCGATTGACAAGAGTATATAGTGTCTGGCCCCGAAAACCTGAAAAGTTTCCGGTGCGATTTCTTTTCAGGAAATCGGCTACCCTCAAACGCTCATGCAGACGTACTTCAATTCCAGATAATCGTCGCAGCCGTACTTCGATCCCTCGCGTCCCGTGCCCGACTGCTTGATACCGCCGAAGGGCGCGACCTCGGTCGAGATGATACCCGTGTTCACGCCCACGATCCCGTACTCCAGCGCTTCGGCCACATGCCAGACGCGGGATAAGTCATTGGCATAAAAGTATGCGGCCAATCCGAAGATCGTGTCATTGGCCTGCTCGATCACATCTTCGACCGTCTCGAACCGGAAAAGCGGTGCTACGGGGCCGAAGGTTTCCTCGGTGGCGACGCGCATGCTGCGATCGACGCCCGTCAAGACCGTTGGCTCGAAAAACGTGCCGCCAAGTGCGTGACGATGCCCGCCCGTCTTGACGCTGGCACCCTTTTGAACCGCGTCCGCGATGTGATCTTCGACTTTTTCCAAAGCGGCTTGGCTGATGAGCGGTCCGGTGGTGACATCCGCGTCAAAGCCGTCGCCGATTTTCATCTCGCCCACAGCCTTGGCCAACTTCTCGGCAAACGCGTCATAGACGCCCGCCTGCACATAGATGCGGTTCGCACAAACGCAGGTCTGGCCGTTGTTCCGATACTTCGAGACCATCGCGCCTTCGACGGCCGCGTCCAGATCGGCGTCGTCGAAGACGATAAAGGGTGCGTTGCCCCCCAACTCCATCGAGGTTTTCATTACTTGGTCCGCGGACTGCCGCATCAGTATGCGCCCCACCTGCGTCGAGCCGGTGAACGTCAGTTTCCGGACCTTCTGGTTGTCACAGAACTCTTGCCCAATGGCGGCGGCATCGGTCGAGGTGATGACCGAGAGAAGCCCCTTCGGCAGGCCCGCGCGCTCTGCCAGAACGGCCATTGCAAGCGCGGACAAGGGCGTCTCTGCCGCTGGCTTTGCAACGAACGAACAGCCGACTGCCAGTGCCGGGCCGACCTTTCTCGCGATCATCGCGTTTGGGAAGTTCCATGGCGTGATAGAGGCGACGACGCCCACGGGTTGCTTCATAACCATGATCCGTTTGTCGGCCTGATGGCCGGGGATAAGATCGCCGTAGATGCGCTTTGCCTCTTCGGCGAACCATTCCAGAAAGCTGGCACCATAAAAAATTTCGCCCTTGGCTTCCGGCAGAGGCTTGCCCATTTCGGCGCAAAGGATGGCCGCCAGATCGTCCGCATGCGCGATCATCAGGTCATGCCAATCCCGCAGGACCGCTGCGCGCTCCTTGCCGGTCTTCGCGGCCCAGGCCTTTTGCGCGGTGAAGGCTGCATCGATTGCGATCCCGGTTTCTTCCGGGCCCAAATCCGGCAAGCTTGCAACGACGTCGCCTGTTGAGGGGTTCGTCACGTCAAACCGTTTGCCCGAGCGGGCTTCGTCCACCCAATCAGCGCCGACGAGTGCTTTGGTCACAAGCAGCGAAGGATCACCGAGGCGCGTTTCCAGATCAGTCATTTGGGTGGCTCCAGGTTTCGTTTCTCACCACTCTCTACCCAACGCGCAGGAGAGATCCAGAGCAATTCTCGCAACGTTCCGCCATCTACGGTCGGCGGCGAACTACTCGGCCCTGCTGACGCGCCGTGCGTTCGGAACGAGCCGATCGATGGGCATTGGCTTTCCAAAGTAATAGCCCTGCGCTTCTGCGCAGCCTTCGGCCCTTAAAACATCGAGCTGAGCCTTTGTCTCGACGCCCTCGCATAGGAGTTTCACACCAAGGCCACTGCAAAGCTCACTGGTCGAATGCAAGATCGGGCGCGCCGTCGGGTCGTCTCCGAGCTTCATGGTAAACGACTTGTCCAGCTTGATTTTTTCCAGCGGCATTCTCGACAGATACTCCATGGAGGAAAAGCCGGTGCCGAAATCGTCCAAAGCCCAGGTTATGCCTGTGAAGCTTAGATCTTGCATAGTTTCGACGATGCTGTCGGTCGAGGCCAACAGAACGGTCTCTGTCAGTTCCAAACAGATCCGGCTGGCGTCCAATCCCGTTCTTTTCAAGACGTCGTCGACATCGCGCGCGAAGTCGCTGCGCATGATCTGGATGCCCGAGACATTGACGGCAACCATCAGGTTTGGGGGCAGGGTCAGCGTGTCCAATGCAGCGCGTTCGAAGGTCCATTTGCCAAGATCGACGATGAACCCCGTCGCTTCCGCAATCCCGATGAATTCGTCCGGATAAATTCGGCCAAGACGTGGGCTATTCCATCGGATCAGCGCTTCGGCGCCGACCAAGGCACCATCCAAGACGCGGTGCTGTGGCTGGTAAAGAAGCTGGAATTCCCCGTTCGCCAGTGCCTGTTCCATAGTACGCTCGATTTCCCGAGCACGCCGCTGCTTTTCCCATGCGGAACGGTCGTATTGCCTGAATGGCGCGCCGAATTGCTTCGCCGCATCCAACGCATCCTCGGCGTGATCCAGTGCTGATGCCGCGCTTGTCTCGCTCTGTGCCTCAACAATGGTATATCCGATCCTGACGCCGATGTGGGCATCGGCACTCGGGAGCCGATAGGGCCTGGATACTTCGTCCAGGATGGCCTTTGCCCTTGACCGCGCCTCTGAAACGGACACTTCGTCTTCGGTATAGACCGCAAAACTAGTGCCCCCGAGGCGTGCGACGGCAGAAAGGTTCTGGTCCGCCGTTTCGAGCCGTGTCACGACTTCGCGCAAAAGCGCGTCGCCAACGTCGCGTCCGAGTGTGACATTGATTGTCTTGAACCGATCCAGGGCCAAAGCAAATACGGCGGTGCGTCTTCGATCTTCAAGGCGCAGGGCCAGAAAGGACAGGAACGTGCCGCGTCGCAAAGCGCCCGTGCGCTCGTCATAGTTCGAAAGATAGGCGATATCGCGTTCCTGGTCCTTCAATTGCGTGACGTCTCGCACGATAACTGTGGTGATCTGGACCCGGTCCGGTGCCTGACCTCGTCTGTGCTCGTGTGCCACGTCGGATTTGGTGGCGCGAAATTCTAGCAGTTTACGTGTGGCACCCGAGCCGACTTCGAGCATTCGCGTGCCCGTTTCACGTTCCGTCGTACGGATAAATCCCAGTCGGGTGAGTTGAACCGGGAGCATCAGGGCGCCTTGCTCATCCGTTCCGAAGATCGCGCGGGCAGAGGCACTGAAGCGCAAGACCTCGCCCATATCGGAAAGGATGACGATACCGTCCGAGCTGTCGTCGAAGACACTTTCCAGAAGCCGAAGCGTGTTCTGCGCTTCTGTGTTGGCAATGAGGAGCGACGATTTGCTTTCGCGCAAGGCGCCGGCCACATGCCAAAAGCCAAAGCTCAGAAGCGCAGGGTAAAGCATGGCGCTTGGGATTTGCAGGCTGGTCGTGCGAAAGAGCATCAGGGCGGATAGTTCGACGGTCGCAAGCAGTAGCACCGCGCCACCGGGACCGAACCAGTCCGATCGACGCGTGCCGAGGTGTAGAAGGCCAAGCTGCAGCAGCAGCGAGAGGGCAACCCACTCTGCGCGCAGCCACGATGGCACAAGGTTTCGGGAGAGTGTTTCCGCCGCCAGCGCGTGGACAAGTGGGCCAGAGATGACGCCGTGGATCGGAACGGCAAGCTGGTCTGACAGTTCAACGGCTGAGGCCCCGACAATCACGGCCTTGCCGGCAATCGCATCAGCAGGAGCCGCGCCCGTCAACAGATCGGCCGCCGACACGACAGGGATAGTGCTGGGTTGAAGCGAGAAGTTGATCTCGAACCCCGATGCTCCGGCACCGAAGGTGCTGGCTAAGAGGCCACCCGCCGAGGGCACGAACCTCCCATCCAGCTCTGTACCGAACGGATAGTCGCGCACCCGTCCACTTGCATCGGTGCCGACATTGACAAGGGCGGGCCAGCTTCGCTGGGCGAATTGATCGAGGGGGAGGTTGAAATGCCGGGTCGTGCCGTCAGTAATATCGGCGCTTTGTTCGAAGACCGCCAAATATGTGCTGCCGCCCGCCCGTTCCAGAGCCGCGGCGAAGGCATCGTCGCCTGCCCTGTCGGATGGAAAAGTGAAGTCGAAATCCAGCAGCACATCGATTGCCCCGCCGTCCACCAGCCTGTCCAGCAACGCGGCGTGGACGCTGCGCGACCAGGGCCAGGAGCCGATCTCTGTCAGGCTTCGTGCGTCTGCCGCGACAAAGACAATGTGACCGTTTGACGGCTTGGGTGACAACGCCATACGAACGTCGCCAAGGCTGTCATTCCAGGTCTCGAAAAGGCCCGCGCGTGCCGCAAAAAGCGACGCACAGCAAATGATCGCGACAAGAGCGAGATTGCGAAGTTTACTGGCCGCAGACACAGACGGGTTCCTTCCAAGGGCGCGTCTGTCTGTTTGATGTCACAGCCGGGTTACGTCCGGCTTAATCACAAACACTTAAGCCAGGTCCCCGGTCTACTTTACCGCGGCTTAACCGTCATCGTCGCCTTAGTTACCGTTGCCGTTGCCGTTGCCGTTACCGTTGCCATTGCCATTGCCATTGCCATTGCCATTGCCTTTCCCTTTCCCTTTCCCTTTCCCTTTCCCTTTCCCTTTCCCTTTCTCGTTCACTTCGCCGTTCCTATTGCCGCTAGCGTTCGGCGTAATTTTTGTCAGGCCTACGCCGACGCCGCCGTTTGCGGTCAAGCTGGTTTCCGTCGCGGCCTTGACCGAGATGCCACGGGTGCCCGCACCCGCGGCCGCCTCGCGACCCGGCTCCACATCGACCGCTTCTTCGCCGTCCGACACCCTGACCAATCCCCGGTCAACGCGTACCTTGCTTGAGACCCCTGCAACCGAAACCTCGAAAACCGTGCCTTTCACGACTGCCGCGAGATGAGGTGTGACCACGCTGGTATGCTGCCGGCGCCGTTTCTGCACGGCAAAGAGGATCGACCCTCGCCGTTGCGTGACCTTGGTCTTCTGACCCGAGGGCTTGGAAACCGAAATCGCCGCCACAGTATTCTCACGGAACATGATCCGCTCGGATCCTTTGGACAGCACTGCCCGAGCGCGTGGGCCAGTTCGCACCCAGTAGGCATTCGGAATGGCCTGCCCTACCTTTGCGGGACGCCAGGATTCGCCGTCCACAGACACGCTCACATTGCTGGTTGCGCGTTCAACGACCCAGTCGGCCGCGTGTACCGTTCCTGCCAGGAGTGAGAAAACCAAAGAGACGAACACCAACATTCCGCGCATGGCAGGCACCTTGTCATCAAACACTTTGAGCAGAATGCGGTAAGAAGGATGAATGTTCGCTTACCAAATCTGGTCACCGGCTCGGCATCTTTGTGGCATTTCAGGGCATACCGGTTGCGGCCCAGCGAAAGGCGCATGCCAGCGAAGCCGGTAGGGTATTGAGAGAATTTATGAAATTGGAGCGGGCGATGAGATTCGAACTCACGACCCTTACCTTGGCAAGGTAATGCTCTACCCCTGAGCTACGCCCGCGTCCGTTGGCATGACCTATAAACTTGGGCGTCGCTCTGCAAGGGAAAAATTTCGGAAAAGAGGCCTGTGCGCTGTCGTCGCCGTGACGAAACGTGGTGTCCGCGCGTGTTTTCGTGACGGCGAAGAGCTTCAGGCTCTTATTTCCACTCGGCCGGCATCGGCAGGTCTGAGAGATGATGCGCGATTTGCGCGGCCTGTTCCTGGCCCAGATGCGGCAGCAGAACACGCGTTGTGTAGCTGCCATAAAGCTTCGCGTCTGTCCCCACATAGGACCAATCGCGGACCTGATTCCTGTGAAACCGGATGGCATCGCCGGCCTGCACCGCGGTCGTGGCACGCGGCTGATTGGCGAGGATGCCGACAAAAACACCGCTCTCCAGAACGGCGAACGGCGTGACCCAGATCACCTCGGCTCCATGAGCGCCGGTCGGAACAGCGACTTTCAGGGCCGCTTCTTCCGGTGCCGCGCCCGTCTCGCTGACCACGTTCGATAGAAACCGATCCAAGTGCCGCCGCGCCGTGGCTTCGGCGTCCTGCATGGCAAGGTGGTTGGCCGAGAGCTGAACCACAGGCGCGTCACCTTCCGCGGCTGCTTCGTTCCCGATATTGGCTCCGATGAACGCTGCCAAAAGGCAAGCGGTTGCCGACAGTCGCACCTTTGTTCTCCACTGCATGGTCTCTTGTCTCCTCACAGCTTTGCACGGGAGTTTTCGTGTGAAAAGGGGCCCAAATGATGCTGAAACATGGCCATTTCTGGGTAGCCCAGGGCGACTTAAGGCCCTGTTAAAGGCCAAGGACTTGCCCGTCTTCCGCCTTGCGGATAACGATGCTGCAACCGCAAAGCGCGAGGTGACCCTGATGGCCGAGTTCAATAAAATCCTGATTGCCAACCGGGGGGAAATCGCGATCCGCGTCATGCGGGCCGCCAACGAGTTGGGCAAAAGGACCGTTGCGGTCTATGCCGAGGAAGACAAGCTCTCGCTCCATCGCTTCAAGGCGGACGAAGCGTATCAGATCGGGAAGGGCATGGGGCCGGTCGCGGCTTACCTGTCGATAGACGAAATCATCCGGGTCGCACGCAAATGCGGGGCGGATGCCATCCACCCAGGCTATGGCCTTTTGTCCGAAAATCCCGAACTGGTGGACGCCTGCGTGGCGGCCGGGATCACCTTCATCGGGCCTAAGGCGGAAACCATGCGCGCCCTCGGCGACAAGGCCAGCGCACGCAAGGTCGCCATCAAGGCGGGTGTGCCGGTCATTCCGGCGACCGAGGTTCTGGGCGACGACATGAAGAAGGTCGCCAAGCAGGCCGAAGAGATTGGTTACCCGATGATGCTGAAAGCGTCGTGGGGCGGCGGTGGCAGAGGCATGCGCCCGATCCAATCGGCGGACGAGCTTGAAGAAAAGGTTCTGGAGGGCCGCCGCGAAGCCGAGGCCGCGTTCGGCAATGGCGAGGGTTACCTGGAAAAGATGATCATGCGCGCCCGCCATGTCGAGGTGCAGATCCTCGGCGATCAGCAGGGTAACATCTATCACCTGTGGGAACGCGATTGCTCGGTCCAGCGACGGAACCAGAAGGTCGTCGAACGCGCGCCCGCGCCCTATCTGTCGGGCGCGCAACGGGAACAGCTCTGCAACCTCGGGAAGAAGATCGCCGAGGAGGTGAACTACGAATGCGCCGGCACCATCGAGTTCCTGATGGATATGGACACCGGCGAGTTCTACTTCATCGAAGTCAATCCCCGCGTGCAGGTTGAACACACAGTGACGGAAGAGGTCACCGGCATCGACATCGTGCAGGCCCAGATCAAGATCGCCGAGGGCAAATCGCTGATAGAAGCGACCGGAACAGCCACTCAATATGACGTGCAATTGAACGGTCATGCGATCCAATGCCGGGTCACGACGGAGGACCCTACCAACAACTTCATCCCGGACTATGGTCGGATCACCGCCTATCGCGGAGCGACCGGCATGGGGATCCGGCTGGACGGCGGCACGGCCTATTCGGGCGCGGTTATCACGCGGTACTACGATTCACTTCTGGAGAAGGTAACCGCCTGGGCGCCCACGCCAGAGGCTGCGATCGCTCGGATGGACCGTGCGCTGCGAGAATTCCGTATCCGGGGCGTCTCCACCAACATCGCCTTCGTCGAGAACCTGCTGAAACACCCGACGTTTCTGAACAACGAGTACCACACCAAGTTCATCGACGAGACGCCGGAGCTTTTCGATTTCGCGCCGCGCCGGGACCGCGCCACGCGAATTCTGACCTATGTCGCCGACATCACTGTCAACGGTCACCCGGACGTCGCCGGACGGCCCCGTCCACCGGCGGGTCTGCGCCTGCCGGTCGTGCCCGAGACCACGACTGATGCCGCGAAACCTGGCACCAAGCAGATCCTCGACGAATTCGGGCCGGAGGCGCTGGCGGACTGGATGGCTGATCAGAAGCAACTGCTGATCACCGACACCACCATGCGCGACGCCCCGCAATCGCTCTTGGCGACACGAATGCGAAGCCACGACATGATCCGGATCGCACCCAACTATGCCCTTGATATGCCGCAGCTTTTCAGTGTCGAATGCTGGGGCGGCGCGACCTTCGACGTGGCATACCGCTTCCTGCAGGAATGCCCCTGGCAACGGCTCCGCGACCTGCGCGCCGCCATGCCGAACCTGATGACTCAGATGCTGCTGCGCGGTTCGAACGGGGTTGGCTACACGAACTATCCCGACAATGTCGTCCAGTCCTTCGTCAAGCAGGCGGCCGAGACCGGTGTCGACCTGTTCCGCGTCTTCGATCCGTTGAACTGGGTCGAGAACATGCGCGTCTCGATGGATGCCGTCCTGGCAAGCGGCAAGGTGCTGGAAGGCGCCATCTGCTATACCGGCGACATCCACGACCCCGACCGCGCGAAGTACGACCTGAAGTACTACGTCGACATGGGGAAAGAACTGAAAAAGGCGGGCACCCATATCCTTGGGCTGAAGGACATGGGCGGTCTGGTGAAGCCGCGTGCCGCCACAGCGCTCGTGAAGGCGCTGAAGGAAGAGGTCGGCCTACCGATCCACTTCCACACCCATGACACCGCCGGTATCGCGCTGGCGTCGATCATCGCAGCGTCCGAGGCTGGTGTGGACGCCGTCGACTGCGCGATGGACTCGCTTTCGGGCAACACGTCGCAAGCCACGCTTGGCACACTGGTCGAAGCGCTTCGCCACTCCGACCGCGAAACGGGGCTCGACATCGATGCGATCCGGCGGATCTCGAACTACTGGGAGGCCGTGCGCGAGCATTACCTGGCCTTCGAAAGTGGGATGCAGTCGCCCTCGTCCGAAGTTTATCTGCACGAAATGCCGGGTGGCCAGTTCACCAACCTCAAGGCGCAGGCACGCTCGATGGGGCTGGAAGATCGCTGGCACGAGGTCGCGCAGACCTACGCGGACGTGAACCACATGTTTGGCGACGTCATCAAGGTGACGCCGATTGCGAAAACAGTCGGCGATCTGGCCTTGATGCTGGTGAGCCAGGGGGTCACTTGCGAGGAACTACTGAACACGGACGTCGAAGTCTCCTTCCCCGACAGCGTCGTCACGCTGATGAAAGGGCAGGTGGGCCAGGCCCATGGCGGGTTCCCCAAAAACATCCAGAAAAAGGTTCTGAAGGACGAAAAACCGATCACGGTTCGGCCCGGGTCGCTTCTGCCGCCCGCCGATCTGGAGGCGGAACGCAAGAAACTGCAAGAACAGTTCGAGGAAGAGATCGATGACGAAGACCTGAACGGCTACATGATGTATCCCAAGGTCTTCACCGACTACATGGAACGCCACGCGATCTATGGGCCTGTTCGCACATTGCCGACGCGTACGTTCTTCTATGGCATGCAACCGGGTGAGGAAATCTCGGTCGAGATCGATCCCGGCGTTACGCTGGAAGTGCGCTGCCAGGCCATTGCAGAAACGAACGAGGAAGGCGTGGCCAAGGTCTTCTTCGAACTGAACGGCCAGCCACGGATCATCCGGGTTCAGGATCGCTCGATCAGCGAGGCCTCGACCGCGCGCGCCAAGGCGGATGCGTCGAATGACGCCCATGTCGGTGCGCCGATGCCCGGCGTTGTCGCCTCGGTCGCCGTCGAGGCGGGCAAGCGCGTCAAGGAAGGCGACCTGATGCTGACCATCGAGGCGATGAAGATGGAAACCGGCATCCACGCCGACCGTGATGCGGTGATCAAGGCGGTGCACGTCACGGCGGGCGCGCAGATCGACGCCAAGGACTTGCTGGTCGAATTCGAATAGGGTGGGTGTCCGCCGCTGATGCGGCCGCTCGATCCTTGTCAGAGACGCATGTCATGGTGCCTGTGAAGCGATTATTGGTCGCCAAGAAACCGTTACGTCGTCAAAGGCCCAAACGCCGCGCAGCCAACGCCTTTACAACGTCGATATCGTCGGTCTTCCGCAGGCGCAGACAGGACTTCCCGTGGTTCTTGCCAGCCAGCAAAGTGCCCTCTGGGTCCAGCGCCTTCAGGTCATCCATATAGACACTGACGTATCCCTTCTGCGCATTCATGATCGCGACGGGATCGTCACCTCGGGTGTACTGCAGCATCTTGTACTCCATCCCCTCGGTGACACCCGGAATCGAGAGAAAATGCGCGCGGATCTCCAGCAGCTTTTCCTTCCGCCAGTCCTCATCCAGCGCGGCAAGGTAGCCTTCGGGAGTCGCAGCATCATAGAGCATGGCTTGGTCCCTTTTCCAAAAGCCCACCGACGCGATACCGATATCGTTTTTGCGGCTCAGAACGGCACGTCATCCGCCGCTTCCGCCGCCTTGACGAACTTGGCGACGACCTTCTTGAACCCGGCTTTCTCGAAAGAGATGTCCAGCTTGTCGCCTTCGATGGCCGTGATCGTGCCGTAGCCGAACTTGTCGTGAAACACGCGCTCGCCCTCGGTGAAAGCCGAGACGGCATTCATGTCGATCACGACGTTCCGGCTTTCGCGTGGCTGGCTCATACCGCGTTGATTGCCGCGCGCCTGAAGCCGTCTCCAACCCGGGGAATTGTAGCCATCCGCGCGCGAAGCCTTCTCGTAAAGGTCTGATTCCACGTGAACTTCTTCCGCCCCACCGCCGCCATAGAGTCCGGGAGGTGTCAGCACCTCCACCGCGTCATCGGCCAATTCGTCGATGAAGCGCGAAGGCATCTGCGACTGCCAGGACCCATAGACCAGCCGGTTCCCGGCGAAGCTGACGACGGCATATTCCTCGGCTCGCGTCAGCCCGACATATGCCAGGCGGCGTTCTTCCTCCAACCCCTTCAGCCCGCTTTCATCCATAGCGCGCTGCGAGGGGAAAAGGCCATCCTCCCAGCCGGGCAAAAAGACCGCCGGAAACTCCAAACCTTTGGCGGCATGCAGCGTCATGATCGACACTTTCTCGTCCGCGTCCTCGGTGTCGTTGTCCATGACAAGCGAGACGTGTTCCAGAAAGCCCTGGAGATTGTCAAAGTTTTCCAGTGCCTTGACGAGCTCCTTGAGGTTCTCCAGCCGCCCGGCGGCTTCTGGCGTCTTGGTGTTCTGCCACATCTCGGTATAGCCAGAGCCGTCGAGGATCTGCTCGGCAATTTCGATGTGATCGGCCTCGGCTCGGACAAGATTGTGCCATGCGTCCAGCCCATCCAATAGCCGCTGCAACTCGCCCGCGCCCTTGCCAGTCAAGCCCTTCGCGGCCAATAACAACCGGGCTCCCTCGACCAGGGACACCCCGTTAGTCCGGGCCGCCGACTGGATCTTTTGCTGCGCCTTGTCCCCAAGCCCCCGTTTCGGTGTATTGACGATCCGTTCGAACGCCAGATCATCTTCCAACGACACGGCCAGCCGGAAATAGGCCATGGCATCCCGGATCTCCATCCGCTCATAGAAGCGAGGACCGCCGATCACGCGATAGGGGAGGCCGATGGTCAGGAACCGATCCTCGAACGCCCGCATCTGGTGCGAGGCGCGTACGAGGATTGCGATCTCTTCGAAGCTGTACTTCTGAAAAGCAGGTGGAAGCGGTTCTTGGTTGTTTTGCCTTTCGCAAAGTTCAAACAACAGCTTACGTGTCTTGTATTCTACAAGGGGACTGTTCTGTTGTCGCAACCTCTGAAGCAATTCTTCCGGTGTTTTAACGCCATTCAATGCGTCCTTCTTGGCAAGGCGTTCAAATTCCTGAAGTATCGTTTTTGATCTTGGATTGGACCTATGGATGGCTTCCTTAGCGGTTCCAACAACCAGTTCCTCAATCTTTTCGCCGATCCAACGCGCTTCCTCATCGCCGTCCCAATGGCCGATTAGCTTGACCTGATTTCCTTCGGTTTCCTCTGTGTAGAGGGTCTTGCCCAGACGGCCTTTGTTCGCCGAAATGACAGAAGACGCCGCGTCCAGAATATGCGGGGTCGAGCGATAGTTCTGTTCCAGCCGGATCACCCGCGCGCCCGGAAAATCCTTTTCAAACCGCAGGATATTGCCCACCTCGGCCCCGCGCCAGCCATAGATCGACTGGTCGTCATCGCCGACGCAGCAGATGTTCTTGTGCTTCTGTGCCAGAAGCCGAAGCCACAGGTACTGGGCAACGTTGGTGTCCTGATACTCGTCCACAAGGATGTAGCGGAACCAGCGCTGGTATTGTTCCAGCACGTCCGGGTGCGACTGGAAGATCGTGACGACATGCAACAGCAGGTCACCGAAATCGCAGGCATTGAGCGTCTTCAGGCGTTCCTGATACTCGGCATAAAGCTCGGGGCCACGGTGATTGAACGCCCCATGGTCTGCCGCTGGTATCCTGTCGGGCGTCAGCGCGCGATTCTTCCAGTCGTCGATGACGTTTGCCAAGTGCCGCTCAGGCCAGCGCTTGGGGTCGATGTTTGCAGCGACGATGAGTTGCTTTAGGAGCCGTAACTGATCGTCCGTATCCAGGATTGTGAAGTTGGTCTTGAGCCCCACCAATTCGGCATGCCGCCGCAGAAGCTTGACGCCGATGGAATGGAAGGTGCCCAGCCATGGCATCCCTTCCACCGCCTGACCCAACAGGTTCGCGACGCGGTTTTTCATCTCGCGCGCGGCCTTATTGGTGAAGGTCACCGCCAGGATTTCATTCGGACGGGCCGTGTTCGTGTTCAGCAGATGCGCAATGCGCGTCGTCAGCGCCTTGGTCTTGCCGGTGCCCGCGCCCGCCAGCATCAGGACCGGGCCTTCGAGCGCCTCGACCGCTTCGCGTTGGGGCGGATTCAGCCCGTCCAGATAAGGGGTTGCCCGGGCAGCTACGGCCTGCTGCGACAGGGGTATCCGATCGGGAAAATCTTCGAGCTCGCTCATGGTCGCAATGCTAGCGCGCAACCGCCAAAAGTTAAAGAGGTGTTCGCCAAATGTTCCGCGTCCAACACCAGCGACGAACAAGTCGTTTTGCCAAAGCCGAAGAATTGTGATTTTTCCTGCGAAACGTAAGTGCTTGGGTGACCCATGAACCTCGATACCCGTTTCCCGGCTGTGTCCGACCTGCGCGAACGCGCGCGCCGCCGTGTGCCGCATTTTGTGTTCGAGTACCTCGACAGTGCGACGGGGCGCGAGGATCAGCACGGACGGAACCAGAGCGCGCTTCAGGACGTTCAATTTTGGCCATCTGTGCTGGAAGGGGATCAGGACTTCGATCTGTCGACACGCTTTCTGGACCGTGATTACCCCTTGCCCTTTGGCTGTGCGCCCGTTGGCATGTCGGGGATCATGTGGCCGCGGGCAGAGAAAATCCTTTCGGCCGCCTGCGCAAAGGCCGGGATCCCCTACTGCATGTCGACGGTCGCAACCGTGGTGCCCGAGACGCTTGCGCCGTTGATTGGAGACCAGGGCTGGTTCCAGATGTACTTCCCAAAGGACCTGGAAATACGCGCCGATATGATGCGCCGCGCCAAGGAAGCCGGTTTTCACACGCTGATCCTGACGGTGGACACGCCCCTTGAAAGCCGCCGGGAACGCCAGCGCCGCGCCAACCTGACGATCCCGCCGAAGGTCGACGCCGCCATGATTTGGTCCATGATGACCCATCCGACTTGGACAATTGGAACCCTGCGCGAAGGCATTCCCAGCCTGAAGCTATGCGAGGATTACGCCAAGGATATGGAGGCGACATCGGTCGCTCATGCGGGCCACGTAATTCGCGGCAATCCGTCATGGGAGGATATCACATGGATACGCGAGCGGTGGGATGGTCCCCTTTTGGTCAAAGGCATCCAGAAAGCCGAAGATGCCAAGCGGTTGGTGGAGATAGGGGCTGACGCCATCTGGGTGTCCAACCACTCAGGCCGCCAATTCGACGGCGGACCTGCCTCGATCACCTGTCTGCCGGCCATTCGCGAGGCAGTGCCCGAAACGCCGATCGTCTTCGACAGCGGTGTGGCGGGCGGGCTGGACATCCTGCGCGCCCTCGCGCTTGGCGCGAACTTCGTGATGCTGGGTCGTGCGTTTCATTACGCCGTGGGCGCTTTGGGAGAGGCGGGACCGCCGCACCTGATCCACATCCTGAAGGAAGATATGATGTCCTGCATGGGGCAAATGGGTGCGACCAATCTTCAGAACTTGCAGGATCGGTTGGTCACCCCCTAGTCAGGTGCCGCTCCTGTCCGGGTTGGCGTATTCGATCAGGTCCCATCGTTTGCCCCACGGGTCGCGCCAGACAGCGACACGGCCATAGGGCTCATGGCGGGGCGGACTTTCGAACACCGCGCCCGCGGCCTCGAGGCGCTGGTGATCGGCTTCGAAATCTTCGGTTTCCAGAAACAGCCAAACGCGCCCGCCACTCTGGCAACCGATGGCATCGGCCTGATCGCCGACGGCGCGCCAGAAGAATCTCGGTCTCGGCCCCGGGAGGTGCAATTCGCACCCAGCGTTTGCCATTGCCAAGCTCAGTGTCTTCGACGCAGCAAAACCCAATCGCCTGGAAGAATGCCAGCGCCGGATCGTAGTCCGGCACCAGAAGCGAGAACAGAGAAATCCGGCGTGGCATGAGGCGCGGCCTCAACCCCCTTGCAGCGACCTGACGTCCAAGGCGCCCTCGCGGCGCGAAGCCATTGCCCTTGCGGCAGCATGGGCTCCGGCGGCGGTCGTGAAGTAGGGGATCTTGTCCATCAGCGAGACATTGCGCAAGGACCGCGAGTCTTCGATCGAGCGCGCACTTTCGCTTGAGTTGATGACCAGATCGACCTCGCCGTCCTTCAGAATGTCGACAATCGTTCGGCCGCCTTCATAGGCCTTGTTCACGGCTTTCGACGGAATGCCGTTCTCCGTCAAGAACTGTGATGTGCCGCGGGTCGCCAGGATCTGCAGACCCAATTCATGGAGAATCCGCGCGGTTTCAAGCATCTGGTCGTTCTTGTCGTTGTTCTTGATCGACAGGAAAACCGTGCCGCTTTCTGGCAACATGGTGCTTGCGCCAAGCTGCGCCTTCAGAAATGCGCGGGCGAAATTCTGGTCCCACCCCATCACCTCGCCGGTTGAGCGCATTTCGGGCCCGAGAAGCGTGTCGACGCCCGGGAAGCGTGCGAACGGCAGGACCGCTTCCTTGACCGAATACCAAGGCGTCCGGAAGTCCGCCAAGGACATGGGATCGCCCGTCGGCATTGCCTGGCCCTCGGGATCATGCGGCGCTTGCCGGGGGAAGGCCGAAAGCTGTTCGCCCGCCATCAAACGCGCCGCGATAGAGGCAATCGCGCTATTTGTGGCCTTGGCGACGAAGGGCACGGTGCGCGAGGCGCGCGGGTTGACCTCGATAAGGTAAACGGTGCCATCCTTGATCGCGTATTGCACGTTCATCAGTCCGACGACTTTCAACTCGCGCGCCAATGCCTCGGTCTGGCGGATCAGTTCGTCCAGGACATCGTTCGAAAGGGTGTGCGGCGGCAGCGAGCAGGCACTGTCGCCCGAATGAACACCCGCTTCCTCGATATGCTCCATGATGCCCGAGACATGGACGGCCTCGCCATCGCAAAGCGCATCGACATCAACCTCAGTGGCGCCGTCCAGATAGCTGTCGAGCAGCACGGGGCTGTCGCCCGAGACGACGACGGCTTCGCTGATGTAGCGGTTCAACTGGTCCATGTCGCGCACGATTTCCATCGCGCGACCGCCAAGCACGTAGGATGGACGGATGACCAGCGGAAAGCCGATCTTTTCGGCGATCTGAACAGCTTCCGCGTCGGATTGCGCGATGCCGTTATTGGGCTGCGTCAGGCCAAGCCGATTGACAAGGTCCTGAAAACGTTCGCGATCCTCGGCCAGATCAATGGCGTCGGGCGAGGTGCCCAGGATCGGGATCCCAGCGTCGTTCAGCGCGTTTGCCAGCTTCAGGGGCGTCTGCCCGCCGAACTGGACGATGACACCGTGCAAAGTGCCTGCCTGCTGTTCGACGCGCAAAATCTCCATCACATGTTCAAATGTAAGTGGCTCGAAGTAGAGCCGGTCCGACGTGTCATAGTCCGTGCTGACCGTTTCCGGATTGCAGTTTACCATGATTGTCTCGTAGCCCGCTTCTGAAAGCGCAAAACAGGCGTGACAACAGCAATAGTCGAATTCGATCCCCTGGCCGATCCTGTTCGGACCTCCGCCCAGAATGACGATCTTCTTGTCGTTGGAAGGGCGCGCCTCGCACTCCACATCGCCCATCACCGGCGTCTCGTAGGTCGAGTACATGTATGGCGTTTGTGCTTCGAATTCGGCGGCGCAGGTGTCGATCCGCTTGAACACCGCATGAACGCCCAGGTTCTGGCGCGCGCGACGGATGTTATCTTCGTCACGGCCGGTCAACTTGGCCAAACGCGCGTCGGTGAAGCCGAGCATCTTGAGCGCGCGCAACCCTTCTTCGGTGACCGGGAGCCCGTCCCTCGCGACAGTGGCTTCGGCCTCGATGATCTCGCGGATGCGGGCCAGGAACCACGGGTCGAAGCTGGTGACGGCCTGAATGTCGTCGTCTGACAGACCATGGCGCATGGCCTGTGCAATGGTGCGCAGCCGGTCGGGCGTCTGCTGGGCAAGTGCGGCTGTGATGGCCGCCTTGTCTGGCGCGCCGGGGATGTCGACCTCGTCGAAACCCGTCAGCCCCGTTTCCATCGATGCCAGGGCCTTTTGAACGCTCTCGTGGAAGGTACGCCCGATGGCCATGGCCTCGCCCACGGACTTCATCGCTGTTGTCAGATGCGGTTCGCTGCCGGGGAACTTCTCGAAAGCAAAGCGCGGTATCTTGGTGACGACGTAGTCGATGGTTGGCTCGAAGCTGGCCGGCGTCACTTTCGTGATGTCGTTGTCCAATTCGTCCAAGGTAAAACCCACGGCAAGCTTCGCGGCGATCTTGGCGATGGGAAATCCGGTAGCTTTCGAGGCCAAAGCAGATGAGCGGGACACACGGGGGTTCATTTCGATCACCACCATGCGGCCGTCTTCCGGGTTCACGGCCCACTGTACGTTCGAACCGCCAGTTTCGACCCCGATTTCGCGCAAGACCGCGATCGAGGCCGAGCGCATCATCTGGTATTCCTTGTCTGTCAGCGTCAGCGCGGGGGCGACGGTAATACTGTCACCGGTATGAACGCCCATCGGATCGACGTTCTCGATGGAACAGACGATGATGGCATTGTCCGCTTTGTCGCGGACGACCTCCATCTCGTACTCCTTCCAGCCCAGCAGGCTTTCGTCGATCAACACTTGTGCGACAGGAGAGGCTTCCAGGCCCCGACGGCAGATCTCGAAGTACTCTTCGCGGTTATAAGCCACGCCACCGCCGGTACCGCCGAGCGTGAACGCAGGGCGGATGATTGCGGGCAAACCGACTTCTTCAAGGGCCGCCTTTGCAACGTCGAGGCCCTTGGAGATGTCGTATTTGCCGTCCGCCCCCTTTGGAGCGTCGACAATCGTTGCGCGCGGGTTTTCCAAGCCGATCCGCTCCATCGCTTCGCGAAAGAGCTTGCGGTCTTCGGCCATTTCGATGGCCTCGCGCTTGGCGCCGATCATTTCAACGCCGAACTTGTCCAGAACGCCCATCTCTTCGAGCGCCAGTGAGGTGTTCAGGCCGGTCTGGCCGCCCATCGTCGGCAACAGAGCGTCGGGACGCTCTTTTTCGATGATCCGGGCAACGACATCTGGCGTGATCGGTTCAATATACGTTGCATCCGCCAGCCCAGGGTCCGTCATAATCGTGGCCGGGTTCGAGTTGACCAGAATGACGCGATACCCCTCCTCGCGCAGTGCCTTGCAGGCTTGCGCGCCCGAGTAGTCGAACTCGCAGGCTTGGCCGATAACAATCGGGCCTGCACCAATGATCATGATCGACTGGATATCGGTTCTTTTTGGCAACGATCCGTTCCCTAGGTTGGCGCAAATTGCTTGCCTTATAGGCATGTGTTGGCGGTGCGCAAGAGGGGAGGTTGCAGAGCGTTATGCGGGCTGACTGCCTGCGGGATGGGCACCGGGCGGCTCAGTGAGATTCTCACGAAACATGGTTCTGTCGAATGCAATGAGCAACGCCAGCATTCCCATGCTACCGGTCACTTGAAGAGGCGGCATGGAGGCTATCAGCGTATTGCTCACTGATAGAAAGGGGAGCGATCCGATAATCGCGATCCCGGCCAGGAAACCAATCGCAAGCTGCTTGGGCCAATAGGCAATAAGAACCGGCGCGGCGACGAGCGGCAAAATGTAGTGAAAGCACCATGATATCGGACCGAGGAAGGCTGTTCCCAAAACGGCATAGGCCCAAAAGAGGGGGTGTGCGGCAATCTGGTTGTTCGTCCGCATGCGCCACACGAGGACACCCAGAAACAGGAATGGGGCCGCCCTGCCGCACCAGAGCCAGATGAACCCTTTCTCCGCTGCCACACCGTTCGTCGGAAAGCCCGCCGCTTCCGGTCCTACAAGGAAGACGACAAGGCTGTTCAGGTCCCAAAGCGATCCTGTCAGGAGAAGCGTTTTTGAGATGACCGAGAGCTGTTGCAAGAGTTCCACGTGAAGCGTCCAGCCGGTGGTTGCAACCGACACCAGCCCAAGTCCAACGCCAACCAACAAAAAGGCCAAAAAGGCGCGGTAGTTCCCGTTTGCGAGGAACAGAACGGCAAGAATTGCAGGATAGAGCTTCAGCGCGGCGGCAAGTGCCAATGCTGCACCGGCGCTAACTTCGTCGTCTTGCCGCAACCGTTCGTAAGTGAGCGCAAGAAGCATGGTGATGACGATATGGATCTGGTTGCCGGAGAAGGCGATTGCACAAATGGCCGTCATGCAGAACAAGAAGGCCGCAAAGATCGCGTGCTGAGAAAAACGCATGACCGGTGCAGCACGCCAGACAAGCCAGACCGTCATGAACATGGCTGCGGTGTTTAGGACCAAAAAACCCGAATTGAACGCCTGAAAGCTCATGACTTTTGTCAGAGGTGCAATCAGTGCGGCCCAAATTGGCGGGTAGATGAATGCGTGGACAACGTCATGATAACCGATGCGCTGCGCAACCGTCAGGAACTCGGCGGGTGCATTGGCCGTGAAGAGCGGATCGCTTGTGTTGTAGATCGCGCCCGGGTTGCCCTCGGCCCAAAGCGTTGCCGCGATCCACAACGGTGCAAGGTCAAACCCGACAAACTCTGAAAAAGCCGCGACAAGCAGGCCGGACAGCACGCCAAGAAAGAGAACGCCAAATAGGCCGATCGGTGGTTCGAAACCTCTGGCGTTTGACATCTTGGGTGATCTCACGCTGTCGATCGGTTGGGCGCCCAGATCCAATTTGGCTCGCTCACCGGTTTCGCGTCAAAGAGCCCCGCATAGGCTTTCCGGCGGGCCACAATCATCATGACGGCAATGCTCAAGGCGGCCCCGGCAAAGACGTCGACAATGTAGTGACTGCCAAAGACCGGCGTCGACGGGATCATCACCACGGCATAGGCGGCGAGAGGCCAGAACAGCCAATGTCGCCAAACGGCACCGGCCAACAAGACGCCCAAGGCCGTGTGGACAGACGGGAAGGTGACGAGGCCCTTGAAGGGCTGCTCGCCAATGCCGTAGTCGGGTGAGGCTTCGCGCAGTAGGTACAAGTTCTCGACATGATATATCCCGGGCGCAAAGCCGAAGTTCGGATATTCGGAAAAATCTATGCCGTAGTAGATGGCCGCCGCATAGGCGGGCGTGACCGCGCTTACCAGAATGCTGATGAACGTAGTCAAGACGACGGTTTCCATGTGAAACCGGATGCGACGTAACTGTCCCATCAGGATCAGACCACACACCAGAAAAAACGCGATTTGCCCGGTAATCATGTAAGAGTAATCGAGCAGCCAGATCAGGTCGGGGCGCTCGTGTACAAACGTGAAATACGCGAGCCAATCGAAACCGATGAAGGCGTCCGCGGCAGCCAGCCAGTCATCTGCCAAGGGCCACTGGTTGATCTTCACCATCTGGTCCAAGAGCGGCAGGCAATTCCGCGTCAATGTCAGCAGTAAAAGGCATTCGCAGATGATCCGCGCGCCCTTGGCCCAGAGCGGGGCGGTTTCCAGCGGACCTGTGATTTTAGCAAGGAAGACCAGATAGCTGGTGTAGATCGCCACCATCACCGGCACCGTATACACGTTCGGCCAATAGATGGACGGCGCGACGAATAGATCGATCACCATGCATACCGGGATCAGCGCCGCCAACAGCCAGTAGATGTAAAGCGGCGCAAGAACGGGTCGGGTATTCTTCAGAACTGCTCGCACGGGACAATTGAGAATTGTTTCTTCGATTGGAGGGATATCGGGAATTTGCGGCTGAATTACGGCATTCGTGAACAGTTTTCAGCCGTGTCGGACCCTTGACACCGGCAATCAGAACGCGTGTATCGCGGGGAACTGTTTTGCCTTCTATGGAAAGCTCTTATGCACGCCTATCGCAGCCACACCTGCGCCGATCTCACTTCCGCCCAAGTGGGCGAAACCGTTCGTCTATCGGGTTGGGTTCACCGTATCCGCGACCACGGCGGTGTCCTGTTCATCGACCTGCGGGACCACTATGGCATTACGCAAGTGCTTTGCGACCCCGACAGCCCGGTGTTTAGCGAGGTCGAAAAGGTTCGCTCGGAGTGGTGCATTCGCATCGACGGCAACGTCAAGGCGCGCGAGCCCGACCTGGTGAACCCCAAGATCCCAACGGGTGAGGTCGAGGTCTTCATCCGTGACATGGAAGTGCTGGGTGCGGCCGAGGAGCTGCCGCTGATCGTCTTCGGCGATCAGGAATACCCCGAGGAAACGCGGCTGCGCTATCGCTTCCTGGACCTCCGCCGCGAGGTGATGCAGCGGAACATGACGCTTCGGTCCGATGTCATCGCCAGCATGCGTCGCCGGATGTGGGACATCGGCTTTCGCGAGCATCAGACGCCGATCATCACGGCCTCGTCGCCCGAAGGCGCGCGCGACTTCCTGGTGCCGTCGCGGCTGCACCCGGGCAAGTTCTACGCGCTGCCGCAGGCACCGCAGCAGTTCAAGCAGTTGCTGATGGTCAGCGGGTTCGACAAGTATTTCCAGATCGCGCCCTGCTTCCGCGATGAAGACCCGCGCGCCGACCGCTCGCCCACCGATTTCTACCAGCTCGACGTGGAAATGAGCTTTGTCGAGCAGGACGACATCTTTGCCACCATGCAGCCCGTGATCGAGGGTGTGTTCGAGGAATTCGGGGGTGGCCACACGGTCGACAAGCTCTGGCCCAAGATCAAATACGCAGATGCGATGAAGTGGTACGGCACCGACAAGCCCGACTTGCGGAACCCTATCAAGATGCAGGACGTGTCCGAGCATTTCCGTGGCTCGGGCTTCGCGATCTTCGCCAAGATCTTGGAGCAGGATGGCACCGAGATCCGCGCGATCCCCGCACAGACGGGTGGATCGCGCAAGTTTTGCGATCGGATGAACGCCTTTGCCCAGAAAGAGGGACTGCCGGGCATGGGTTATATCTTCTGGCGGGAGGGCGACGATGGCCTGGAAGCCGCCGGGCCGCTTGCGAAGAACATCGGCCCGGAGCGCACCGAGGCCATCCGCCAGCAGCTTGGTCTTGGCAAGGGCGATGCCGCGTTCTTCCTCGGCGGCAAGCCCGAGAGCTTCGAGCGTGTCGCGGGGCTGGCGCGTAACGTGATCGGCGATGAGTTGGGGCTTTCCGAAAAGAACCGCTTCGCCTTCGCCTGGGTCGTCGATTTCCCGATGTACGAAAAGGACGACGAGACCGGCACGGTCGATTTCAGCCATAACCCGTTTTCGATGCCGCAGGGCGGGGCCGAGGCTCTGGATGGCGATCCGTTGGATGTGCTGGGATACCAATACGACCTGGCTTGCAATGGGTACGAGATCCTCTCCGGCGCGATCCGGAACCACCAGCTCGAGATCATGTTCAAGGCTTTTGGGCTGGCCGGTTATGGCGAAGACGAGGTGCGGAAGCGCTTTGGCGGCATGGTTAACGCGTTCCGCTTTGGCGCCCCGCCGCACGGAGGCTGTGCGTTGGGGATCGACCGCTGCGTGATGTTGTTGGCGGACGAAGAAAACATCCGCGAAGTCATGCTCTTCCCGATGAACCAGCGTGCCGAAGACCTGATGATGGGCGCGCCTTCTGAACCCACGAACGAGCAACTGCGCGAGCTTCGGTTGCGGGTTCTGCCCCCGGAAGAATGAGCCTGGCGGACTGGATAGCGCCGCCTTACCCGCCGCATTCCGTGATGGCGGGGCGCTATGTTTGGCTGGAGCCCCTGTCGCACGTGCATATTCCCGAGCTTTGGGAGGCCCATGCGGAGGCGCCCGAGGTTTGGAAGTACATTCCCGTGGGGCCTTTCGCGGATGAAGCCGCTCTGGGCGTCTGGGTCGACCAGGTCCGCATTGCGACGGATCCAATGCAATTCGCTGTTCGCATGGAAGATGGCCGCGTGGGCGGCACGCTCAGCCTGTTGCGCATCAACCCCTCTGCCGGGTCCATCGAAGTGGGCTATATCGTGTTCACGCCACGTCTGCAGCGCACGCGTGAGGCGACTGAGGCGATTTATCTGACGATCAAATGGGCATTCGAGGCGGGCTATCGGCGGTTCGAATGGAAGTGCAACGCTGCCAATATTGCCTCGCGCCGGGCCGCGCTTCGGTTCGGGTTGAGCTATGAAGGCATCTTTCGGCAAGCGGCGGTGGTGAAAGGCAGGAACCGCGATACGGCATGGTTCGCGGCGATTGACCGTGAATGGCCAGCTTTGCAAAACGCATTCGAGACCTGGCTTGATCCGTCGAATTTCGATGAAGCCGGCCAGCAAAAACAGAGGCTTATTGACCTGACAGCCCCGATCCTTGTGGCACGGGATCCTGGGCTTTGAGCCTGGAGTCGCTCCAGGATGAGGGGTTCGACGTACTGACCCGCAACCACGCCGAGGCCATTCTGGCGCATGATTTCCCGACCGAGTTGGACTTGCTGGCGCGCGTCCTTCTGGAGTTCCGTATCACGGTCGAGGAAGTCGTGACCGGCGGCGGAGGGGAGGCGGGCTTGACGCAACGGCTGCGGCACGAATTGTCGGACATCAACTGGCGGAAGCACAATTTCAGCGTTGAAACGGTCGTCGATGGCCGCGCGCGCGCCGGAATCAGCCACGAGGTCGATCACGTGAAGTTCGCTGAAGCAGGTGCTCTGGCGCTGGAAATCGAGTGGAACAACAAGGACCCGTTCTTTGACCGGGACCTTGAGAATTTTCAGCGGTTACATGCGTTGTCAGCAATCAGCGTGGGCGTGATCGTGACCCGCGGTACATCGCTCCAGCAATGCTTTCTGGAGCGCATAACTTCGTGGATGAAGGCGCATGAGTTGCGCTCGGAAGATGATCTGGACCGGCTGGGTATCGGCGCCCGGACGGCGGCGCAACGCAAATCCGTGGCGGATCAGGTGGCCCGTGGTGTTCCGTTCGCGGATGCGTTTTCGAGGAAGTTCGTCGCGGACAAATTCGGGCAGGCGACGACTCATTGGTCCAAGCTGGAAGAGCGTGTGCACCGGGGCGTCGGTAACCCGTGTCCGCTTCTGCTGATCGGATTGCCTGCTGATATCCTGACCTGACGCAGGATAAGCGGCAGCCTGCCTTGGCTGCCGCTGTCTGTGGCCAAAAGCCTAGGTCGTCATCGGATACAGATGAACAGAGGTGCCGATCGGCACACGGTCGTACAGGTCCGTCATGTAGCCGTTCGTCAGTCGGGCACAGCCGTTCGACACGCGGGTCAGGATCGTCTTCGGCGCATTGGTGCCGTGGACCCGCAACATCGAATCACCACCGTTCGGGTGGAACAGATAAAGCGCCCGTGCGCCAAGCGGGTTCCCCGGACCGCCCGGCATTCCGTCTTTCCACTTTTCATACTTTGGGTTGCGCTTAATCATGGCCGGCGTCGGCGTCCAGTCGGGCCATTCCTTCTTGCGACGAATGATGTACGAACCGGGTTCCCAAAGATGGCGCTTCGCGACGCCGATCGGATACCGGATGGCGCGACCGTTTTCCATGGTCCAATAAAGCGCGAACTCGTCCGGTTTTATGTGGATCACACCCGGTCGCGTTGCTTTCCCAACGCGGATGATACGCGCCTTGCGCGGGTCAATGACCTCTTCGTCTTTCGTCTTCGCAGCAAATGCGGGCAAACCCGATAGTGTGGCGGCAGCCGCAGCTCCGCCGAGCAATACGTCTCTTCTTGGCAGCATCTCAAAAGCCTCGTTACACAATCCCCGGCAGCAACCCTAGCTGTTGATTTGTGGCAGAGGGATGGCGTCACGCGTTTGTTATCGCGGAATTTTCTGGTCTGTGGCTTTTGTGCTCACTCGGCGGCAACACCGGAATTGTAGGAGTATGTCTTCCAATCCGGCTTGTAGTCGGCATCCGCCTGATTGCCCCAAACGGTCCAGCCGTCGCGAATGCCGCGTCCGAAAAGCTCCAGATATGGTCCCCAGGAGCAGTCTTCTATGACGCGGTATTGCTCGTCCGGCTTTCGCGAATGCTCGCGTTTCCGGCTTTGGATCATGTTCACCTGACGCCGCCCTGGCGCTTCGGTCCGCACGTTCTTGCCGCGCGTGCCGAACAGCAGAATCTCGGTCACGTTCCGGAAATAGAACCCGACGCCGCGACCGTCTGAGCCGCCATCCTTGCGGATTTTGTGCCACACTATGTTGGATTTGTACTCGAACCCCCATGCCTGCAGCACCTGCAGGCCTTCGGGCAACAGTGCGTTCGGAACCCACAGGTAGCAATGCGCACGGTCTTCGAGGTGATCGGCCACGGGAAGCGCGCAGATGTCCTCCAACTCCATGGTCGGGTACCTTGCAAGCCGCTTGTGTTCCGGGGCGATCTTTCCCGTCCGATTCACAAAGCGCCACGGTGGGTCCGCCAGCACGGTCCCGAACCGGTCTCGGTCAAGAAAGTCGGCCAGGTCTTGTGCTGCGTTTTGCCCCATATTCAACATGATGATCTTTCCGATGCGCGAATGCCAGGGGAACAATACGCGAACACGTGTTGCTCGGCAATCCTCAGACGGTGGCCATCTGCGCGGCGTGCCGTTCGATAGCTTCTGCCAGCCTTAGCGGACAAAAGTCGCCAGCAACTCCATTACGGTAGGCCGAGATATCGGCAACAACTTCGGCAATGAAGGGATTCCCGGTGCTTTTCGCCAATCCCATCAGGAAGTTCGTCAGGTAATCCAGTGTTTCGGGGTCAGGTTCAGATTTCATTAACTCGGCAGCCAGCGTCAAATCGTCCTTGAGCGCCACCAGATCGGGCACGACGTTGTCGTTGCCGGGGCGGGCGACCGTTTCGGGCTGGATGTCCTTCGGCAGCAAGCTGAGAGCAGCCTGCTGGAACGCTGAAATCGAGGCGATGGGCTTGGGCATGAAGATGTCAGCCCCTGCCTGCAACGCGGATTCGTGAAGCGTTTCGTTCCCGGACGTCGCAATGATCCCGTCGATCCGCGCATCTGATCGAGAGAGTTTCTCGATCAGATGCAGGCCGGAGCCATCTGGCAGGCCAAGATCGACAACGGCGATCCTTGGCCGGTAGGTCCGCAGATGCCGTTCCGCCGAGGCAAGGCTTTCCGCGCGACGGATGCGCGCGCCGGAGCGTTGACAGATAAGGCGCATGGCCTCGCACGCGTGGCGGCTGTCTTCGACGACCAGGATGACTGAGCCCAAAAGCGGCCTGTCAGCGGTCGGCGGCTGAAGCATGATCAGATCTTCGAGGGTATCCGGCATTTGCGGTCCTCCGGCAACAAAACTGGGACCAGTCTGCGCTGATATTGGCTAACGCCGCGTTAAAGGCAGACTGCGGCGGCTTGCCCCTTGTCTGGCGCTGGGCGCGTGCCATAACCCACCATGGGTGAGCAAGAAGAGGCAATGGTATGATTGGACGCCTGAACCATGTCGCGATCGCGGTGCCGGATCTGGAGGCCGCGGCGGCACAATATCGCGACACTCTGGGGGCCGAGGTGGGTGCGCCGCAGGACGAACCGGAGCACGGTGTCACTGTTGTGTTCATCACGCTTCCGAATACCAAGGTGGAGCTTCTCTATCCCTTGGGCGACAATTCCCCGATCGCCGGATTTCTTGAAAAGAACCCCTCGGGCGGCATTCACCACATTTGTTACGAAGTCCAAGACATCCGTGACGCTGCCGCGAAGCTGACCGCCTCGGGCGCTCGCGTACTGGGCGATGGCGAGCCCAAGATCGGTGCACACGGCAAACCGGTGCTGTTCCTGCACCCCAAGGACTTCACCGGAACGCTGGTCGAGTTGGAGCAGGTCTGATGGGTGTCGTCTCGGGCATGGTGCTGTTTGCCGTCGTCTGGTTCATGGTGCTGTTCGTCGTCCTGCCAATTCGCCTGGAAACACAAGGCGACGTCGGCGAAAAGGTAGAAGGCACACATGCCGGATCGCCGTCCAGCAGCTTCTCGATGCGGAAACGGCTACGGATCACGACCTATTGGGCCATTCCGATCTGGGCGATCATTGCGGGCGTCATCGTGTTCGGCGACATCACCGTCCGCGACATCGACATGTTCAACCGCATGGGTCCAGCTTCCGGCGAATAATCTAGTTGGACAGCCGGTGAAAAATGTGAACGAAGGTCGCGGCCCCCAGAATGGGGACTAGCAGGTTCACAATCGGGATTGTCAGCGGAAAGGTCATCAGTGCCCCAGCCGCCCAGATGGTCAGCAGGTTCGATCGAAAGCTCTTGCCGGCCTCTCTACGACCCATCCGGCGCACCGCGATCATGCGGTAGTATTCACGGGCCAGCAGGAAGCCGTTCAGGCCGTAGAAGACGAAGGGCGCAAGCGGCGTGATGTAAAGGATCAGCGCTGCAAGGTTCGCCACCACGATGACGCCCAGAAATTGCAGCGACTCCCGGATGTTCTCGCCCAGCGGGACACGCGGTGCCGGGCCAAGGTGCGGGTAATGCTTTGCTTCGACG
>JASJDQ010000080.1 GCA_030065075.1 Paracoccaceae bacterium | reverse complement strand
TCCGCCGCCTCGGCCCGCGCTTCACCAAGTTCATCCGCCGCCGCATCGTAGCTGTCCGCCGCTTCCGCAACAGCGCCACGAAGGCCCGCCAGATCACCGCTACTGTCGTCCAAGGTTGCAAGACGTGCCGCCAACTGCGCCCCAGCGCCGGCCAGATCATCCGGCTGCACACCGTGTTTCCGCGCCAGCGCCCGGATCGCAAACAGGCGTTCCTCGACGCGCTCCAGTTCCATTGGATCGAACGCCAGGCTGTCCAACGCACGCGCCACACCGTCCTCGGCGTCGCCCAGTTCGACCAGGGCCCGATCAAGCGCGGACACCGCGTCAGCCAACGCCTCGCCTACCTCGTCCGAGGCTCGCTCCAACCAGCGCGATGCATCCCGCATCATGCCTTCCGCGCCGTCACCCCCAAGGGCGGCGTGAGCGCGCGCGATGTCTTCACGCACCTTTTCGGCCGATTGCATAAGCCGGCGACGCGCATCAAGGGCGGCATCTTCGCCTGCCTCAGGGGCAAGTGTTTTAAATTCCTCGACCGCGTGACGCAGGAACTCTTCTTCCTCCCGCAGCCCCGCGATCTGTTCCTCGGCCTCTGCCAGGGCCGATCGCGCGCCTTGCAGATCGCGCCACGCCGCGCGGCACCGCGCCAGCAGATCATCGTGGCGGCCAAACGCATCCAGCAACTGACGATGGCCGCGCGGGTTCAACAGCCCCCGATCATCGTGCTGGCCATGAAGTTCGACAAGCTTGTCGGAGAGCCCGCGCAGCACCTCGCCCGAGACACGGCGATCGTTGACCCAGGCCGTCTTCCGCCCGTCGCGACCATTGACGCGGCGGAGGATCAGGGTTTCTTCCCGCGGCAAACCGAACTCGTCGAGAAGCTGAAGTGCGGGATGGTCCGCCTCGAGCTCAAACTCGGCTATCACCTCGCCCTGCCCAGCGCCCTCGCGCACCAACTCTGCACGCCCGCGCCAGCCCAGTACAAAACCCAATGCATCCAAGAGGATGGACTTGCCTGCCCCAGTTTCACCAGTCAGTACGTTCAGGCCCGGTTGAAGCTCAAGCTCCAGCCGGTCGATGATCAGCATGTCCCGGATATCGAGACTTCGCAGCATGTGCCGTCACAGCCACTCGCCGCGAACCGTCTGGCGATAGACGCGTCTGAGCCAGTTGTCCCCGGTGGCTTCGGGGCGCAACCCGCGACCCGTCAGCAAGGCAAAGCTGTCCTGATACCAGTCGGTGGACTGGAAGTTGAACCCCAAGATCGCACCCGCTGTCTGCGCCTCGTCCGTCAGACCCAACGACAGATAAGATTCAACGAGGCGGTGCAGTGCCTCGGGGGTTTGCGATGTGGTCTGGAAATCCTCGACGACGACGCGGAAGCGATTGATCGCGGCGATGTAATGGCCGCGCTTCAGATAGAACCGGCCGACTTCCATTTCCTTGGCGGCCAGATGGTCAAAGGCCAAGTCAAACTTCAGGATGGCCGAACGAGCATAGTCGCTTTCCGGATATTCCTCGATCACGGTGCGCAGCGATTGCAGCGCCTGAAACGTCAAGCCTTGGTCCCGGCCCACGTCTTCGATTTGATCGTAGTACGACAAGGCCAACAGGTACTGCGCCCAAGCCGCATCCTCATCTGCCGGATATGTCGTCAAGAACCGCTGTGCAGAACTGCGGGCCGCTTCATAGTCACGGTCACGGTGATAGGAAAACGCCTGCATAACCAATGCACGCTTCGCCCATTCCGAATAGGGATAAAGCCGTTCGACCTCGCCGAAGAGCCGCGCAGCATCATCGGGTTCTCCTGTTTCAAGCTGTAGTTCTGCCTGGTTGTACAGTTCTTCGGCAGAAAAGCTGTCAAGCGGGCGCACGTCCTCGCCGCCACCGCAACTGACAAGAAGGCCAAAGGCAAGCACAGCAGCCAATGCAGTTCGCATCAAGCTTGCTCCCCTTCGTATCGTCTGCATGCTGCCCTCACCACCGGTACCAATGCGGGTGGTAACACATAAGACTGGCTGGCAAAATGGGTTTTCCTGCGCTTCTCAGCAAGCGTGGTTATGCGGCAATTCTGGCGCAGTCGGCACGCTTCAATCCAGCGCCCGGCAAACGCCCTGCGGTCGCGGTGTCGCAATCAAAAAGCTCATAAGCCGACGGGTCCGAGAAGAGCGCGCGCAGCACCCGGTTCGTCATGGCGTGCCCTGCCCGATGGCCGACATAGCGGCCGATGATGGGTGCTCCGGCCAAGGCCAAGTCACCCAGAGCGTCCAGCATCTTGTGGCGTACGGGTTCGTCAATGTGCCGCATGCCGCCCGGCGTCACGATATCCGTGCCGTCAACAACGACAGCACTTGTAACCGATGCGCCCACGATCAACCCGCGCTCCCGCATCGCGTCGATGTCGGACTTGCGGCAGAAGGTTCGGCTGTCGCAAAGCTCGCGAACGAAGGCACCGTTGGCCATGTTCAGGCACTTTTCCTGATGGCCGATGGCAGCGTCGGCAAAGTCGATTGCGAAGTCGATCTCGAACTCGCTCGATGGCTCCAACGTGACTTCAGCGTCGCCCAACCGAACGGTCACCGGCTTCAGCACGCGAATGGCGCGAACTGGCGCGTCAAGTTGACGAACGCCGCGCGCAAGAAAACCCGAAACGAACTCGGCCGAAGACCCGTCCAACAGCGGAACTTCCGGGCCATCGATCTCGATCAGAGCATTGTGGATGCCGCACCCGGCCAGCGCGGCCATCAAGTGCTCGATGGTCGAAACACTGACACCATCTTCATTCGAGATACGCGTATTGAGGTCCGTGTTCGAAACGGCGTCCCAACGGGCCGGGATCAAAGGATTGCGATCGGATACATCGGTGCGGTGGAACCAAATGCCGTATTCAGCAGACGCGGGCTGCACGGTGACACGCGTGGCGCGCCCGGTATGAAGGCCAGTTCCCGCAAAGGAAACTGATGTTTTTAGTGTCGTCTGCAAAGGGTTCACCCGTGTCCGCGCCGACCTGTCCTTCGGCGCCATAGTAGCTATGCCGCCAAGCCTTTCTGCTCAACACAATCATTGCAACACACTGAAACATGGGAGTCCGCCATAGGCGAACCACCGCCCAAGGGGCATCGAAACCCCAATAATACGCTGATTTGAAAAGGAAAGGCCGGACTGCGCCGGCCTTCCAAATCGTGATTCGTTTTTCGCCTGCGTGGCTCAGAGACCGTTGTCGTCGTCCGATACCTGGTCATCATGTGTCGAGCCACTCACCTCGGCCATACCCGGTCCCTTCAACTGATCGGTAAACCGGGGACGCGTGACCACGATATTGTAGATCGGCGTCGTTTCCTTAAGGCCGATGCGCATGGCGGGCTCATAGAAGGCCCAGGTTTCCACCACAATCGCGCTGGACTGATCTGCCATGATCGGCACGTGCGGGGTTATGACGGTCGCCACTTCTTCGTCCAGCAACTCAGGCACACCGTTTATCGGGTAGGACCAGAGTTTTTCATGGCTACCGACCCCTTCTGGTGCACCTTCCTCCTGGTTGAAGGTGACGACGGATACGCGCATGAAGACCGGATTGATCGACCGCGACATCCAGTTGTAGACCGCGTGCAAGCCTTCCAGATACTCCTCGGTCACCTCTTGTTCTTCATCGGTAAAACGGGACAGCACATCGGCGACCGTATAAGTGGCTTTCAGGTTGATATTGCTTTCGCGCAAACCCTCGAAGAAGACATACATTCCCATGTACGCCCAGATGAGCAGCGGGAACATCAGAATGGCCTCGACCGAGACACTGCCCTTTTCGTCGCGAAGATTTTTTCTGAAAAAACGTGTCATGGCGTGTTTACCCGTCCGGTTCGTTTACAAAGGCCGAGCTTGCAATGATCTTATAGGCCTCTCTTATGATCTCGCCGTTTTCGCCCGTCTCTTCGGCGCGCGGGATTGACCGCCCGACTCCAAATGTCGGAAAGAATGGCTCGACCAAGGCACAGATGCGGATCAGCATAAGCTCGTTCTGCTGACCGTTCTGGAAGTTCAGCGGTGGGTTTAGCTCTTCACCCCGGTCGGTGCAGTCCGCGTCAGGCAGGGCGCCCGTCCAATCGGTTGTGTTAATGGGCGAAAGCTCGACTTTGGTCGCTTCGAGGCAATTGGGGATCATCAGCGCGTTTTCGCAAACTTCCCGCCGAATATCTTCATAGACCAGGACCTGCCCACCGCCCAACCGGATGTCGCGGATGACGACGTCTGCGGCACGTTCCAACATGACAGCGCGCATGTTCATGGATGCGACTTCGTAAGCAGAGACGAAACACCCGACCCAAAATGGGAACACGATCACGAACTCAACCGTCGCCGCGCCCTTTTCAGAGACGCCAAGCGTATGAATCGCTTGGCGAAGTTTTTTGAGAATACCCATCAGTGCGTCAACTTAAGCTGGTTGATCTGGTTCTTGATCGATTCGAAGGCATAGGAGATATCCTCACCGTTCACCCGGTAGAAGTGCTGGGGCGAAGAGGCACAGGATCTCATCACGGCGGCGGACTCGTCGGTTACTTCGAAGCCGATTGAAAAGACGACGATCCCCTGATCCTTGGCCTGCGTGCAGATCCTGCTCAGGCGTCTGTCCTTCGTGTCGTCGAGCGGGTTGTTCGAGCGCGCATAGATCGGGTTGCGGTGATTGTCCAACTCATCGTAGTAGTCGCTCGCATCCCAGGTCCGACGATAGAACCCGTTGTAGGCGCGCCACCGCATGGTCATGTCATGCCACATGTCGAGGTTGGACAGGCGATGGTCCTCGGTCGGCTGCCGGCTGCCGTTGCAGCTGTTCGAGCCGACGTTCTGATAGTGCCAGCAACGGTCGTCCATGTTCCAGAAGTTGTTGCCAACCTTGATCCAATGGTCGTTGTAGCGCCAGTAGATGTCGCTCATGCCTTCCTTGGACTCGTCCTCAAGCTCGTATTGCGTGGTATTGATCCCGTCCGTCATGACCACCACGAACTTCAGAACATCCGGGTAGTCATGCTGGTGCGGGCGTTCGTCAAATTCTGAATCGACGGTCACATCCGGATCCACAATCAGTGCATTCAGCGCACCGTTCATCGACGGATCCAACAGTGCCGTACCCCACTTCATCGCAACGTCGATCGATGTGTTGCCGTTTGCGGTGAAGTCGTCGATTTGAGCCTTCAGAGCTTCTGCATCGTTCGACCATGGCACGATGTCGACAAACTGCTCGTCGCGGCAGACCGGATAACGGTGGCTACGGCCGTAGGAGAAGTGACGGAACGGGTCGAAGCTGGCCGTTTGGGACAGCGGAATGGGTTCAACCATCGTGTTGCCAAATGCATCTTCGACGATATTGCCATCAGCGTCGGTTACAGGCCGATAGCGCTGAATTGCTGTGGTTTCAAAGTCTTCTTCTTCGAAATTCACGCAATGCGAGTAATCGTGGTTGTGCTCGGTCACGAGGCGGCTCAGCAATTCGGGACCTGCAGAAACCTGGGTCGAGTACGGCACCAGCGACACGGAAACGCGATTGTCTTCTGCACCTTCCAAAACGCCGTCCACAAAGTCCTTCGCCGCGTTCTGCATATTCGTCAGCTTGGTGATCGGGGATCCCATCGACCCCGAGATGTCCAGGATCAGCGAGACTTCCACGTCATTAACGGATTCCCGGGCACGCGATGCGGCCCCAAATGGCAGTTTGCTCAACCCGGTCCATCCCAGGAAGGCAGTGTTGTAAAGCGCGTTGACGCCCACAGCCACTTGGCGTCCGGTCACGAGTTCACCAACGCCGACCTCTTCAACGAAGATATCGTCATCCGTCACCGTGATACCTTTCTTGGCCAAGGAGTCCTTGACGACTTCCTTGACGTCCAGTGTCTGACGCAGGTTGGTTGCAGACAGCACCGCAAGGTCGGTTGAATTCTGAACGTGCGTGCGCTTGTTTTCGTAAAGCATCAGGTCGATGGCGACACCACCGAAAACGATCATGCACATGAAAAGGAAGAGCGTGAACACGACCAACGCGCCATCTTCATCTCTTTGGAAGCGCAGAGCGCTTAGCAGCAGTTTACGGCGGCAAGACATAGACATCCCCTTCGTTCAAACAGGTTGAGCACATGACACCAACCTCGTTTATCGTTAGGGAGCTTGTCGAAAGTAGGGCGTCGAATAGGGCATCTTTATGGCGAAGCGCTACAAATCTATGAAATCACTATCTTTTCAGCCTACCAAAACTATCTGTCTTCTAATTGGAAATAAAAGAAAAGGGTCAGCTTGCGCCGACCCCAGGGAGTGAAACGTAATACTGATCAGTTCGCTTGACGCCTTAAAAAGGCTGGGATTTCAATACGTTCCTGATCTTCTGCGATACCCTCTTGCGGAACGTCCCGGTTCATGGGTGGCTGAGGCCGGGTCGTGTCGGCCGCGCCGCCTGACATCCTGTTAATCAGCGTGTTTATGCCAAAACGCGGACGTTCTGGTTCGCTCGACTGCGCTGGCGGAGCCTGATTATAGCGCGCCTCGCCCGGCACATGATGTGCCATGGACCCAGGCGCGCGGCCTGTCACGCGCTCCAACCTCGCCAGAGCTTCAGGCGAAGGAGTGCCGGGTGCTGGCGGCGCCGAGGCAGCCGCCTGCTCAGGCGCGGGTTGATACGCCGGCGGTGGGAGACCGTCATCGACCGCGGCGGGCTGCTGCGGTTCGACTGTCTCGAACAAGCTCGGCTCGGCGGGTGCGGGTGCCGCCGGCTGAACCTCTTCCGGTGCGAATTGAGTGGCCGCAGCCACCGGCGCAGAGGCGGGCTGCGCAACGGGTTCCGCTGCGACCGTCCTCACCGGAGGTGTTGCTGCGGCGACTACTGCATCGATACCGGTCGCCACGACGCTGACACGCATTTTGCCGACCATCTCGGGCTCCATGGTCGAGCCCACGATGATATTGGCGTCTGGATCGACTTCTTCGCGAATGCGGTTGGCCGCCTCGTCCAGCTCGAAAAGAGTCAGGTCGTCGCCGCCGGTGATGTTGATCAACACGCCCTTAGCGCCTTTCAGGCTGATCTCGTCCAGAAGCGGGTTGGCGATGGCCTTTTCGGCGGCCTGCACCGAGCGATCGTCGCCTTCGGCTTCGCCGGTGCCCATCATCGCCTTGCCCATTTCGTCCATCACGGCGCGAACGTCCGCGAAGTCGAGGTTGATAAGGCCAGGACGGACCATCAGGTCGGTGACGCCCTTCACACCTTGGTGCAAAACGTCGTCCGCCATGCTGAAGGCTTCCGTGAACGTCGTCTTTTCATTCGCCAGGCGGAACAGGTTCTGGTTCGGAATGATGATCAACGTATCGACCATTTTCTGAAGAGCATCAACGCCTTCCTCGGCCTGCCGCATGCGCTTGGCACCCTCGAACTGGAACGGCTTCGTCACCACGCCCACCGTCAGCACACCAAGTTCGCGGGCGGCCTGAGCGATGATCGGTGCCGCGCCCGTGCCTGTACCGCCGCCCATGCCAGCGGTGATAAAGCACATATGCGCCCCCGCCAATTGGTCGACGATTTCCTCGATCGTTTCCTCGGCAGCCGCCGCGCCGACCGAGGGGCGCGCACCGGCGCCCAGGCCTTCGGTCACACGGACACCCATCTGGATCTTGGTGGAGGCATTCGATTGCTGCAGCGCTTGCGCATCGGTGTTTGCTACAACGAATTCAACGCCTTCAAGCTTCTTATCAATCATGTTGTTGACGGCATTGCCGCCTGCGCCACCGACGCCGAAAACCGTAATGCGTGGCTTCAGTTCTTCGTAAGTGGGCATTGTCAAATTCAACGTCATGGGTCGTCCGCCTGTTTTTTCTTGTTTAGCGCCACCGGGCTAGGAGCGCTTCCATCGTCCCGGCCCTAAGGCCGCCTGCTGGAATGGCACCGACATTACCCAAAACACGTCGTCGGGTCACCCCGATTCGAGCCTCAAACCACGAAATATGGCAAGTTTTTGACGGTCACTCCCTGTATGTGGACTGAAACCCAATATCCTGTGATCTGTCACAGGGTTAGCGCACTATGTTCACACAGATATGCGCTTTGCGGGCGATGTCGTAACACCCGTGGGTTGTATCGCACAATCAGAGGGACCTGCTCGCCGCCTCATGGTTCTTGTTTCGAACCTTGTGGATAACTTAACAGATTCGCACCGTTCACGAAACGGAAAGAACGGCGAACGTACACACCAAGTTCACATTTGTACGCGATCCCGCCACCCGGATTTCCCATTTGTACAGACCAGCGCGCTGGTGGATGAACGAAGCGTAACCGCAAGGCCCTTACCAGTTATCGCGAAACCACTTGACCGCGCGCTTCAATGACCGCGGCGCGCCCAATTCAGACGGCATCTCGAAATCCCACCACTCGTCCTGCGGATGGGCCGCGAAGAGCGAGAGGCCCACGGCACTGGCGAAGGCGGACCCGGTGGCCGCTTGCGGCAACCCATGGACCCGAAGCGGTCGTCCGACGCGGACCTGCTGGCCGAGGATCTTCGGTGCAAGCGTATCGAGGCCCGGGATCTGACTTGCCCCTCCCGTCAGCACGATCTGCTGGGACGGCAGGTGTTCGAACCCGGCGGCGTCCAGACGCTGGCGGACCTCTTCGAGGATCTCTTCGATCCGGGGGCGAATGATCCCGATCAGTTCCGCGCGGCTGACCGTGCGGCGATCGTGTTCCCAATCGCCCGTCTCGCCGCCGATCTCGATCATCTCGCGATCATCCATCCCGGTGGCAACGACGCCACCGTGGAAGGTCTTGATCCGCTCGGCGACCGCTGCCGAGACCTGGAGACCCTTCGAGATGTCCTGTGTCACATGCGCCCCGCCAAGTCGCACGGCATCGGCGTAGATCATGTGCTTCTTCATGAAGATGGAAAGCCCCGTGGTCCCGCCGCCCATATCGATGCAGGCCGCACCCAGTTCCTGTTCGTCTTCGACCAGTGCCGATACGCCCGAGGCGTAGGCCGAATTCGTCAGCCCCGCCAATTCCAGATCGCAGCGCTTGAGGCAATAGATCAGGTTTTCGATCACCGCGCGATCCACGGTCAGCATGTGCATGTCGCACGCCAGCCGCTGCCCGATCTGGTCGCGCGGGTCTATCAGGCCCGAGCGGTGATCGAGCGCGAAGTTCACCGGTTGGGCGTGCAGCACCTCGCGGTCAGCGCCCACGTCCGGCAGGTCACAGGCCGCCAGCACACGGGCGACATCGGTTTCCGAGACGATGTCGCCTTCTACATTCACCTGTCCCGCCAATCCGTAAGACCGTGGCATACCGCCCGAAAGGCAGGCGATCACGTGATCGACACGCACGTTCGCCATCTTCTGCGCTGCCTGAACGGCGGTGCGAATGGCGCGCTCGGTTTCCTGTACGGCAGTGGTTTCACCCAGTTCAATCCCGCGCGAGCGGGTCGTCGCCGCGCCGATCACGCGGAACTGAGTTTGCCCCGCCATCGCACCAATGCCTTCGCCTTCGACCACACGCTCGCGCGCGTCGAACCGCAGGATCAGGCAGGCCATCTTCGATGTGCCCACGTCCAGAATGGCGATCACGCCCCGTTGGATCGCCGCGCGCCGCATCGCCCGCATCGCGCGTTGTGCCTGATAGAGCCCTGTCATCGTCTACTCGCCCTCACTCAGATTGAAATCCGTTTCAAAAAGGTCATCCAGACCGGAATTGCCCAGGCGCAGCACGGGCCGCGCCGGGTTGCGGAAGTCCACGACCGCCACGTCGCGCGCCAGAAGGTCTTGCGCCTGATCGAGCGCCATGACCTTTTCAAAGGCCGCGACGGCCCCCTCTTCCGGCAGAAGGATGCGTTGATCCCGGTCCAGCACCACATCCCAACGCCGCTCGCCGACGCGGAGGAACCCGCGAAGCCGTTCGGCCAGCGGTGTGCTTATGGCGTAAAGCGCCAGTGCCTCGCCGATGGCCTTGTCACCGCCGTCGCCCACGACCAGCGGCAGTTCCGGGCGTTCCACCCGTGAGGCTATTCCGACAACGCGGTGACCGTCGCGGTCGACCAGTTGCAGTCCGCCCCCGGTGCGCCAGACGGCGACGGGAATGCGTTCTGTCACCGCGACCGACAGCACGCCACCCGACTTGACCTGTACGGCAGCCGAGGCGACCGCATCCAGTTCCTCGACCCGTGCGCGAAGTGCATCCATGTCGAGATCGAAGGAGGAGATGGGGAAATCCAGCGAAAGCACCTCGCGGATGTCAGCTGCCACGGCTGGCGAGGCCTCTTCCACGGCCATCATGCGGACCATGAACTCCGGGCGTTCCTCGACCTCTCGGCGGAGTTCGGCGACGTGGTCCTTCGCCGCCTCGACGCGGGCCGGGTCGGAGGCCCAGAAGGCGCCGATACTGGCCAGGATCAACACCGGCAAACCCCAGCGCAGGGACGTCCGGACGCCGCGACGAAGCATCAGGCGGTTCAGCTTGTACGCAAGACGCGAGGGGGCCGGGTCCTTCATCGGTCGCATGAGGCGTCCTTCACGATCCAGTCGCAAAGCTCGGGGAAGCTCATGCCGATGTGCGCGGCTTGTTCGGGAACAAGCGAGGTGCCGGTCATGCCGGGTTGGGTGTTGGTTTCGAGTGCGATGAGGCCAGCGAGGCCTTTGGTGTCGTCCCAGCGGAAATCGGTGCGGCTGACGCCCCGGCAGCCCAGCGCATCATGCGCGGTCCGGGCGTGGGCGAGGCAGGCGTCCGTGACCTCGTCCGGGATTTGGGCCGGGACCACGTGGCGCGAACCGCCTTCTTCGTACTTGGCGCTGTAGTCGTACCAGCCGCTGGTCACGATCTCGGTCACGGCAAGCGCGCGGTCGTCCATGACCGAGACGGTCAGTTCGCGGCCCGCGATGTAAGCTTCGACCATCACGGTTTCCGGCATGTCGCCGTTGAGCGCGGGCGGGCCGTTCGCGACTTCGGCGACAATATAAATACCGACCGAGGAACCTTCGTTGTTGGGCTTGACGACGTAAGGCGGCGCCATGACGTGGTCCGCGATCACGTCTGCCTTGTGAAAGAGGCCGCTTTGGGCGACGGGGATACCGGCTTCGGCGAAGACGGCCTTGGACCGCGTCTTGTCCATGGCCAGCGCCGAGGCAAGGACGCCGGAATGGGTATAGGGAATGCGCAGCCATTCGAGGATGCCCTGAACGCAACCGTCTTCGCCCCAGCGGCCATGTAGCGCGTTGAAGACGACGTCGGGGCGCGCCGCGGCAAGGCGCTCGGCCACGTCCGGGCCTGCGTCCAACTCGCTGACTTCATAACCTGCGTCCCGCAGTGCGGCGGCGCATGCGCGCCCGGAAGAGAGCGACACTTCGCGCTCTGCCGAAGGTCCGCCCATCAGTACCGTCACTTTGGGGGTTGCCCTGCTCGACATACCCGCCCTGACCTGTGTAGTGCCGAAGCTTCAGCTTCGTGCGTTTTCGTTCTCTGCCTCGGGGGCCGGTTTGCCGACCCGCTTGATTTCCCATTCTAATCTGATTCCCGAGTGCGCGAACACCCTTTCCCGCACCTCTTCGCCAAGGCCCTCCAGATCGGCGGCGGTGGCATCGCCGGTGTTGATGAGGAAGTTCGGATGCTTGGCCGACATCTGTGCGCCGCCCCGTGTGGCGCCGCGGAGGCCCGCGTCTTCGATGACCTTCCAGGCCTTCAGGTCATGCCGGTCATCCGCCCGGCCGGTCGACGAATACCCGGCGGGGTTTCGGAAGGTCGACCCGGCGGAGAGGTCCTTGGTCGGCTGTGTCTCGTCACGCTTGGCAAGTTGGGCTTCCATCCGGGCGCCAAGATCGGCGGGGTCCGCGGGATCGGCCCGGAAGGTGGCCGAGACGATGACAGCACCGCCCGGCAAATCGCTATCACGATAGCGAAAATTCAGATCATCGGGGCCGAGCGTAGCGCGTGTGCCGTCGCGGAGAATGACATCCGCCGAGATGAAATGGTCGGCGACGTAAGAGCCGTAGCAGCCTGCATTCATCCGCACCGCGCCACCGATGGCGCCGGGAATGGTCCTGAGAAACGTCAGATCCAGACCGGCCCGCGCTGCTTCCTTCGCGACGGTCGCATCAAGCGCGGCAGCGCCTGCCGTGACCTGCCCGTCGCCGACTTCGACAGTGGCAAAGGCGCGGCTCAGCCGGATCACGACGCCCGGCAGGCCACCGTCGCGGACAATCAGGTTCGAGCCGACACCCATCGGAAAGACCGGCACCTCGCTTGGCAGGGCGGCGAGAAACCGCCGAAGGTCGTCCACGTCTTTGGGCATGAAGAGCCACTCAGCCGGGCCGCCCACGCGGAGCCAGGTGACGCCGGAAAGGTCGTACCCCGGGATCAGACGCCCTTCGACGGGAATATCTGCGATGCCACCCATGATCCCGGGGCTAGCACCGGGCGAGAGGGGATACAATTTGATTCAAATCGCGCGCGGCCCGTGCCTCGGGTGCATTGAAATGCGAAGCGCCGAACGCTTCCCCTTGTTAACCGACCCGTAACTTTCGTTAACGCACATAGATGCCTCCGTCCTCCCACCCCTAGTGGATGGCGAATTGGCTAAGGTTTCGTGAAGACGTGCAACATGGGTTGAAAATTGCCGGTTGGCTTTTTCGGATTTCGGACTCGTCAGTGCCAGGTTCATCTGCCGGGTCTTTCCGGTCTTCGCCGTCTCAAGGCACGGTTGGGCGGTCTGGTCTTGCCGGTTCGCACCGCCTCACAGCGCGTTTGAGCGTTTGGAGCAGACCGGTTCCCGCTGCCCCGGTGCGCAACTTTGCGGTTGGGGCTTGCCGTTCTTCGCCGTCCAAGGCCCGACATGGCCGAAGGGCGTCAGCGCGATGGTGTCCCCAGTCCCTCACGCACGACCACCCGGCGGAGCCATCGTAAGAGATACCGCACCGGCCAGCGCAGAATCGAACAGGCCGCCAGCAATACCAGCGCGCTCATCCATACCCCGTTTTCCCAGTAGACCCAGGCCAGCAGGGGCAAGCCAAATGCAATCAGCACATAGGCCTGCGGCCAGTGCTTCTTCTTCGACGGGAACATGCCCACCACATTGGCAAGAACCAGCCAGCCGCAGGCGGCGAAAAGCGACCATGTCATCGTGGCACCTCCGGTGTTTCACCGCGCAGCCGCCTGATCAGATAGATCAGTGGGTTGCGGAACATCGAGGCGAAGGCGAATACCGCTAAAGCGAGCCACAGCCAGCCGTGCGCCCACCCGATCCACACGAGCAAAACAGGCGCGAGCAGCAGCAAGGCAACGCCCGGCGGGTACTGCTGCCGCATTGGAAGAAACGCCACGAATGCTGCTGCGAGCACCCAGAGGGCGCCTGCAATCAAGGGATAGCTCATGACCTGTCTAGCTAGACGGCGATTCCGGCAGCAATTTGACGGTCAGTCAAAAAGCGAGGGCTGATCGCCAGTGCGCGGCGGCACCCGAAAAAGGTCGCGCCGCAACGGGGGCAGATCGCGCTTCAGGCCAAGGCGTTTGATCGCCACGGCGAAACGCTGCGCCACCAGTTCCGCAAAAAGCCCCTCACCCGTCATGCGTTTGCCCCAGGCGGGGTCATAATCCTTGCCACCGTGGAGGTCCCGCACCCGGCCCATGACCCGCGCGGCGCGGTCAGGGTAGTGTTCGCTCAGCCAGTCCCGGAACAGCTCCGCCACCTCAAGCGGCAGGCGCAGCATGATCCAACTGGCCGCCACGGCACCTGCGTCGCGACCGGCTTCCAGGATGGCCTCCAATTCGTGATCCGTCAGCGCGGGCACGACGGGCGAGACCATGATGCGCACCGGGCAACCGGCGTCCGTTAAGGTCCGGATCGCCGCCAGACGCCGCGCCGGGTCCGGCACGCGGGGCTCCATCCTGCGGGCCACTTGCCGATCCAGCGTGGTCACGCTTATGCCTACCCGGGCAAGGCCCATCTGCCCCATCTCGCCCAAGATGTCCGCGTCGCGCTCGATCAGAGTGCCCTTCGTCACGACGGCCACGGGATGGCGATGGTCGCGAAGAACTTCCAATACGCGGCGCATGATCTGCTGGTCCTTCTCGATCGGCTGATAGGGATCGGTGTTTGTGCCGATCGCAATGACGTCTGGGCGATAGGACTTGGCCCGAAGCTCACGCTCCAGCAAGTCCGGCGCATTCGGCTTGGCAAAGAGGCGGGTTTCGAAGTCGAGCCCCGGCGACAGACCCAGCCACGCGTGCGTGGGCCGGGCGAAGCAATAGATGCAGCCGTGTTCGCACCCGCGATAGGGATTGATCGAGCGGTCGAAGGAAATGTCCGGCGAGGTGTTTCGCGTGATGATCTGGCGCGCAAGTTCGTCGGCGACCTCGGTGCGAAGGGTCGGCTGGTCTTCGGCAATCCACCCGTCTTCGACAGGTTCAAGCGTGTGCGCTTCAAACCGCCCGGTCGGGTTGGACAGCGCCGCACGCCCACGGCGTGTTGACTTGGTGTGCATGATGTCTTTTGTGAACAAAGCAAGAACAAATGGCAACTGAAAATTGGTCTTGCGTTCCCTAAGGGAAGCTGTGTCATACGCCTCTCCGAAGGTATGGGGAGGATTCACGAAATGAAAACAATACTATGCGCGGCTGCCGCATTGTTGACGCTTTCGGTCACAAACGTGCAGGCCAGCACCGCATCGCTTTTGGCATTCGGCGACTCGCTGGTCGACAGCGGCAATGCCAGGCTTCTGACGCTCGCAGGCGGCGGCACCTGGAATGCGGACGTCTATCCGAAGGGTCAGTTCACCAATGGCAACACATGGGCGACCCAGCTTGGCCTGGCGCCGTCGCTGACGGGCGGGACGAATTATGCCTACGGCGGCGCGCGCGCGGTTCGCAACGACGATCCGATCCCCGACCTGATGAACCAGATCCGCGCCTTCCGCAGAAGCGGTGTAGAGGTGGATGACAAGACTACCGCCGCGATCTGGGTGGGTGGTAACGATTTTCTTGCCCTGCCCGATGGCGCCAGCGAGCGGCGGGTCACGCGTGTTGTCTCGCGCGTTGTGCGCAAAATCTCACGCGGCGTCGCCCGGCTGAATAGGCTCGGCGTCTCGAACGTCGTGGTCCTGGGCCTGCCGGACTTCGGCCTGTTGCCGGAAAACGCCGGCGATCCTGTTGCCGCGGGCCAGGCAAGCGTCCTGACGCAGATTTACAACGGCGCCTTGCAGGCGGCGATGACACAGCTGAACGCTGGCTCGCCTACAACGGATGTCCGCTATTTCGACGTGAACGGCCTCTTTCAGGAGGTCTTGGCGCAGGTCCCGGCCGACCTGATCTCGGTGCCGTGTCTGGCCGACCTGGCGGGCTGCGCGAGCAACCCGCGCGACTACGTGCTTTACGACAACATCCACCCCAGCGCGTGGGTGCATACGGCACTTGCAAATGCCTTGTCGGCAGAGATCGGGATCGAGGTGACACCTGTGCCCTTGCCCGCAACCGCACCGCTGCTGCTTGCAGGGCTCGGCGGGACCGTCCTGATCCTCAGACGGCGCAGGTCGCGCGCGTAAGCGAAAAAGTCGCAATTCGGCTTTAAAAAAGACGGGGTTCCCTCATAACTGGGGGAACCCTTTTCGGTTTATGGGCGAAGGACTCTGACATGGCTGACGAAGAAGACGATATCGTCCTCAGCGAACTGGATGACGAGGAACTCGTCCAGCAGATGCACGATGACCTTTACGATGGTCTGAAGGAAGAAATCGAGGAAGGCACCAACATCCTGCTTGAACGCGGCTGGGCTCCCTACCGGGTTCTGACCGAAGCGCTGGTGGGCGGCATGAAGATCGTGGGCGAAGACTTCCGCGACGGCATCCTGTTCGTGCCGGAGGTGCTTCTGGCCGCCAACGCCATGAAGGCGGGCATGTCGATCCTGAAGCCGCTGCTGGCGGAAACCGGCGCGCCAACCATCGGCAAGATGGTGATCGGCACCGTCAAGGGCGACATCCACGACATCGGCCAGAACCTGGTTACGATGATGATGGAAGGCGCGGGCTTCGAGGTGCTGAACATCGGCATCAACAACCCGGTCGAAAGCTAT
>JASJDQ010000079.1 GCA_030065075.1 Paracoccaceae bacterium | reverse complement strand
GGATAGGTCGCCAACTGGTCGGCATTCATGAAGCCCAAGTGGTAGTCGCGATGAGGTGTCTGCGCCGCGCCGCCCGGATTGACCCGGTTGACCTGCGCCGTCAGTTGATAGCCGCGCCCCAGCCAGGCACGGGCGGCGAGTGCGATTCCGTCGGATGAATAATAGGCCGCGAAGTTCGTGGGGTCGGCAAGGCAATGCTTCTGCGCGGCATTCCAGACCCGGTTGTTCGCACCGGGCTTGGCAAAGTGATCGCCGCCGCCGCTACCGATTTCGGCTTCTTCCAGAATGATCCGATCGAAAAGCTCCGTGGCCCGGTCGACGGTGTCGAGGGTCGGCATCCCACCCTTGATGACAATCACGCCCGGGCCTTCGTCGAAGGCAGTGTTCCATTCGGCCAGCAGCTCCGGGACCTCTGTACCTGCTTCGGCGATCTGGCGGACGCGCGCGCCGTCGTAGATCAAGACACTGCTCGCAACCTCTTCGGCAAAGGGCCAATCGGGAAGCTGCGTTACCTGGGTGACCGTGTCTTTGAAGCTCTCGAAATCGCCCGCGTCTTCGCCTAGCCAGACGTGGCCCCTGCGCGAGGCAGATGTCGTGCGTGCATCCATCGACTGTCCTCCCTTTCGCCAAGGCTACGACAGGATCGGAGCCCGGAAAAGATCAGACTGTTAGCCGCCCTTCCATGACGCGGACGGCATAACCAGCGATGGCGACTTCGACCGGTTGGCCGTCTTCGACCGTGACCTCGGCCGAAATTTGGCTCGGCCGCCCCATTTTCACGCCCTGACTGATCTCGAACTTTTGTGACCGGCCGTCGAGACGGCCCAGATATGCCGCAAGCGCCGCAGATGCGCTGCCGGTCGCCGGATCTTCCAGAATGCCGCCCAAGGGTGCGAACATGCGTGCCTCGATCCGTTGGCCGTCCCGGACATAGAGAAACAAGGCCAGCCTTCCCGGATCGGTCGCGGCAGCTGGAAAGCCGTCAAGTTGCGGGGCCGCCGCGTCCAATGCGGCCCGGTCGACGAGTTCCGTCAAAACGAAGTCTGTTCCCAGACCGGCAAATTCCGCCGGGTGCGCGTCGGTCTGGATCGAGGCTTCCGGCAAACCCAAACAAGCCGCGATCTGCGGGACATCTGGGGCCGGGGCTGTTTCCAGCGGCACGCGGGTCGTGAACCGCGCGCGCCCGCCTGAGACAGCGACGTGGATAGGACCGACGCCAAGTTCGAGCACCATCAACTCGCCCGCGCGGTTCATGTCTGCGAGCGCGATGGCCGTGCCGACGGTCGGGTGTCCGGCGAAGGCAAGCTCGCGCGTCGGTGTGAATATGCGCACGCGGGCATCCGTGCCCTCGGTTTCCCGCGGAAAGACAAACGTCGTTTCCGAGAAGTTGAACTCACGCGCGATCTTTTGAAGCTGGTCCTCCGCCAGCCCCTCGGCATTTGGGATCACGGCCAGAGGATTGCCGCCGAAGGCGTCTTTCGTGAACACGTCATAGACAAGATAGTCGGTCATACCAGATCGGGCTCCCGTCCCAGTCGATTGGCCAGTCCCTTGATCGTCAGCCCCTGGACGATGATCGAGAAGATCACGACCATGTAAGTCGCGGTCAGGATGAGCGGCTTCCACTCGCTCTCTGGCAGGCTAAGCGCCAGCGCGACCGAAATGCCGCCCTTGAGCCCGCCCCACGTCATCATTGGAATGACGCCCGGCGAAAAGGTCCGAAATGGCTTCAGGATGGCGATGGGAAGAGCAACGGCGGCGAACCGCGCGGCAAGGGCCAGAACGATGGCCGCGATGCCCGCGGTGGCGCTGTCCGTGGAAAAGGTGACGGCAAGAACTTCGATCCCGATCAGCAGGAACAGGACCGCATTCAGGATCTCGTCGATGAGCTTCCAGAAGGCGTCCACATACTTCCGGGTTTCCTCCGTCATGCCATGGGCCGTGCCGACATCGCCGATCAGAAGACCGGCGCAGACCGCCATGATCGGCGCCGAAACATGGAGCCAGACCGCCAATTGATAGCCGCCGAAGGCAAGTGCCAGCGTCAGCAACACCTCGAGCGAATAGTCATCGATCCGCGCCATAAGCTGGAACGTCAACCAACCAAGCGCCAGCCCCAGAAGCGCGCCGCCCACGGCTTCCTGCAGAAAAAGCGTCGCAGCACCCGCCAGCCCCGTGCCATGCGCGTCGCCGTGCGGGAAGGCGATGCCGACGAGCACAAGGAAGACGACATAGCCCACGCCATCGTTAAAGAGGCTCTCACCCGCGATCTTGGTTTCCAGCGTCTTGGGCAAGCTTGCCTCTTTCAAAACGCCGAGGACCGCGACCGGATCGGTGGGCGAAATCAGCGCACCGAAGACCAGCGCGATCAGGATGGGCATGCCAGTTACCCATGAAAACCCGAAGCCCACGATCAGGGTCGACAGCGCGATGCCGATGGTGGCCATCAGGGCCACGACCCGCCACTGTGCCTGCAGATCGCTCAGCTTCACATGAAGTGCGCCCGCAAACAGCAAAAGCCCAAGCATGCCTTCCAGAAGTGCATCGCTGAACGCTATCGATCCAACGATCTGGCGTGCCTGATCGTCAACGCGAAGTTCCGGCACCACGAAACCAAGGCCCAAGAGCGTCATCGAGGCGAAAAGCGAGACAACCAGAATGCCGATGGCCGTGGGCAGGCGCAGAAATAGGTAGTTCACAGCACCAAAAAGCGCGGCCAGAACGATCAGAACAGAGGTCAGTTGCAGCAGGTCCATGTCGTTCTGCTAACACGTGCTCAAAAAATGGTCGCCCACAAAATACCGCCGACTTCTGGTCGCAGCCACCTGGGCTCAACCTCTTGCAAATGGCCGCGATCCATGACCAGAAAGCCAATATGAGACGCTGGGTTTTTGCTTTCATCGCTGTGATATGGTCGGGCGCCGCGCTGGCGGGCGAGGTGACGGTCGCGGTTGCCTCTAATTTCCTGACGACGGCCCAGAAGATCGGGGCGGCCTTCGCGGAAGAAACGGGGCACAGCGTGACGCTCAGCAATGGCTCGACGGGATTGCTTTTCGCGCAAATCTCGAACGGGGCACCCTTCGATGTCTTTCTGTCCGCGGATCAGGAGCGCCCCGCGCGGTTGTTGGCAGACGGACGCGCGATCGATGTGCAATCCTATGCCGTGGGCGGGCTGGCGCTGATTTCGCGCGAGCCTTTGGCGGCAGAAGATGCGCCCGCGGCCTTTGCGGGCAAGACCGTGGCGCTCGCCGATCCGACGGTCGCGCCCTATGGTCGCGCGGCGACGCGGGCGATGGAGCGACTTCGCCTTGACACGGCGACATTCCGGCCCGCGCTTCTGGCGAATGTCGGGCAGGTGGCGTCGATCTTTCAAACCGGGAATGCCGATTTTGCCTTTGTCGCCGTTGCGCAACTGAACCGGATCGACGCGCCGCAGGTACTGCTCCTCGACGGGATCGCACCCGAGATCATCCAGGACGCGGCGCTTCTGTCTGACGCGGAAGCCGCACGCGCCTTCTGGGACTGGCTCGCCCGGCCCGAGACGGCGGAGCTGATCGTCGCGGACGGGTACGCGCGCCCGTGACCGTCTGGCCAGCGATATGGCTGACCCTGAAACTTGCCGCGCTGACCACGGCCATCCTGATGGCAATCGCCCTGCCGCTTGGCTGGTGGCTGGCGACGACGAAAGCACGGACCCGGCCTTTGTTCGAAGCAATCACCGCGCTGCCGCTGGTGTTGCCGCCAACGGTACTGGGGTTCTACCTTCTGATCCTCATGCGTCCCGATGCGCCCTTCGGCGGTCTCTGGGTCTCGGTGACGGGCCAAACGCTCGCCTTCAGCTTTTCCGGGTTGGTCCTTGCCTCTGTCATCTATTCGCTGCCCTTCGCCGTGCAGCCTATGCAGACCGCGTTTGCCGCCGTGCCGTCCTCGGCTATGGAGGCGGCGCGCACGCTTGGCGCCTCGCCCCGCGACGCCTTCCTCACCGTGGCCCTGCCGATGGCGCGGCGCGGGTTCCTGACGGGGGCCGTGCTGAGCTTTGCCCATACCGTGGGCGAGTTCGGGGTCATCCTGATGGTGGGCGGCAATATTCCGGGGCGGACACGCGTAATCTCGATCGAAATTTTCAACGCGGTCGAGACACTGGATTACGCGACTGCGCATGTCCTGTCAGCCTGGCTGCTGGTCATGTCGCTTGCCGTGTTGACGGTCGTCTATTTCTTCAACCGGCAAGGGGGCGCGCGCCTTGGGTGACGAGCTTGTCTTCGATGTGCGCCTTGCCCGCCGGGATGGCTTCGCGCTGGAGGTCAAAGCGGCTTTTCCCCTTGCCGGCATCACCGTCATTTCGGGGCCGTCGGGCTGCGGGAAGACGACGCTTTTGCGCGGGCTTGCCGGGTTGGAGCGTTTCGATGCTGGCACCGTGCGGTTCGGTGATGCCACCTGGCAGTCAGACCGTCAGTGGACACCGCCCGAGACGCGGCGCGTGGGCTTCGTGTTTCAGGACGCAGGGCTTTTTCCGCATCTGTCGGTGGCGGACAATCTGGCCTACGGCGCGCGCCGCCGAGACGTGACGCAATATGGCGCTATTGTCGAGGCGCTGGATCTGGGCGATCTGTTGCCGCGCGCGGTGCCTGGCCTCTCGGGCGGCGAGATGCGCCGGGTGGCGCTGGGCCGTGCGCTGGCGTCGGACCCGGCAGTGTTGTTTCTGGATGAACCATTGAGCGGGCTTGACCACGCGCGCAAAGAAGAACTCATGCCTTACATCGGGCGCGCGGTCGCCGAGGCGCGGGTGCCAGCGGTTTACGTCACCCATTCGCGCGCCGAAGTCGCTGCCCTTGGCGACAGGGTCATGGGGATGGAGGCTGGGCGTCTGACCGGTTGGGCCGCGGCCTCGCACTGGCTGATGGCGCGGGTGACCCACGCGAGCGGTAGCACCATTCGAGCCGAGGTGATTGGAGCACCGAACGAGATCGAGGCGGGCGTCAGCTTGCCGCGCATTGCTGAAGTGGGCGAGACGGTGCGGCTCGGCTTCCGGGCCGAGGCGATGATGCTGTCTGTCGCAGAACCGGGGAGAAGCGACGCGTTGCTGCAGGTGCCCGCGTTGATTGCCGACGTGGACGGTCGCCCGAAACTCGACGTCTTTGGGCAGATCATGGACCTGCCACGAGGCGGGCCACATGCGATCGGCGCCCAGGTCTGGCTATCGGTGCTGGAGATTTCGCCGCGTCCAGAGGCGAGCGATTCGGCGGATTCTCGCCGATGATGGCGTCAATTCCAAAAAATGAGCCAGATTGATGATGTGGACCGAACGAAATTCGTGAGCGCGTCGGGCGGCGCAGTTCCGCCACAATCGCGTTCGGCACGGTTTGGGATTGGAAGCGGACCAGAAACAATCTCTGATCGTTCCTGACCTGCCGGTCGAGTGATGTGCAACTTTCTTGACTGAAGGGCACATCGGGTCCGCTGGGTTGTTTCTTCCTTGGAAAAAATTGCCTCGCGAAACAAGCGTCATGAGTTCCCTGCATCGCCGTGGAGCGCTGGGTTTTTGCCTCTTTTCCGCCGTTTTTCCGTTGGTGTGCGGGACCGATTTGGTTAACTTTCACTTACCTCGCTGGGAGGTAAGTGCGCGACAGATTGGGGGGTCGCACACGCTTCGCAGGAAACTGTGAGGGTTGGGTATCGAGTACTGCCGTTTTCTGGCGGGGATCGATGCGCTCCGCGGCAACGGCTCTGGGTGGAGAGGTTGTGGTGGACACCGCATTGGTCCCCGTCGCGTTTGACGCAAGCGATCCCGGACATCCCCCGATGGGGGATTTTTTTTGGCGACTGCCTGTCCTTGTTTCACGCCCGGCGCATTGATCGCGACCGACCGAGGGTGGACGCCTGTCGAGGCCCTTGCCGTCGGCCAAAAGGTTGTCACGCGCGACAATGGCTTGAAGAAGATCGCCTGGATCGGGCGGCGCGATGTGGCCTATGCCGACCTGCAAGAGTACCCGGACCTGCAGCCCATCCTGGTGCGGCGTGGCAGCCTTGGCCCGGACCGGCCCGCGCGAGACATGCTGGTAAGCCCAAATCACAGGTTTCTTGTGCCCTCGGCCAACAAGGGCGGGGACGAAACACTGATGGCCGCTCAATACCTGGTCGATCGCCGAGGCGTTGCGTCGGCCAATGTGCTGGGTGTGAGCTACCTTCACCTCTTGCTGGACCGCCACGAGGTCATCCTGGCGAATGGTGCCTGGACCGAGAGCTTTCATCCCGATGACGAGGTGCTCCGTGTGATGGCGCGGCGTCAGAGGGAGGAAATCCTCGCGCTCTTCCCCGAGATCGAAACCGTGGGATCGAACAGACGTTTCCCTGCGGCGCGCGACATCAAGAGTTCCCGTTTCGACGGCTGAACCCTTTGCAGTCGCTGCCAAGTGTGCGCCGAGGTTTCTTTGGGGGGACGCGACGTTCGTTGAAGGTGCGCCTGTCGGCGCACACGATGCCTTGTTTGGGGCTCTGCCCCAAACCCCGGGATACTTTCAGGTCGATGGAGGCGAGGCGCATTTTTTCGCGTCACAAGGGTCGGCCACGAGCAGCCACGTCTTTTCGGCGCGCGCAACCGTCAAAATCAGTGGGTGGAATCCGTTTTGCGTCACTCTTCCTTCAGAACAAAGAAGATCTCGCCCTGCGTTTCCAGGTCGCGAATGACGCCAACAATGCGGATCATGGCGGCTTCGACGTCATCCTGTTTCGGGTCTGCCAGTTCTTTTGCGTCGTCCCGCATATTCTCGGCCATCCGTTTCGAGATATTTTCCAAAATGAACTCGACACTTGCCTTGTCCGCCTCGCTGTTGGCGCCAGCGATGACCAACGTCAGATCGTCCTGATCCAGATCGCGCTGGATGCGCGGCACGTCGCGGGGCGCGATGCGCTCGGGGATATTGGCGAAGGTGAAGATCGCCGCGCGCACTTCGTCGGCAAAGTCCTTGTCTTCTTGTTCGATACCCTCGAGGACACCGTCGCGCACCGAAGCAGGCGCATAGTTCAGAATGGCGCCGACGCGCGATACGGGCGCGTCGTCGAACGCCGTAATGGGCCGGGCGTCCAATTGCTCGGCCAGCGAAACACCGATCCGGTGGACGACCATCGGCGCCACATCCGCCGTCTGCGTGATCGCGATGGTGATACGCCGCGCAAGTTCGCCCGGAAGCTTGCCCAGCACCTCGGCGGCCTTGCCGGTCGGAAGCTTCGAGAGGATGACGGCGGCGACTTCCAGCGACTCCGCCTCCAGAATTGGCACCAAACGTTCGACGTCCGCCTTTTCCACATCGTCCCAAGCGTTCCGGCGCGAGTCCGACGGCGCCATCTTGCGCAACCGTTCCGCGGCCCCTTCGCTGAGGACGCCGTCCAGAAGGCCAAGCGCCCCGTCCAGACCTTGCGGGAAGGAAAGAGCGATCCGTTCGATTTCGCTCGCGAATTCTTCCGCTACCGCCTGCACCGTCTCCTGGTCGACCGGCGCCATCCGCGCGATCTGTACGGCAAGTTGCGTTTGCTTGGTTTCCGAGAGTTGAGACAAAGCGGGCAGGGCGCCCTGGCTCAAGAGAAGGCGCACGACAATCGCCGCCTTTTCCTTGGATGTCAGGTTTTCGGTCACGGCACCGGGAAGTGGTGGAAAACTGGGGAGTTCTGCCATCGGCTCATCAAGGGACATTCTGCACACCTCTCATGTTCCCTGAATGTTCTAGAGGTGGCAGGTTAAGACTTGCCTGACAAAAAGCGAAAAAGGCGACCCATGAGGCCGCCTTTTTGCAGAAAATCCAAGTGAAAGTTCTAGCCGGTCGGTGTCGGCTGGCAGCTTGATGTTGCTGCATCGTAGGCCTGCCCTTCGGGGCAGGACATTGTCGCTTCCTGATGCCCGTACCCCGAGCACGCCGCCATGGCGAGACCGGGTGCGGTCCCAAGGACCAAAGCCGTCAAAAGTAGTTTGAGTTTCATGCACACCTCCGTAGGTCGGCGCATTAACGGTAGCACGGTCGCTTCACGAAACTCCTCACGACTTCGTGAGCTTATGTTTCACCAAAGACGCGGGCGAAGATCGTGTCGACGTGCTTGGTGTGATAGCCAAGGTCGAATTTTTCTTCGATCTGGGCCTCGGTAAGGGCAGCCGTCACGTCTGCGTCGGCCTTGAGTTCCGTCAGAAAGTCCTTGCCCTCTTCCCAAACCTTCATCGCGTTCCGTTGCACCAGCCGATAGGCGTCCTCGCGGCTGACACCGCTTTGCGTCAGCGCCAGAAGGACGCGCTGCGAGTGCACAAGGCCCCGGAACTTGTTGAGGTTGTTCATCATATTCTCGGGATAGATCACCAATTTCTCGATCACGCCGGTCAGGCGGGCGAGAGCGAAGTCGAGATGGATGGTGGCATCCGGCCCGATGCCGCGCTCGACGCTGGAGTGCGAGATATCGCGTTCGTGCCAGAGCGTTACGTTTTCAAGCGCAGGCGTCACCGCCGAGCGGACGAGGCGTGCAAGGCCGGTCAGGTTCTCGGTCAGAACCGGGTTCCGCTTGTGCGGCATTGCGCTTGAACCCTTCTGGCCCTTCGAGAAGAACTCCTCGGCTTCCAACACCTCGGTCCGCTGCATGTGGCGGATCTCGGTGGCAATGTTTTCGATGCTGGATGCAATGACGCCGAGGGTGGCGAAGAACATGGCGTGTCGGTCGCGCGGGACGACCTGCGTGCTGATCGGTTCAGGCTCAAGGCCCATTTTGGCGCAGACATGGGCTTCGACGGCGGGGTCGATATTGGCGAACGTGCCGACCGCGCCCGAAATGGCGCCGGTCGCGATTTCTGCGCGCGCCGCCTTCAGGCGCTGAAGCCCGCGGTCCATTTCCGCATAGAAGCGCGCGAAAGTGAGGCCCATGGTGACCGGTTCAGCGTGGATGCCGTGGCTGCGCCCGATCCTGATATCCATCTTGTGTTCCAGCGCGCGGGCCTTGAGCGCGGCAAGAAGCGCCTCCATGTCCGCGATCAGAATGTCGGCGGCGCGGGTCAACTGGATGTTCAGCGTGGTGTCCAGCACGTCCGAGCTGGTCATGCCCTGGTGGACGAACCGTGCCTCTTCATTGCCGATGATCTCGGCCAAATGGGTCAGAAATGCGATCACGTCATGCTTGGTGACCGCTTCGATCTCGTCGATCCGCGCAACGTCGAACTCCACGTCTTTGGCTTTCCAGACGGCGGCCGCGTTTTCCTTCGGGATAGCGCCAAGGTCGGCCATGGCGTCGCAGGCATGGGCCTCGATCTCGTACCAGATGCGGAATTTTGTCTCTGGCGACCAGATGGCGGTCATCTCGGGGCGGGCGTATCTGGGGATCATCTATGGGCCTTTCGTCTGCGCGAGGCTCGTTTAGACTGGCGGGGTCATGGGAACAAGCGATTGCGATGATCAGAACGGTTCCAAATTCCGATGCGGAATTTGGAACCAAATCCGAAACGGATTTCGGGCGCGGAAATCGTGCCGATTTCCGGATCAAAAAATGCGTCATTTTCTGGTATCGCGAGGCATTTGATGCCCGGTCTCCCGTCACTTTGGGCGCTAGAGGGCACGTGGCGACTGGATCGGACCATTCGTCACGAAACCGGTGAGACGGATCGTTTCACGGGAACCTGTGTCTTCCAACGGTCTGGTACACGCCTTCTTCAGGACGAGACCGGCACGCTGGAAACAGGTGGCGCCTCGTTTGAGGCCACACGTCGCTATGTCTGGGCCGAGTCGAACGGACGGCTGGATGTCTATTTCGACGATATGCGACCGTTTCACAGCATTCCGCTGAATACAGAAGCCCCCGAAACCGTTCATCTCTGCGATCCCGACCGCTATCAGGTGGCCTACGATTTCGGGCGCTGGCCCGAATGGCGCGCCACTTGGCGGGTGGAAGGGCCACGGAAGTCCTACACGATGCAAAGCGTCTACCAGCCCTCAGACCCTGCGGCTCACCTTGCAGTGACGCACGCCGGGGTGCATAACGCGACCAAAGATTGACAGAAGGGACGAAGATCATGGCAACTCTTTCGGCACGGCCCGTGCTTTCCGACGTGCTTTGGGAAACTTCCGGCAGCGGCGTCTGGTTGAAGCGCGTTGTCCTGCTCGTAGCTGGTGTCGCGGCGCTCTGGATTTCGGCAAAAGTGCAGATCGCGACCCTGCCGGTGCCTGTGACGTTGCAGATGCTGGTCATCATGGTGATCGGCGCGGCCTATGGGCCGTACCTCGCCGCGGCAACCGTTGGCTCTTATATCACACTCGGCTTGCAAGGCTTGCCGGTCTTTGCCGGGACACCTGAAAAGGGCATTGGCCTGGCATACGCACTTGGACCGACGGGGGGCTACATCCTTGGCTTCTTCATCGCCGCCTATGCGGTGGGGCTGCTGGCCCGCGCTGGTTGGGATCGCTCGATCCTGTCGATGGCCGCCGCGATGGCGGTTGGCATTCTATGCGTCTACATCCCCGGTGTGATTTGGCTTTCTGCTGGCTTCGGCCTTCTGGGAGGTGGCAGCGAAGGCGCCTTCATGGGATACGGCTGGGAGAACTGGTACGCCTATGGCGTCAAGACCTTCATCTGGATCGATGCGCTGAAGCTGGTCGTCGCCGTTCTGGCCTTCCCGGCCATCTGGAAACTGGTCGGTGACGCGCGCGTCTGATCTACTTTGCCATTTCGCAACTCGAAAGCGCGCCTTTTGGGCGCGCTTTTCTGTTGCGGCGAACCGTCGATGTCATATGTGATGAGGAAGCTCAATCCGAGGTGACGCCTTATGCCCATCCGCAACCGCTTTTCTGAACTTCACGCCGAAATCACCGAGTGGCGCCGGGACTTCCACGCCCATCCCGAGCTGCAATTCGACGTCGAGCGTACGGCCGGAATCGTGGCCGAGAAGCTCCGCGAATTCGGTTGTGATGAGGTCGTCACCGGGATCGGTCGCACAGGCGTTGTCGGCCTTATAAAGGGGAAGCAGGACGGGGATCGCTGTGTCGGCCTGCGCGCGGATATGGATGCCTTGCCGATCCTAGAGACGACCGGGCTGCCCTATGCCTCGACGACGCCGGGAAAGATGCACGCCTGCGGGCACGATGGGCACACCTCGATGCTCTTGGGTGCGGCGAAATACCTTGCAGAGACCAGGAACTTCGCAGGCAGCGTGGCCGTGATCTTCCAACCGGCCGAAGAAGGTGGCGGCGGCGGGCGCGAAATGGTCGACGATGGCATGTTGGACCGGTTCGGCATCGATGAGGTCTATGGATTGCACAACTGGCCATCGATCCCGGTCGGCACATTCGGCATTCGGCCCGGACCGTTCTTTGCCGGCACCGCCGAGTTCACGATCACGGTGAAAGGGGTTGGGGGGCATGCCGCGAAGCCGCATCTCTCCGTCGATCCCACGGTCGCGGCGGCGCACCTTGTGACGGCCCTGCAGACCGTCGCAAGCCGCACCGTGAACCCGATCGAGCAGGTTGTGGTCTCGGTCACCTCTTTCGTGACGGCGTCGACCGCATTCAACGTCATTCCGCCGTCCGTGGAACTTCGCGGCACCGTGCGAACGCTGAAAGACGAGGTGCGCGATGCCGTCGAACAGAGGTTCGCCGAAATCGTGGAACACACCGCCCGTGTCTTCGGGTGCACGGCCGAGTTGGACTATCGGCGGAACTATCCGGTGATGTCCAACAGCGAGGCCGAGACCGTCTTTGCAGCCGAAGCCGCAACACGGGTCGCGGGCGATTGTACGGAAGCACCGCTGGTCATGGGCGGAGAGGACTTCGCCTATATGCTGAATGCGCGTCCGGGAGCCTATATCCTTCTCGGAAATGGCGAAGGCGCGGACGTTCACACGCCCGACTACAACTTCAATGACGACGCCATCCCTTTCGGCTGTTCGTGGTTCGTCGAGATCGCGGAAAGCAGACTGAGGGCTGCTTGACGCTTGGCGTCCGGGTGACGAATGCTCCCGGTGGTTGCGCGAACGGGATGGACCCAGTGCGGTGGAAAACACTGGAACTGGGCATCGCGCTTGGACCATGCGGTTGTAGCCCGACCGTTGTCCTGATTGCGAGGCGCGCAGCAAGGATCGAAGGGCCTTTGATCATATGACAGGTTTTGCGCCCGGCTAGCACCGGTCGCGCAAAGCGGGGGCTCTGCCCCCGCACCCCCGGGAATATTTTCGGGTCGATGTAGAGCGGCGTTTCGCGTGGACGCGGGCGATGTCGTCAGGATTGACTTGGACGAGTATCTTGACCCGCGAGGACGATGTCCGACAAGGGCGCTGGTGCGGCTTGGCGGCGTGGAGCTTGACAGGTGTTTCGGCGCCTTTGGAAACGCGCGCACCCGGCAACACCGGCGAACGCGCGCCACGGCTGCATGTCCAAGTCGCTGGTCGGGTTTCACGTTTGCGCAAGGTTGGCGGGCGGTAGGAAGGCGTGCGCCGACGTCGCCAGCCCGCCCGACTGCAACAAAGGGTCACGCGGGTTCACAGGCGATCACGGGGGCAGCGGGATTTGCTCGCATTCTCGTGAACATACTGAAATTATTCGCCTTTTTCGCCTGACGCACAGACCCCTGTGCAGAAATCCGCGTTATCTCCCGACCGCTCGCACCCATCTCTGCCTCACCAACGGCGGACACCCCCGCCATCCCTGAGACTGAAACCCAAGACTGGAGATCAACATGAAAACCCTCTCACTGGCCCTCGCCACAACAGCCCTCGCCGCAACCGCCGCTTCGGCCATGTCCATCGGCACCTTCGACCAGAACGGCGACCGCTTCGTCTCTTACGCCGAAGTCACCGCCGTCAACCCGCTGGTCGGCCGCCAGGAGTTCCGCGACCTCGACGTCAACCGCGACAACCGGCTGTCGTCGGTCGAACTGAATGCGCCCGGCGCCGAGGCCATCCTCGACCGTGGCATGAACGCCTCGGGCACCGTCCGCTCGGTGAGCGACATCTCGGGCGGCAGCTTCGTTTCCGAAGCGCAGCTGACGGCCGCTTACCCCGGGCTCAAGTCCCACGAGTTCGACATTATCGACACGAACAATGACGGACGGGTTAACAGCACCGAGATCTACGCCGCCGACGCCCAGGACATCCTGAACCAGCACGAAGGCGGCAATGGCATCCTGGTGTCGCTGGACGCCGTCGACACCGACGGCTCGGGCTTCGCCTCGCTCGCCGAACTGCAGCGCGTCTACCCGGGCACCACGGCGAATGACCTCCGCGTCTTCGACCAGAACCGCGACGGCCGCATCTCGTTCAACGAGTTCTACGCGCCCATCGCCGTCGAAACGCTCGGCAAGAACAAGTAAGGCGTCTCGGACAGGGCCGACCTGCCCCCTGGGGCGGCCCCCTCCCCCGGCCGGACAAGCGTTCCTCCCGACGCTGCTGTCCGGCCCCTTCCCAAAACCCAAGACCCACGCGCAGGCCGGGCGACGATGGCCCCGCTTTGTGCGTGTCTCAGGGGGACGGCCACCGCATCCCGCGGTGGCCGTTTTCATTCGGGAAGAATGTCGATCCGCTGACGCAAGTTGCCAGTCACCCGGCTGTAGATCAGGATCTGATCTTCTTCGGTCACAACGGCAAACCAGCCCTCGCCTTGCGTAAAGGCGGTTGCGACGGCGCCGTCGGGCAGCGTGATCTGATCCGGCAACGCCACACGGTTCATCTCGGCGAAGCGCATGACAAAGAGGCCGACGATGGTTAGAAACCCCAAAATCATCGTGACGGTCAGGATCGTCACCAACGCCTTGAGGTATCTCAGCGTCTTGTCGTCCGGAGCTTGACCCGTTTCCATGTCGCGCACTGTCCTTGTCACCATTGGCGCCGATCCGCCACCGCGTCTTGATAAGGCGCTGGCCCGCGATGTGCCAGAGGACGCGCATCTGTCGCGGTCCCGGCTGGCGCGTTTGCTGGAAGACGGTGCGGTCGCGCTGAACGGAGAGGTCGTTATGGACCCGCGCCGAAAAGTGACGGAAGGGATGGTTTTCCAAGTCACGATCGAAGAAGCGACAGAAGTCGAAACACGCCCTGAGAATATCCTCTTGGATATCGTGCACGAAGACGACGATGTAATCGTCGTCAACAAACCGGCCGGGATGGTGGTTCACCCCGCCCCGGGGTCGGCGTCTGGCACGCTGGTGAACGCACTTCTCCATCATTTCGGCGGCAAACTGTCGGGCGTGGGCGGCGAAAAGCGCCCCGGCATCGTGCATCGGATCGACAAGGACACCTCGGGCCTGCTGGTCGTTGCAAAATCGGACGCCGCGCACCACGGGCTGGCCGATCAATTCGCGGCCCATAGCGTCGAGCGGACCTATACTGCGTTCTGCCACGGGGTCCCCAGCGCCGGAGATCCGCGTCTGAAAGGTGTCCCCGGTGTCAGTTTCGAACAAGGCGGCATCTTGAAGATCACAACCCAACTGGCGCGCCACAAGACGGATCGTCAGCGCCAGGCCGTTCTGTTTCAGGGCGGCCGCCACGCGGTAACGCGGGTGCGCGTTGATGAGCGCTTCGGCGATCATGCGGCAGAGGTGCGGTGCAATCTGGAGACCGGGCGGACGCATCAGATACGCGTCCACATGGCGCATATTGGGCACGCATTGATCGGGGACCCTGTCTATGGCGGCCGTCGGCGGATCAGCAAAACGGTGGCAGGCGCGGACGTGGCCAATGCATTCGGACGGCAGGCGCTGCATGCCGCTTCTCTTGGGTTCATCCACCCGGTATCGGGGCGCACGCTTTCTTTTTCGGCACCATTGCCGGATGACTTGCGTGCGCTGAAAGCGGTATTGAAAGGTTGACCAAACAACGACCTATCAGGGTCTGTAACAATTCCGAAAATAGTCCTGGTTGTATCGTCGGGAATGTTTCAACGCCAAACAGGGCTTGAAACACGACCTATGCGTTTTTCTACACACCCAGTGGTTTTCTGACGCTATCCATGCGATTTTCTTTCAAATCGGCATAGTTTCTGTGCAAATTCGCAATATTATGGGCGCAGTTTACACACGATGTGCACGAGCTTGTGAGGAAACGGGCCCGTGAATGGCGGTTTCGCAGCGTATCATTCATATTTTGTTCAGACACCGGACGTAAGAAATTTCGCGTCCACCCCTTGAACTGAACTGAGTAGTTCACCAGATATGTTAAGCGTCGAAACATTGGCGCAGACAGGGATAAGGAAAATATGGCGAATTATACCAATCTGCCCGCCCCCTCCCCCGAAGGTGGGCTTAACCGGTACCTGCAGGAAATTCGGAAGTTCCCGATGCTTGAGCAGGAACAGGAATATATGCTGGCGAAACGCTGGGTCGAGGATCAGGACACCGATGCTGCGCATCAACTGGTCACAAGCCACCTGCGTTTGGCGGCAAAGATTGCCATGGGCTATCGCGGCTATGGATTGCCACAGGCCGAGGTGATCTCGGAAGCGAACGTCGGTCTGATGCAGGCCGTCAAGCGGTTCGACCCGGAAAAAGGCTTCCGGCTTGCGACCTATGCTATGTGGTGGATCCGCGCCTCGATCCAGGAATACATCCTGCGGTCATGGAGCCTGGTGAAACTGGGCACAACCAGCGCGCAGAAGAAACTGTTCTTCAACCTGCGCAAGGCCAAGGCGCGCATCGGCGCACTGGAAGATGGTGACCTGCGTCCCGAACACGTGGAGCGGATCGCCAACGATCTGAACGTGACCGAGGAGGAGGTCATCTCGATGAATCGCCGCCTCGCAGGAGGTGATGCATCTCTGAACGCGACGATCTCGGCTGATGGCGAAGGTGCTGCCCAATGGCAGGACTGGCTTGAGGACGAAGATGCCGACCAGGCCAGCGACTATGCCGAAAAGGACGAGTTGGAAATCCGACGGGAGTTGATGGCCGAAGCGATGGGCGTGCTGAACGAGCGCGAGCAGGACATCCTGACCCAGCGCCGGCTGATGGATAATCCCGTCACGCTGGAAGAGCTTTCGGGCGTCTACAACGTCAGCCGCGAGCGCATCCGCCAGATCGAGGTGCGCGCGTTCGAGAA
>JASJDQ010000078.1 GCA_030065075.1 Paracoccaceae bacterium | reverse complement strand
CGGTATCGGCAGCGTCGAAACCTATGGCGCGATGACCCAGGACCTGCATGTCGGCAAGCCCCACGACCCCCGGAAGGTGATCGCCGACCTCATCGCCCAGCAATACCGCCGCAATGACCAGGCGTTTCAGCGCGGCACCTTCCGGGGGTCGTGGGGCTTGCCGACATGCAGGTCCTGGGTCATCGCGCCATAGGTTTCGACGCTGCCGATACCGTAGATGCAGGAGACTGATGCGACGATGATGACGTCGTCCCTTTCTAGCAGAGCGCGAGTCGCCGAATGGCGCATCCGGTCGATCTGTTCGTTAATCTGGGCTTCTTTTTCAATGTATGTGTCGGATCGCGGGACATAAGCTTCGGGCTGATAGTAGTCGTAATACGACACGAAATACTCGACGGCGTTGTCGGGGAAGAATCCCTTGAACTCGCCATAGAGCTGCGCCGCGAGCGTTTTGTTGGGCGCCAGGATGATGGCTGGGCGCTGGGTTTCCTCGATCACCTTGGCCATCGTGTAGGTCTTGCCCGTGCCGGTCGCACCCAACAGGACCTGGTTCTGTTCGCCTTCGCGGATACCTTCGGAAAGTTCAGCAATTGCAGTGGGTTGGTCGCCCGCGGGTTGAAATTCTGTGTGCATCACAAAGGGATGTCCACCCTCCAGTTTTTCGCGTTCGCGCACGTCTTCGGCGGGGGAGTTCAGAATGGGTTCGGTCAGCGACATCGGGGCGATTCCTTTTGCACCCACAGAAGGTGATGTCTTGAACGACGGGTTCAAGGGCAAAAGGACGGGGACGCCCACACTCCTGACAGGTTCGGAAAGGTCAAATGGTTAACATAACCTTAATCGCTAATACAACCTTAAAGAGAAAAACTTCTTGTTATCCTTCGTTAACCGTGTAACAAGGGACCTCTAAGCAGCAGAACGGGCGCCGGCCGGACAGCGCGACCCACCCACCCCTCGCTCCACGTTGTCCGGTCGGCCCTCGACTTAAACCTCTCCTCTCATCCCATTGTACGTGTTCCGGGTTTTCAGGCCGCGTACTTGGCGGTTGCGACGCTTGGCACCCTTGATCGCGGGCATGGTTTGCCCTTATCAGAAAGCGTCCACCGAGGTTGTCCCATGACTGCACGCATTTTTCGCCCCGCAAAATCCGCCATGTCGTCCGGCACGGCAAAGACCCGGCATTGGGTTCTTGAGTTTCCAAATGAAACCGGGCGCGAGGTCGATCCGCTGATGGGCTGGACATCTTCGTCGGATACGCAGGCACAGGTACGCATGCGCTTTCCCACCAAGGAAGCAGCGCTGGAGTATGCGAAAGAACACGGGATCGACGCCGTGGTGACTGAACCGAAGACCCGGAAGCCCAACATCCGGCCGCGCGGCTATGGCGAAAACTTTGCCACCGACCGGCGGGGCGCGTGGACGCACTGACGAATATTCGCGAAGTCGCGCCGACCGATCCGGCGCTTGAGCCGCTGATCGCACGTCATCTTGAGATCATGTATGCGTCTTCGCCTGCGTGCAGCGTGCACGCTATGGACGGCGAACGCCTGGCCGAGGCGGGGGTACGCTTCTTTGCGGTATTCGAGGATGGTGAAGCTGTTGCGATGGGGGCGTTGAAACCGCTCTCCGGCAATGCGGGCGAATTGAAGTCGATGCATGTGCGGGCGGATCGGCGGGGTGCCGGCCTTGCGGATTCGATTCTGACCAGACTTCTGGACGCGGCCAGGCAGGCGGGCATGGTGCGCGTCAATCTTGAAACCGGCAGTCAGGACGCCTTCGAACCGGCGCGCGCGTTTTATTCCCGCCATGGATTCACCTTCTGTCCGCCGTTCGAAGGGTATGTGGAAGACCCGGCCTCGGTCTTCATGACCCGAGCGGTCTAGCCCATGTCTATTGACGCGAAAACGGAAGACGCCCTGATCGCATTGGTGCGCGACGTCTCCAAGGCCGAGATCCTGCCGCTGTTCCGCCGCCTGGGCGAAAGCGACATTGCGGCCAAGACGGCGCCCGACAATCTGGTAACGCAGGCAGACCTGCGCGCGGAAGCGGCGATCACAGAAGGGGTCCGCGCCCTGTTGCCAGACGCCACGGTGATTGGTGAAGAGGCGGTCGAAACGGACCCAGCGCTTCTGCAAGAGATCGACGCGGCGCCCCTGTCGGTCATTGTCGATCCGGTCGATGGGACGTGGAATTTCGCACAAGGCTTGGCGACCTTTGGGGTGATCCTGGCGGTCGCGGAACGGGGCGAGGCGATCTTCGGGCTGCTCTATGATCCGGTATTGGATGATTGGGTCGTGACCCGAAAGGGTGGCGGCACCTGGCATGTTCGCGCGGACGGACAGCGCGAGCGTCTGACCTTGGGCGGCATGCCGCGCGAAGGGGCGACAGGCTTCGTGCCGCTCTTCAATTTCGAGGAACGCGTACGCCTGGCACTGGCAAGCGACATCCCCGGCATGCGCCGCATCTGGTCGGTCAGGTGTTCCTGCCACGAGTACCGGCTGATGGCTGGTGGGCGTGCGGACTTCTGTTTGTCCAATGCGCTGAAGCCCTGGGACCATGTCGCCGGGGCGCTGGCCGTTGCCGAGGCGGGCGGCGCCGTCGGGCTGCTGGACGGGCGCGAGTATCGGGCGTCGATCACCAGCGGCGGCCATCTGGTGACGGCGCGATCCGACGAGATGCTGGATAGGGTGCGCTTGGTCTTCCGACCAATTATTGAGACCTGATTGGCGACAGACTGTTGCAAAACCGTAACCCAACGAATCAACGCGTCCGCCCGTTGCAATTTTTTGGCGTTATGGCGGCCGCGCTTTAGTATGCGAGGAACAGCCTAAAAAGCAGAGAGGACATCATGCCAGGCAAATTCGAAGTCTTTAAGGACAAGCGGGGCGAGACGCGATTTCGTCTGAAGTCCGGCAACGGTCAGATCATTCTGGCCAGCGAAGGATACAAGCGTAAGGCAAGCTGCATGAACGGCATCGAATCCGTTCGCAAGAATTCGCAATCCGACGACCGCTTCGAGCGGAAGGACACCAAGTCCGGGAAGTTCATGTTCAACCTGCGCGCCCGCAATGGCCAGGTGGTTGGAACGTCGGAAACCTATGAAAGCGCCAAGGCGCGCGACAACGGGATTGCTTCCGTCGCCAAGAATGCGCCCGGCGCAAAGCTGGTCGACGAGACCGCCTGAAACCAGGGACATTGAGTTTCGGGAAGGGAGCATTCGTGCTCCCTTTTTTCATGTCCCGCGTTTCGGGTCGGCGGCCTGGCGCAGAAGATACTCGATCATCGGTTTCAGCTCTTCCTGTGGAATGCCGGACATCCGGCGCTCGAGGCTCAGAAGCATGACGCCGTGGGCGGCACCAAAAATCGTGCGCGTTCTGAGTTCCAGTTCTTCGGGCGTCGCGTCGGGGTCAAGCTCGGCCAACGGGGCTGCGATGAAGGCAAAGAGGTCGCGAAGTTCCTGTAGGTACCAATCCGGCACATCGCTGTCCGCCGTCATTTCAATGCCAAAGACGGCGCGCCAAAGGTTCAAGTTCTCGAAAGCGAAATCGACGTAGGCGTTCGCCATCGCAACCAGGCGATCCAGCGGCGGCTCGTTCTCGCGACCGTCTACGGCGCCAGCCACGCGCGCGCCCATCCGAATGAAGGTGCGCACGTTCACGGCCAGGATCAGACCCGTCATATCCGTGAAGACGTTATAGATTGCGCCGACCGCGCATCCGGCTTGGTCCGCCAAGGCGCGCGCGCGTAACGAGCCCATGCCATGCTCGCGCACTTCGGCTTCGGCGATGTCGATCAGCCTTTCACGCAATTCTGCGCGGCGTTTTTCCGTTTCGCGGGCCACAACCGTTCCCGTTTTGTGAACAATGTTCATAGAGTAATCCGCCCGGACAGACTTGCCAAGCGTAACGACCCCATACCATAAGACCCCAAGTGGTCCCGTAGCTCAACTGGATAGAGCAGCTGACTTCTAATCAGCAGGTTGAGGGTTCGAGTCCTTCCGGGATCGCCATCAGTTTCACCTAGCATTCTGCCGTGGCCGATGAACAACCGACACTGCGCAGGATGGTCTCGGCGAAAACATCGACCACGGCCTCGCGGCCCAAGGGTCCGGTTTCCTTGTACCAGACGGTCACACCGGTCATCATCGCCAGGATACAGCGAGCCACCACGGCCGGGTTCGTCACCTCGAATTCCCCCGCCGCATCGCCTGCATCGAGGATGCCGCGCAGCGCCAGTTCGTATTCATCGCGGAGGACGACGACCGTTTCCCGACCCTCGGGTTCAAGACTTCTGAGTTCCATGTAGGCGATGAAAAGCGCATCCGGATTGTCGAGCTGATAGTTGACGTGGAAACGGACGAAGGACTCCAGCTGCTCGCGGGGGGTTGCCCGGAAATCGACGGCGGCGCGCATGGACCGGATCAGGTCCTCCATGTGATCGACCATCAGATCGACCAGCAGATGCTGCTTGGAGGCGAAGTGATTGTAGATCGCGCTTTGCTGGACGCCGACGGACCCGGCAATGTCACGCATCGACACGCCCTCGTAACCGCGTTCGGCAAAGAGACGGCGCGCGTGATCCCGCAGGATGTCCTTCGTATTGCTCCGGCTGGTTTCCAGGTCCGCCATTACGCCCCCGTGAACGAGTGTTCATCGGACACTATCCCCAATGGGCGTCACAAGAAAGTCCGCGATTCGCGCTTCAGCAATACCGCTCAGGCCCTTTCCATTGTGCTTCGTTGTAACGGTCGCCATGGGCCCAGCCGATCGGCAACACCGTTTCGATCCGCAGAAGGTCGTCTTCGGTCAGCGTCAATTCCATGCCGCGCAGAAGCTCGGCCAGATGATCGGTGTTCTTGGTGCCGGGGATCGGGATGACGTGTTCGCCTCGGGCGACAAGCCACGCAATGGCCAGCGCCGCGGCAGGCACGCCCATGTCGGCGGCCAGCGCGCGAAACCGGTCGGTCGCCGCGATATTGGCGTCATAGTTGGGCTGCATAAAGCGCGGGTTGTTCTGCGTGAAGGCCATCGACTGCACCCGTTCGTAGGAAAACGGGTCATCGGTCAGAAACGCCCGGCCGACGGGTGAAAATGCGACCAGCACGGTCCCCAGTTCCGCGCAGGTCTGGATCAGTCCCAACTCGGGCGCGCGGGTGGACAGCGAATACTCGGACTGGACTGCCGCGACCGGGCACTCGCTGGCCGCCCGACGGAGCGTGCTGGGGGCGATCTCGGAAAAGCCGATGGCGCGGGTCTTGCCGCTGTCGATCAACCCCTTCAGCGTTCCCGCGACATCCTCGGGCGTGTGCACCCGGTCATAGCGGTGGACGTAAAACAGATCGATGTGATCGACGCCGAGCCGCGCCAGACTGGCGTCGAGGCACTCGCTCAGATAGCCGGGATCGTTGTTGAAGCGCCGCTCGGCATCGCGCGAGATGCCTGCCTTGGTGGCCAGCACCATATCGTCGCGCGCGCCCGGGGTCTTGGCGAACCAGGCGCCGATGATTTCTTCCGAACGTCCGTTTCCATAGACATTCGCCGTGTCGATATGTGTGACACCCGCGTCGCGGCAGGCATCCAGCACGGCATGCGCCTCGGCCTCGGTCGCGTCGCCATAAATGCCGGCGAACGACATCGCGCCGATCCCGAACTGCGAGACTTCCGGACCACCACGGCCCATGGTCGTTGTCTTCATCTTCGTGCCTCCAGTTGGGTGCGGACAAGGCTTGCCGCTTGTTCCAGCGCCTCGTCGATGGTCATGCGCGAGGTGTCGAACATCACGGCATCTGCGGCGGGTTTGAGCGGCGCGTCTTCACGCTCGCTGTCGCGTTTGTCGCGCGCCAGAACATCCGCCAGAACGTCCGCTTCGCTTATCTCGTGCCCGGCGTCTGTCAGTTCCAGCCAGCGCCGATAGGCCCGCACCTCTGGCGTGGCCGAAACGAAGAGCTTCACATGCGCATCGGGGCAGATGACGGTGCCGATGTCGCGGCCATCCAGAACCGCGCCGCCGTCGCGTCCGGCGAAGTCGCGTTGGAAATGCACAAGCGCGTTTCGAACCTCGGCAATCGCGGCGACCTGGCTCGACGCATCGGACACTTCCGGCGTGCGCAAATCGGGCCGTGCAATATCCCGCAGACGCAGCGTCGCGGCAGCGATCTCGGGCGGTGTGCCATCCAGCATGCGGCGACCCACGGCACGGTAGAGAAGCCCGGTGTCGAGGTGCGCGAAGCCGAAGGTTTCGGCCAGACCACGGGCGATCGTGCCCTTCCCGGCTGCCGCAGGTCCGTCAATGGCCACTGTGAATTGCATCGCACTCCGCTTTGGTTGTTACGGGCAACCTACGGTCCGCGCCATCGAGTTGAAAGCGGTTTTGGCGCGTCAGAACCTGTGCGCTGAGGTGCCGCTTTCTTGAAAAGAAAGCCGACGGAAATCCTTTCGATATTTCACCGCTGGCGTTTGGATCAGACCGCGTTCTTAAGCGCGTCCACCAGATCCGTCCGCTCCCACGAAAAGCCGCCGTCCGCATCCGGTGCACGTCCGAAATGGCCGTAGGCCGCTGTCCGCTGATAAACAGGGCGGTTCATCGAAAGCTGTTCCCGAATTCCACGGGGGCTCAGGTCCATCACAACGTTGATCGCCTTCTCGATTTCCGCTTCCGGCACCTCGCCGGTGCCGAAGGTATCGACATAGATCGAGAGCGGCTTCGAGACCCCGATGGCATAAGAGAGCTGGATGAGGCAGCGTTCCGCCAGCCCGCTGGCAACTACGTTCTTGGCCAGATAACGCGCGGCATAGGCGGCCGAGCGGTCGACCTTGGTCGGGTCCTTGCCGGAGAACGCGCCGCCCCCGTGGGGCGCCGCCCCGCCATAGGTATCGACGATGATCTTGCGTCCGGTCAGCCCCGCGTCCCCATCCGGTCCGCCGATCACAAAGGTTCCCGTCGGGTTGACCCACCATTCGGTGTTCTTGGTGATCCAGCCATCGGGCAGAACCTCGCGGATGTAAGGCTCCACGATCCCGCGAATGTCTTCCGACGTCTGGTGTTCACTTTCGTGCTGGGTCGAAAGCACGATCGAGGTCACCTCGGCGGGCTTCCCGCCTTCGTAGCGCACCGAAAGCTGCGACTTGGCATCCGGACGCAGGGTCGGTTCCTGCCCGGACTTTCGCACCTCGGCCAGGCGGCGCAGGATCTGATGCGCGTAAAGGATGGGCGCTGGCATCAGCGCGTCCGTCTCGGACGTGGCGTAGCCGAACATGATCCCCTGATCGCCCGCGCCTTCGTCCTTGTTGCCGCTGGCATCGACCCCTTGGGCAATATGCGCGGACTGCGCATGCAGGTAGTTCGCGACGTTCATATTGGCCCAGTGAAAGCCCTTCTGCTCGTAGCCGATGTCCTTGACGCAGGCGCGCGCGATGTCTTCCACGCGTTCAAGGACCGTGCCCGGTCCGCGAACCTCGCCGGCAATCACCACGCGATCTGTCGTCGCCAGCGTTTCGCAGGCCACGCGGGCCTCGGGCTCCTCGGCCAGAAAGGCGTCGAGGACGGCATCGGAAATGCGGTCACAGACCTTGTCGGGGTGACCTTCGGAAACGCTTTCCGAGGTAAAGATATAGTTCTGCCGGTTCATGGGATGCTCCATTGGATTTACCCCGCCACGTCAGGAAGCCGTTGTAGCGGTCGGATGCGGTTACGACGATGTAGCGGAGTTTGCAATGGCGTTGCGTCGTTTTGCGACCCAGAGTGCGCCGAGGGTTACCAAAAGAATAAGAAAGAGCGGTGCATCGCCGGTGCGGGCATAGAGCGTCGGCTTTCCGTTCGGCACAGGGAACACGCGCGCGTCGGTGTCCCGAAGACCCAGCGGATCGGTCGTTTGGCCGTGCCGGTTGATGACGGTCGAGACCCCGCGGTTGGCCACACGCACAACCGGCAGACCCTGTTCGACCGCGCGGAAGCGGGCCTGTTCCAGGTGCTGCTGGGGCCCGGCGAAGTTCCCGAACCAGGCATCGTTCGTCAAAAGCAGGATATAGTCGGGGCGATCCCCGGCCCGGAACAGATGCCGGGGGAAGATGCCCTCGTAGCAGATAAGCGGCAGCGCGCGCCCAAGCGGTGTATCGATCAGACGAACCGCTTCGCCGGGTGTGAACCCGTTCGACGAGGTCGCCGCGAGCGCGCGAAGGACGCCCAGCTTGAAGGGTATGTATTCGCCGAAGGGCACCAAATGGACCTTGTCAAAGGTCTCTTCGATTTCGCCTCCGGGGCCCAATCGGACAAGCGCGTTGAACCAGTCTCCGGCCTCTCGTCGGTTGATGCCGGTGACCAGATGCGCCGGGCCTGCGGCGTCGGACAGAAGGCCAAGTGTGCCGGCGGCGTTGTCGAGGGGATAGACGACCGCCGCCTCGGGCAGAACAATCATGTCGGGGTTTTGGGTGGCCGCTTTTGCCGTCAGGTTGCGAAGCCGTTCGACATGCTCGGGCACTTTCAGGCGGTCCCATTTCTCTTGCTGCGGCACGTTGGGATGGACCACCCCAACAGTACCCAGATCGGCAGAGGGGGGCGGCTCCGATCGCCCGGCAGTCCAAATCGCTGCGACGATCATCAAGGTGGCCATCGGCGCCCAGTAAGCGCGCGCCTTTAAGGTTAGCATCGCAGCCAGGGTCAGCACCAGAAGCGTCAGGCCGTAGCTGCCGGTCAGGCGTGCCACCCAAATGAGCGACGGTTCGTTGAAGATATAGGCGGGCATGGCCCATGGAAAGCCGGTGAACACATGACCTCTCAGAAGTTCCGCGACCGTCATGGTCAGCGCCAGAGCGATGGCGCGGCTGCCGGGGCTCCACCCAAGGTGGAAGGCGGCCGCTCCCGCGGCGCCCCAGAAGAGCGCCAATCCGCCAGCCAACAGGATCAGGGCAAAGGGCGCCATCCATCCGTGCGTCGCCGCATCGACCAGAAACGGTTCCACGATCCAATGCAGCGTCACGGCGAAATAGGCGGCCCCGCCAAGCCAACCCCGCAGGAAAGCGCCGCGCCCGGTGGCGGCATGCGCGACAGACCAGATCAGCGCTGCGAACCCCGGCAAGGCGATGATCCAAAGGTGGAAAGGCGCGTGGCCAAGGGCCGCGGCAAGGCCGCCCGGAAGCGCGATGAAAAGGCCAGGTCGCACGCCCCGGTGCTCCGCGTTCTGCTGCTTTGCCAAAGTACTAGCCGAGCCTGCGGGTCATTGCCACCCGGGCGTTACTCGGCCGCCTGTTGTGCCGCGGCTCCCATGCGAACGCGCAATCGCTTGATGCGGCGCGGGTCGGCGTCGACGACCTCGAAATCGAGACCGGCGGGGTGTTTCACCACCTCGCCGCGCGCAGGCACGCGGCCCGCGAGCATGAAGACAAGGCCGCCCAAGGTGTCGAGTTCTTCGACGTCTTCCCCGAAGAGGAGCTTCTTGCCCACGACCATCTCGAAATCCTCGATCGGCGTCCGCGCCTGCGCCAGATAGCACCCGGGCGCTTCTTCGACCCAAAGCTGACCTTCCTCGACGTCGTGTTCGTCCTCGATCTCGCCGATCACTTGTTCGATCAGATCCTCGATCGTGACCAACCCGTCGACCCCGCCGTATTCGTCGATGACAAGCGCCATGTGGATGCGGTCGGTCTGCATCTTTTGCAGAAGCACGCCGATCGGCATCGACGGGGGCGCGAAAAGCAGGGGACGCATCATCTTTTCAAGATTGAAGGCCCTCTTTCCGCCGTTGAACCCATGGCCAAGCGCAAAGTCCTTGAGGTGTACCAGGCCCAGCGGGGTATCCAACGTGTCGCGATAGACCGGCAATCGCGTCAGTCCGCTTTGCCGGAAGACGTCCAAAAGGTCGTCCTTCGCGATGTCGACCGCCACCGAAACGATTTCGACCTTCGGGATCATGACGTCTTCGACGCGCAGCCGCGCGAGGTTGGCAAGGCTGCGCCCTGCCGGTCCGTTCAGGCCCTTTTCGGGTATTGTCGGGTATTCGGGATGATGCGAATTGCCACTTCCCAAGGCACGCCGAAGGCGCGCAAGAAGTCCCGTTGAAGTGTCGTCTTCCGATTGCGCGCGCTGCGCTGCGTTAGAAGACCCGTCGGTATCGCCCATCAATCCTTTCCATCAAAACGGAGCGCGAACGCCCCGGTACCACATATGGGTCACGTATAGGGGTTTGGAACCCCGAGTGAAGCGAGTATCGCGATTTCATGCGATTCCATCAAGTCGCCGTCCTTTTCGCGCACGTGGTCGTAGCCCAATAGATGCAGCAATCCGTGCACGATTAAGTGAAGAATGTGTTGCTCAAAGGGCTTTTTCTGCTCTTTCGCTTCGATTTGACAGGTCTCGAAGGCAAGCGCGATATCGCCGAGTTCCGGAGCGCCCATTGGCGGCAGTGGGTTTTCGCCCTCTTCCTCGGCGCCCCGTTCCTCAGAGGGCCAGGACAGGACGTTTGTCGGTTGCGGTTTGTCCCGAAAGTCCCGGTTTAACTCGGCGACCCGGGCGTCACTAGCGCCCAGCAGAACCGCCTCCCACGTCTGCGCGTCCAAAGAGACCCGCGCAAGCGTCGCCTGAAACGCCTTTTCGGCAAGCGCCTCCAGCCCGACGGTGCTCCACCGTTCGTCTTCGATTACCACGTCAATTCCCATAGAGCCAAGGCCTACACCGACGGGTCAGGATAGGCTAGGATGGGCCCCATGTCCGACAATGCCGCATTCCGAAGCCGCGTGAACGACATCTGCGCGCCATTCCCCGGGGCCGAGAAGTCCGATCCCTGGGGCGGCGGGCATGACGCGTGGAAGGTCGGCGGCAAGATGTTCGCCTGCATCGGCGCGGTGCAACCGGGCGTCGCGGTGAAAACGCCGGATATCGAAACGGCCGAGATGCTCATCGAAGCAGGCGTTGGGATAAAGGCGCCCTATTTCCACAAGAGCTGGATATTGCTGCCAGAGGACGCCGACGCCGATGAACTCGCGCACCGGCTTGCCGCTTCTTACGATATGGTCCGGTCCGGCTTGACCAAGAAATTGCAGGCCAGCCTGCCGCCGCGCGCTGGCGCATAATTCCCGTACCATTCACGAAGCCGACGCCTTGATTGCCTGACGCGCTGCGCCGTGGAACGTTCACACCGTCGGACGGTTTCGCAAGCACGCGATACCGCCCATGGACAAATCCATTTTCAAGGAATGAATTATGAAAAACTTTTTACCCAACGAAGCGATTGACGCATTTGGCGCGGCGGCCTTGGCGCGCCAGGCGGCCGTACAACTCGAAGCACTCATGAAACGCACGCCCGAACTGGCAAAGATCCTCGACAACTCCAAAGGCGTCAAAGCCGAGAGCCAGTCAAACCCGTTCGACGTTGAGATTTCGGGCGATGAAGACGAGATTCAGGAATGGCTGACAGAAGGCTTTCTGACGATCGACGATATCGGTGACATCGGAAAACCGATCTTTCCCATGCCGGACCTCCCTCCACGTGACCCCTGCGATGCCATCCAGGCAGCGCTCCGTTCGGCAGTGATCAACCTTGCCGTACAGCAACGCACGGTGGACCAGCTACAATCGCTCGTCGATGGACTTGGCAAGAACCCGAATCCCATTGTCGTGATCTTCGCCGCGCTTTTCAAAGGCATGCTTGAAGAGGCCACGGCCGTGCGGAATCAGGCCGCCGAGCTTGTCGGCGACTTAAGGGCCGAAGCTCGTCGGCAGGGGTGCACCATCTTCGAGGTGCTCGTGCGGCGCGGATAGGCGGCTTTCGTTCGGCGCGCCCTTTTCGACGCGCCAAAGGTTGGCATGCCCGGAAGGACAGGCTTGAATTCCGCCGCGTTTCGCGGTCAAGGAAGGTCATGGGGTCCGAGAAATCATATGCCGACTGGATCGCCATCGACTGGGGCACGTCCAACCTGCGCGCCTGGGCGATGCGGGGCAACAAGGCCGTGGCGGACGCCGGGTCCGACAAGGGCATGGGGTCGCTGGAGCCTGCCGCTTTCGAAGGCGCATTGTTGGAGGTCATCGAGCCTTGGCTTGGTGCCGGACGGATGCCTGTTGTGGCCTGCGGTATGGTGGGCGCGCGACAGGGCTGGGTCGAAGCGCCCTATGCGACGGTTCCCTGCCAGCCTGTCAGCCTGAACGTCGTGCGACCCAAGGTGACCGATGCGCGGCTGGACGTCGCCATTCTGCCGGGGTTGTGCCAGACGTCTCCGGCAGATGTGATGCGCGGCGAGGAAACGCAGATCGCCGGGTATCTGGCGGAGGTGCCCGATTTCGACGGTGTGCTCTGCATGCCGGGGACCCACACAAAATGGGTCCAGATCTCGGCGGGCGAAGTCGTGAGTTTTCGCACTTATATGACGGGTGAGCTGTTTGCATTGATCTCGGTTCAATCGGTCTTGCGCCATTCCGTGGATGACGCTTGGGATGGGGACGCGTTCCAAACCGCCGTGCGCGATGGCATGGCGGACCCGCAAGCCCTGGCGGGGCGCTTCTTTTCCCTTCGTGCCGAAAGCCTTCTGGCGGCCCCGGGGCCGGGCGTGGCGCGCGCGCGTCTTTCCGGTCTTCTGATCGGGTCCGAACTGGCGGCCGCCAAGCCCTATTGGCTGGGCCAGCGGATCACACTGCTCGGCGCGGGCAGGCTTGCCGGGCTTTACGCGGACGCGCTTGCGGCAGAGGGCGCGATGATTGACACCGCGGATGTCACAAGCGCAACACTTCGCGGCTTGCACGCGGCGTACCAACTGTTGAAGGAGGCCCCATGAGCCATCCCCTGATCGCCATTCTGCGGGGTATCGACCCGGAAGAGGCCGTGCCGGTCGCCGAGGCGCTGGTCGGTGCTGGCATGACCCGGATCGAAGTGCCGCTGAACTCGCCGTCGCCTTTCGTTTCGATCGAACGCATGGCCAGGGCCGTGGGTAAGGATGCCCTGATCGGCGCGGGCACAGTCCTGACTGTGGGCGAGGTGCAAAGCGTCCACGACGCGGGCGGCAAGCTGGTCGTCTCGCCCAATTGCGATACGGACGTGATCGCCAAGACCAAGGCGCTGGGACTGCAAAGCTTCCCGGGTGTTCTGACGCCCAGCGAGTGTTTCGCCGCTTTGAAGGCGGGAGCTGACGGGCTGAAGGTCTTCCCCGCGTTCCAGATGGGCCTTGAAGGGTTGAAAGCCGTCCGCGCCGTGCTGCCCGTGACGACAGAGGTCTATATGGTGGGCGGCGTCGGGCCCGAGAACTTCGCCGAATGGCGGAAGGCCGGGGCCAATGGCTTCGGGCTGGGCAGTTGGCTTTACAAACCGGGTGACGACGTGGCGGGCATCGCCTCGCGCGGGCGCGAGGCCGTCGCCGCTTGGGAAGCCACCGAGGCATGAGCGAGGTCTTCGACAGCACCGTGTGCGAGTTGGGCGAGGGTCCGCTCTGGCACCCGACGCGCGACCAATTGTTCTGGTTCGACATCCTTGGTGCGCGGCTTCTGACGCAGGAAGGCGGCAAGACCCGCGAAGTTCGCTTCGACGAATACGTCTCGGCCGCTGGGTGGGCTGACGACAGCCAACTGCTGATCGCGTCGGAGACGCGGCTCATCCTTTTTGATCTGGAAACCGAGCGCCGCGAGGATGTGGAAGGGTTGGAGGCCGACAATCCACGCACCCGGTCGAACGACGGGCGCGTCGATCCTTGGGGCGGCTTCTGGATCGGAACCATGGGCAAGGACGCGGCCAAAGGCGCAGGAGCCATTCACCGCTACTACGAAGGACGGGTCACGAAGCTGGTGGACGGCATCACCATCCCGAACGCCATTTGCTTTTCGCCGAACCGGCAGTTTGCCTATTACGCCGACACGCTGACGTCCAAGATCATGCGCCAGAAGCTTGAACCTAAGAACGGCTGGCCGGAGGGCGAGGCCGAGGTCTGGCTGGACCTGAGCGACGAGGGTCTGCTTCCCGACGGCGCCGTCGTCGATGCCGCGGGCAATCTCTGGAACGCGCAATGGGGCGCGGCGCGCGTGGCCTGCTATGACCCGGACGGGGAATTTGTCACCTCGGTCGGGTTCAACGCCGCACACACCAGTTGCCCGGCCTTCGGGGGGCCGGGGCTGACGACTCTTTTCTGTACTTCAGCGCTGGAGCTTCTGTCAGCAGAAGAGCGGGCCGGGCCCATGCCACACGGCATGACCTTCGCTGCGCCGGAAACCGGCAAGGGCCAAGCAGAGCACCGCGTCCTGCTGTGAACCTTGCCGCACAACTGCTCAGCCCGGGGGCACGCGGCCCTTACATCTCTGGTGTCAGCTTCACGGTCCAGAAGAACGGCTCGGACGGATCGCGCGCCGCGATCTCGTCGGGGATCACCTGCGGGCCGACGAGATGGACGTTCGCTCCGAAACAGGTTGCCATCCGCGACAGCCGCTCCATGCGGGGCGAGGTGATCTGGGCGTACAATTCCGCGTAGTCGCTCTCTGCCAGTAGCGTCTTGATCCGGGCTTCGTGCCACGCCACCGCTTCGGCATGCGCCTCGGCCACACCGGGCAACGCCAGAAGGGCCGCCTTTTCGCGTCGCGTGGCCTCGGCATATCGGTGGATCGAGGTGTCCGTCTCGGCGTTGTGGTTCATCCGGAACCAATAGGCCAACCCCTGCTCGCGCCTGGTGCGGTTGACCTTGCCGCGTTCGCGCTTGACCAGAAAGCTCTCGGCACTGCGGACTGCATAGTGATTGAGCGTCACCAGATCATAGCCCCATTGCGCCTTGCTCATCCGCCACGCGCGCTGCCAGACTGCAGGCGGCAAGGGCTTGCCGCAGGCATCGACCCAGGAAAGCGCGCCGCGATAGGCGGTGTTGAGCCCCTTGGGGCGGTGCACACCGAGCCTGCGAAAAAGCCCCGCGTTCCGGTACAGCGTCTTGAAGGCCCAGGCCTGCAAGGGCCGCGTCGCGAACTCCGGCGCACAGAGCGTGAAAATTTCCGTCACTGGCCGGTCTTCGAACCGGTGCGCGTCCGCATTGCCGAACATGCGCCAGGGCACCGAGATGACATGCGCGTCTGGCAGCGCCGCCAGAAGATCGCCGATCCGCCCGTCGCCAGTATGAATGTTCATGTATTCATCGACATCCAGCGTCAGCAGCCAATCCGTATCCTGAACGGCCCTTTCGCTCTCGGCGGCACGGAAGGCGGCGTATTGCGGGACCTTCCCGCTTTCCCGATAGGGATTGTCGCGGCGATGGACATTTGCCTCGGCCAGCGCATCCAGCAGTCGGTCTGTGCCGTCCTGGCAATCGTTCGTGTAGACCAGATGATCGCTGATCCCGATGACCCGATTGTGTGCGATCCAGTCCAGAACGAAGGGTCCCTCGTTCTTCATCGCCGTCACCACCGTGACGCGGTTGCTCGCGGGACGCGGCAGGATCGAGGCTGCGCTCGGCGCGCGCAGTGGTTCGGCGTCGAAGGCCTGTTCCATCCATCGGACAAGCTCGCCTTCTTCCTGCAACAAGGATTTCTTCACCAGTTTCTGAACCGGCGTGCCGGGGTAAAGGACGCCGACGGCGCGCAGAAAGGGGGATGGGTCGCCTTCCCGGGCAGACACCCCCGCCAACCGGCCCGCGCGCCAGTATCCGGGTGCTGACGGAGAAACGCACCAACTGAGCAGGCGGCGGTTTTCGTTGAAGCGGCGGTTGACGTGATCGAAAAAAGGGGCGGGTTCGCCCTTGCGCAA
>JASJDQ010000077.1 GCA_030065075.1 Paracoccaceae bacterium | reverse complement strand
GTTCATATCGGCTTAAGGTTCATCAAGACTTAAGGACTTGAGCAAAGTCTGGGCGAGATTGGGGCGGTTCGGTGTCGCTTTGTTAAATGTCGCGCCTGTTTGCATGGCAGCAAATTCCACGGCATTGGCGCGCCAAAGCCCTTGACTTGCAGGGGCAATCTGAGGATAAGCCGGGTCTCGGCGGGCATGACCCGCCTTTTCATATTTGACGACAGCCCGGGAAGGGCGCGCTGTTCGAGGCGGTGAGACACCGAAACGCCGGGATGCCGGGGCCGGAGGACGCGGGAAAATGGAAGGAAAGCAAATGTTTGCGGTTCTGAAGACCGGCGGCAAACAGTATCGGGTTCAGGCGGGCGATGTGCTCCGCGTCGAGAAACTCGCAGCCGACGCTGGCGAAAAAGTCCAGTTCAACGAGATTCTGATGGTGGGTTCCACTGTCGGCACCCCCCTTGTCGAAGGCGCGGCGGTGCAGGCAGAGGTTGTCGACCAGATAAAGGGCGAAAAGGTCATTCACTTCGTGCGTCGCCGCCGGAAGCATTCGTCGAAGCGCACGAAAGGCCATCGCCAACAACTGACGCTGCTCAAGGTCACCGAAATCCTTGAAAAAGGTGGTGACAAGTCCGGCGTCAAGGCTGCCGTGGGTGCGGGTTCGGTCGCAGCGGTAGCCGTTGAAGCAGCTTCAAAACCCGCAAAAAAGGCGGCACCGAAGAAAGCAGACGCGCCTAAGGCAGAAGCCAAGAAGGCCGAGCCGAAGAAAGAAGCGCCGAAGAAGGCGGCTCCGAAGGCTGCAGCAGGCGCGGATGATCTGAAGAAGTTGTCGGGTGTCGGTCCGGCGCTTGAGAAGAAGCTGCATGAAAACGGTGTGACTTCGTTCGCGCAGATCGCGGCATGGGGACCGGAAGACATTGCCGACATGGACGACAAGCTGTCGTTCAAGGGTCGGATTGAGCGTGATGGCTGGGTCGAACAGGCCAAGGCCTTCGAAGCCGAGAAGGAGTAAGACCAGATGGCACACAAAAAAGCAGGTGGCTCCAGCCGGAACGGCCGCGATTCAGCCGGTCGTCGTCTTGGCGTCAAGAAATTCGGTGGTCAGGCCGTGATCCCGGGCAACATCATCGTGCGCCAGCGCGGCACCAAGTGGTGGCCGGGCGAGGGCGTCGGCATGGGTAAGGATCACACGATTTTTGCCACGGCCGAAGGTCGCGTGACCTTTCACAAAGGTCTCAAGGGCCGCACTTTCATCTCGGTCATGCCAGAGGCGGTGGCCGCGGAATAACCGATCCCGAGAAGATCAAGATTTAAAGGGGTCGGTCGAAAAACCGGCCCTTTCACTTTTTTAGGACCCGGTTGTGTCACAGAGTTGCCAATCCCATGTGAAAAGGGACCGCAATTCGAGACGTTGAGGACCCCGCGAGGCCAAGAGGAGTGCGCCCCGTGAAGATTGATGCAATCATAAACCAGCCGGTTGTCGAAACCGAACGCATGATCCTGCGGCCGCTGCGGCGCTCGGACCACGGTTTGCTTGATATGTATGGCTCCGACGAGCGTGTCGCGCGTATGACGCGATCGATCCCGCACCCGTTGCCGCCAGGCGCCACAGAGGCCTTTATCAATCGCGCGCTGGCCGAGGAGCGGGACGAAGACGTCTGGGTCATGGATGCCTCCCCCATGGGGCAGGCAGAGCTGGTCGGACTGATTGCGCTAGAGCGGATGGACCGCGAGCAGTCGGAGATTGGCTATTGGGTTGCGCCCGCCTTCTGGAACACTGGCTTCGCGCAAGAGGCCGTGCGTGGCCTATTGGAAGCCAACCCGCTGGACAATCAGGCGATTTTCGCCAGCGTCTTTCAGGATAACCCGGCCTCGGCCCGTGTTCTGACCAACAACGGATTCCAGTATCTTGGCGATGCCGAAGCCTTCTCTGTTGCGCGCGGCGCGACTGTGCCAACCTGGACGTACCTGAAGAAGTATCGCTAACCCCATGTCATACGCGGCGCTTCCCACACTCAGGACGCCGCGGCTGTCGCTCAGGCCCCTGACACACACCGACGCAGACGACATTGTCGCCGGCGTCGGCAACTTCGATGTCAGCAAATGGCTGGGCGTCGTGCCTTACCCCTATGACCGGGAGGATGCGCTGGACTATATCGACAAGGTCGAGGCCGCGGGCGCTCCGGTCTGGGGCATTCACGATGCTGGCGGGCTGATTGGCATCGTCTCAACGACGCACGAGTTGGGCTATTGGCTGGCGCGCCGGGTCTGGCGAAAAGGCTATGGGTTCGAGGCGGCACACGCCGCACTCGCTCACTGGTTCGAAGACCCGGGCCGCGAAGACATCCTGAGTGGGCACTTCTTCGGGATCGAACGATCCCGCGCCGTTCTGCTTGCACTTGGCTTCGAAGACGTGGCCGAGCGGACGCGGTACGCCAAGTCGCTGAGCCAGGAGGTGACGTCTTACGAAATGCGGCTGTCGCGGCAGGAATTTCAGAAGCGACAACGGTTTGTCGTCTTGACTGATCGCTTGCGGCTCAGGCCGTTTCGCGAGGAGAACGCCGCCTTCATCGTGGACCTTGCACAGCCCGAGGTGACGCGCATGCTTTTTTCGCTGAAACCGGGTATCGACCTTGACGGTGCGCGCGCATTTCTGGCCGCGCGCGTCTGGGTAGGCGTGCCCGGTTTTGCCCTTGCGGTCGAGCGGGACGGGCAAACTGTCGGATACGTCGCAACCGGAAGCTCAGAGGGCGTGGAGCTTTATTATGCGCTCCACCCCGATCATTGGGGGCAGGGGCTGATGACCGAGGCCGTCCAGGCCTTTCTGCCCGAGCTTTTCGTGCGTTTTCCAATCCGCCGCATCCTTGCCGACCGGTTCGAGGACAACCCCGCCAGCGCTCGTGTTTTGGAGAAATGCGGTTTCGAAGTTACGGGTCGTACAATGGGTCGCTCGATGGCAAGGCTTGAGCCTGCGCCTTGCATCACGTACGCCCTGACGCGGGAGAAGTTGAGGGCAAGGCCATGAAATTCCTCGATCTTGCGAGGGTCACGATCCGCTCAGGGTCCGGCGGCAACGGGTGCATCAGCTTCCGGCGCGAGAAATATATCGAATACGGCGGCCCCGATGGCGGCGATGGCGGCAAGGGCGGCGATGTCTGGGCCGAGGCCGTCGATGGGCTGAACACGCTCATCGACTTTCGCTATCAGCAGCATTTCTTTGCCAAGAACGGTCAGGCGGGCATGGGCAAGCAGCGAAGCGGCAAGGACGGCGCCGACATTGTACTGCGTGTGCCAGTGGGAACCGAAATTCTGGACGCGGATCAGGAAACGGTGCTGGCCGACATCACCGAGGTCGGTCAGCGCGTGCTGTTGGCCGCGGGCGGCAATGGCGGCTTCGGCAACCTGCACTTCAAGTCCTCGACCAACCAGGCGCCGCGTCATGCCAATCCGGGCCAGCCCGGCGTGGAACGCGAGATCTGGCTGAGGCTGAAGTTGATCGCGGACGTGGGGCTGCTGGGGCTTCCCAACGCGGGCAAGTCGACATTTCTGGCTGCGACCTCGAATGCGCGGCCCAAGATTGCCGATTATCCGTTCACGACGCTCCATCCGAACCTTGGCGTTGTCGGCGTCGATGATGCCGAATTCGTGGTGGCCGACATTCCGGGTCTGATCGAAGGCGCGCATGAAGGCCGCGGCATCGGCGACCGGTTCCTCGGCCATGTCGAGCGTTCGGCGATGCTGTTGCATCTGGTCGATGGCACCTCGGAGGATGTCGCGGGCGACTGGCAGACAATCATCACCGAGTTGGAGGCTTACGGTGGCGCGCTGGCCGACAAGCCGCGCCTGACCGTGCTCAACAAGATCGATGCCTTGGACGAAGATGAACGCGCCGAGCGCCGCGCGGCCTTGGAAGCGGTGGCGGGCAACGTCTTCATGATGTCAGGTGTCAGCCGCGAAGGGCTGGTCGAGGTGCTGCGCGCCGTCCGGCGACAAGTCGAAGCGCGCCGCAAGAGTGAGGCTCCGGCAGAGGAGGCGCGCCCATGGCAACCTTGAGCGCGGCCAAACGGATCGTCATCAAGATCGGCTCGGCCCTGCTGGTTGACGGCGGGGATCTGCGCGCGGCCTGGCTCAAGTCGCTGGCAGAAGACGTGGCGATGCTGCGGGAACGCGGGCAGGACGTGATCATCGTTTCTTCAGGTTCGATTGCCCTTGGCCGGGGTGTTCTGGGGCTGGGCGAAGGCGCCTTGGCGCTGGAACAATCGCAGGCCGCCGCCGCAGTCGGGCAAATCCGCTTGGCCCGCGCCTATGAAGAGGCGTTGCAGCCCCATGGGATCGCGACGGCGCAGGTGCTGGTGACACTGGACGACAGTGCCGACCGTCGGCGGTATTTGAACAGTCGCGCCACGCTGGAACAGCTCTTGTCACTGGGTGTTGTGCCCATCGTGAACGAGAACGACACGATCGCGACAGACGAGATCCGGTTCGGCGACAATGACCGGCTGGCAGCGCAGATGGCGGTCGCCGTCGGTGCGGATGTGCTTGTGCTCTTGTCGGATGTGGATGGGTTCTATTCCGGCAATCCGAAGGAGGATGCCGCCGCGACCCGCTTCGACATGATCGACAGGATCACGCCCGAGATCGAGGCCATGGCAGGGGACGCCGGCACGGGGCTCTCGAAGGGGGGCATGTTGACCAAGCTCATGGCGGCGAAGACAGCGACCGCTGGCGGCGCTGCGATGGTGATCACGCTCGGGTCCCAGCCGCGCCCGTTGGCCGGGTTGGAGGCAGGGTCTGCGGCGACCTGGTTCACGCCGCAAACCGACCCGCAAGCGGCGCGCAAACGCTGGATCGCGTCGATGAAGCCCAAGGGAACGCTCCGTGTGGACGCGGGTGCGGCCGAAGCGCTCCGTCGAGGCAAGTCGCTGCTTCCGGCCGGGGTGTCGGCGGTGGACGGCACGTTCGGGCGAGGTGATCCGGTTGTTATCGAGGGCCCGGAGCGCGACCGTTTGGGTGTTGGTTTGGCGCGGTATACCTCGGAGGAAGCAGCGGTCATTCGCGGCCAGCGTTCGGACCGGATCGAGGCGCTTCTGGGCTATCCCGGACGCGCAGCGCTGGTGCACCGGGACGATATGGCGGTATGATGGCAAAGGCACTTTCTGCCAAGTTGGAAAGGACGGCGCGATGAAGGACGGTCTGGATATTCAGGCACTGATGCAGGACATCGGCGCACGCGCCAAGGCGGCGTCGGCAGAACTGGCCTTTGCTGCGCCGGAGGCGAAGGCCAAAGCGCTGATAGTTGCCGCTGACGTTCTGTGGGACCGGCGCGCAGACATCATTGCCGCCAACGTCGAGGACATGGCGTTTGGCCGCGAGAAGGGCCTGTCTGACGCCATGCTGGACCGCCTCATGTTGGATGACGACCGGATCGAGGGTATCTGCGCCAGCCTACGGAGCGTCGCGGAGCAGGATGATCCCGTCGGTACCGTGATCGCGGAATGGGACCAGCCCTCGGGCCTTCACATACAGCGGGTACGTACGCCATTGGGCGTGGTCGGTGTGATCTATGAAAGCCGCCCGAACGTCACCGCGGACGCCGGTGCGCTTTGCCTCAAGGCGGGCAATGCCGTCATTCTGCGTGGTGGGTCCGAGAGTTTTCATTCCTCGGGTGTAATCCTCGAGTGCCTTGTTGCCGGCCTGCGCGCGGCGGGCCTGCCCGAGGATGCCATCCAACGCGTGCCGACCCGGGACCGGGCAGCCGTGTCGGAAATGCTGACCATGACCGACCACATCGATGTCATCGTGCCGCGTGGTGGCAAGGGACTGGTGGGCCTCGTGCAGCGCGAGGCCCGCGTGCCGGTCTTTGCCCATCTCGAGGGCATCGTGCACGTCTATCTGGATGCTTCCGCCGATCCGGAAAAAGCCCTGAAAGTCGTTCTGAATGCTAAGACGCGCCGGACCGGCATCTGCGGCGCTGCCGAGTGCCTGCTGATCCACCGCGATATCGTCGATACGATCGGCCAGGGTGTGATCCGGGCGCTGATCGACAAGGGCGTCGAGGTGCGGGGAGACGAGGACCTTCAGGGTATCGAAGGGGTCGTTCCTGCGACCGAGGGAGATTGGGGTCAGGAATACCTCGACATGATTCTGGCGGCCCGCGTTGTCGATGACGTCGACGCGGCCATTGCACATATTCGGGAGTATGGCTCCAATCACACGGACTGTATCGTGAGTGAAGACGATGCCGCCGCCGCCCGCTTCTTCGAGCGTCTCGACAGTGCCATTCTGATGCGGAACGCCTCGACCCAGTTTGCCGATGGCGGCGAGTTTGGCATGGGGGCCGAGATCGGGATTGCCACGGGCAAGATGCATGCGCGCGGCCCTGTGGGAGCCGCGCAATTGACCAGTTTCAAATACCTGGTGACCGGAGACGGAACGGTCAGAAGCTGACCGAGATCGAATTGCCGTTCGTCGCCGTCTTCAGCTTTCGGCCTGCCAATTCCGCAGTGGGGGCAAGCAGGGCGAAATGCACGTTCGATGCGGAGATTTCGGCGCCCGCATGCGGGTTCGACGCGTATTCCCAAAGGTCTGGATCGATCTTCATCCGCTCGGCCGCACCGTAGATGGACCAGTCGTCACCCGTCCGCGTGACGGCAAGCTTGCCGCCCCAGGGGAGCGCGCTTTCAAAGCACTGGATGATCAGGAAGGCCAGTTTCGCCTCGATCCGACGGGTGTCTTCCTCGATCCGCCAATCGACACGCATTCGGTTGCCGCGATAGAGATCAGCCAATACACGGCGAACCTCGGCATTGCCGATCTTGGCCTCGCGCGAGGAAGCGCCGAAGGCAATACGAAAAAATCGGATGCGCGCGTTCGCGTTTTCAATCGACTCGGAAATGAGAGTGATTTCAGGCGCCGTGTTGAGACCCGTCATGGTCAAAAGTTCGACCCCATTTCCGATGGCCCCCAAAGGTGATATCAGATCGTGGCAAATCCGCGATCCGATCAGTGCGTTCAAGTCTGTCCCATTCATGGGTTGTTCCCGTCCTTTACACATCGACCAAGGCCAATAAAGCAGGTGCCTAATGACCTCATTCGCGTCCCTTCTGACCCCCGGCATGTTCGTCGCTCACCCGAACCAGCCCGACTGGGGCGTGGGTCAGGTGCAGAGCAACATCGACGGGCGCATAACGGTGAACTTCCCGGAAGAGGGAAAGGTCGTCATTGACGCATCACGGGTCGAGCTCGTTCCCATATTCTCGACCAATGCCTAACATAAGTTAAATAATACAACTTCAAGATGTATTCAATGAATATGTGCAAGCAATGGTCGTTTTGTGTGCGACTTCACCTTGACCGACAAACCCAGTAAGACCGGATCGCGGCGGGTAAGAAGCAGGCATGCAGCTGAAAAACCATCATCTTCAGGTACGGCTGGCGCAGTCCGAAGCCGATCTGCGCGCCGCCGAGCGGCTGCGTTATGACGTCTTTGTTGCTGAACTCGGCGGCGATGGTCCCTTGGTCGATCACGAGGCGCGATTCGAGCGTGACGCCTTCGATCCATTTTATGATCATCTGATTCTGGTCGACGCGGAAGCCGATGAACGAGACATGGCGCATGTGGTGGGCGTTTACCGGCTTCTGACCAGTGACCGCGCGCTTGAGACCGGCAAGTTCTATTCCGAGGATGAATTTGATCTTAGCGTTCTGAAAGGTTCGGGTCGGCGCTTGTTGGAACTCGGCCGCTCCTGCGTGCGTCGGGACCATCGTGGCGGGCTGGCCCTGCAGACGATTTGGCGTGGACTGGCCGATTACGTTCTGGAGCGCGAAATCGACATCTTGTTCGGAGTGGCGAGTCTTCACGGCACAGACGTGGATGCGCTGGCCTTGCCATTGGCGCACTTGCACCACGCGCATCTGGCGCCAAGTGATCTGCGGGTCCGCGCGTTAGAGCATGTCTATCAGCGGATGGACCTTGTCCCGCCCGAGCAGATCGACCGCGTGGCCGCGATGGGGGCGGTTCCGCCGCTGATCAAGTCCTACCTTCGGTTGGGTGGGTTTGTGGGCGATGGAGCCTTTGTCGATCACGCGTTCAACACGACGGATGTCTGCCTGGTCATGGACACAGCACGCATCAGCGACGAAGCGAAGGCGCGTTATGTGAGCGAGCGGGCCTCGTGACGCCGACATGGCAGTCTGACGAAGAGCCGGTTTTTGAACGGCCCGGTTTGCTTGCTCGTGTCGTCATGGTGCTGCGCGGGGTGGGTCTGGTCATCGTTTTGGCCTTGGGCATTCTTGCGACGCTCATCGTGCGATTAATCGAGGTGCCGCTTCACCGAACGATGCGGCCCTGGACCGGGTGGATCACGGTGATCGTTTGCCGGGCTGCTCTGATCCTTATCGGGCTCCGAAGAAGAAGCGACGGCACGCCGATGACCCTGCCGGGCGCCATCGTTGCCAACCACAGCTCGTGGCTGGACATCTTCGTATTGAACGCTGCGCGACCGCTTTTCTTCGTTTCGAAATCAGAGGTCGCGGATTGGCCCGGCATCGGGTTCCTCGCCCGCCTGACAGGTACCGTCTTCGTGCGGCGGAGGGCAGGGGAGGCGGGTGCGCAGAAGAAGATGCTGCAGGATCGCCTCGAGGATGGGCACCATCTTTTGTTCTTTCCCGAGGGCACCTCGACGGACGGACAACGGGTCCTGCCGTTCAAGTCGACACTTTTTGCAGCGCTGTTCGAAGACGGCCTGCAGGAAGCCTGCTTCGTTCAGCCCGTCAGCGTTGTCTATCATGCCCCCGATGGCCAGGACCCACGGTTCTATGGCTGGTGGGGGGATATGGAGTTCGGTCCACATCTTTTGCACATGCTGGCGACGCTGAAGCATGGGTCGGTGCACGTGACCTGGCACGATCCGATCCGCGTTTCGGACAATGGCGACCGTAAGGTGCTTTCTCGTGTGGCCGAAGAGCGCGTACGCTTTGGCCACAAGGAGCAACTTCGGGTGTCAGCCTAGCGGTTCCAGCAGTTCTTTGAGAGCGGCGCTTGGGTCTTCCTTGGCCCAGATTTCCTCGCCGATGGCGAAGAAATCGGTCATCGGGGCGAGGGCTTCGATTGTGCCCACGTCCAGATGGCCTTCGGCCACGACCGGGATCTCGATCATTTCGGACCACCAGGCAAAAAGCTCAGGCTCGGCCTGCGTGCCGTCCCCAAGGATGGACACGCCGGCGGGGCCGAAGGCCACGTAGTCGGCGCCGGCCTCGCCCGCGTTCATTCCGTCGTGACGCGAGGTGCCGCAAAAAGCGCCGACGATGGCATCCTTGCCAAGGGCCTTCCGCACTGCGCGCACGCTGCGTGCGCCATCGCTCAGGTGCACACCGTCCAGCCCGAGCCGCTCGGCCAAGCCGACATGGGTCTCGATGACCACCGCGATATCGCGCTGGTGCGCGACCGTTCGAATGGCGTCAGCGGCCCGCGACAAGCGGTCTTCATCCCTGCTGGCCATAGCAAGCCGAAGGCAGGCGACTTCGAAGCTATCGAGAATGCCTGAAAGTTGGTCGGGGAAGACGGACAGCTCGAACTCGGGCGGCGTCAACAGGTAGATCTGCGGGCGTTCGGAGGCTGTCATTGTCGTGTCTCGCTCTTCTGCAAGCGGCTATAGCGGCTTCGGTTATCCAGGAAAAGGCTTTTGCTCTTATGGAGTTAGACAGGAGGTGCTCGACCGTCTGCAAAAAATCCGCGCAACTCTGCCATAGTATGGCCACATTCTTGTGGCCTTTTTGCCTTTAAGGGCTTGTTAAGGTAAATGGTGAGTTGTGTGATGAGTGTTATGAGCAAGCGGGTGTCGTCCCGGTCCCTGAAAACCGTGATCATTCTTGAAAACAGAACGCTGTCTGCCGAGGCGCTGCAATCGCTTCGGGAGTATCGTCGTAACCGTTTTGCGACGCGCCGGCTGCCGTGTCAGCCCAAGGCCGCTTAAGCTTTCACTGGTGGCCGGGAATAGGTGAGCGTCGCACGCGCGACCAGCTCGTCCTGCCCGGCACTTCGGATCGCCACGTCGCCGACGGCAAGGCTCCGGCCCAGCTTAAGAAGCATGGCCTCGGCAATCAGGTCGCGGTCTGCCACGGGTTTCCGCATGAAGTCGATCGAGGCGTTGGTCGTGACGGCCAGCGCCTCTTCTCCCACATGGGCGATGATGGCCAGATAAACCGCGCAGTCCGCAAGTGAGAATAGCGTCGGGCCCGAGACCGTTCCTCCGGGCCTCAGGTGCCGGTCTTTGGGGACAAGGCGCATGGTCAGGCGCATGGGCTCGACATTCATGATCTCGAAATCGCCGGCGACTTGCGAGAATTCGCGCGACAGAAACGCGTGCAGCGCGTCAATGGTCAGAATGGGCTGATTTGTCTGGCTCATGCGCGTATCCTTGCCGCGTCGGGAAGGAGGCCGCAATGTCTGATCCGCTTTTGTCCGTTGCCGAGGAGAAGCGCGCCGAAGCCAAACGTCTGGATGCCATTTTTCGCGATGTCACGGGATGGTCTCCGCAGCTGTGGTGCAACACGATCGGCTACGGGCGATACGCGTATAAGACAAAATCCGGGATCGAAGGCGAGTTCTTTGCCACCGGTTTCAATATGCGTGCACGGGATATCTCGCTGCATATCCTGCCGGGTTATTCAGACTTTCCCAAAATCGCCAAACGATTGGGGCCACACAAGCGGGGCCGCAGTTGTTGGTATGTCAAATCGCTTGCGGCGATTGACGAGGCGGCATTGCGGGATCTGATACGTGCCGGTCTGGACGACCTGGCAACGGTCGCCGAGATACATCCGGAGTGATTGCTTACAGCCGGTAGATCTCGCTGAACTTTGCTTCGAGGTAGTCCAGAAGCGGCCCCTCACTAGGCGCCGCACCACTGGCCTTGGAGATCACGTCCACCGGTTTCAGGAACCCGCCGTGCTTGTGAATGGCCGTCTTCAACCAATCGGTCGCGGGCGACGTGTCGCCTTTGGCCAGGTGGTCATCAAGGTCAGGGATATCGCGGCGAAGCGCCTGGTGCAGACACCCGGCATAGACGTTCCCAAGCGTGTAGGTCGGGAAGTAGCCGAAGAGCGCTTCAGACCAGTGGACATCCTGCAAAACGCCATTCGAGGGCTTGTCAACAGCGACACCGAAGTCCTTGAAAAAGCGCTCGTTCCACGCGTCTTGCAGGTCGGACACCTCTAATCTGCCAGCGATCAACTCGCGTTCCAGATCGAAGCGCAGCAGAACATGCAGGTTATACTGCACCTCATCCGCTTCGGTCCGGATAAACCCCGGTGTGCAGCGGTTGACGGTTCCGTAGAAGGCTTCGGAGTCCGCGATGCCGAAGTCGCCGAAAGTGTCCTTCATTCTGCCATGAAGCCAACCGGTGAAGGCGCGGCTGCGGCCAAGCTGGTTTTCATAGATCCGGCTTTGGCTTTCATGCACGCCCATCGACACGCCGCGCCCGAGCGGTGTCAGCAGATAGTCGGTGTCGATGCCCTGCTCGTAACACGCGTGGCCGACCTCGTGGATGGTGGAATAGAAGCAGTTGAACGGGTCTTCGGGCGCGGTCCGGGTGGTGATCCGCACATCCAGTCCCGAGCCGGAGCTGAACGGATGGACGGCCTTGTCAATCCGGCCGTGGATGGTGTTGTAGCCGAAGGCCTTGGCCAGTTCGGCCGACAGTGCCAGTTGGCCGTCTTCGGCAAAATGGCCGTTTAGCGCTGGCACAGGGGTATCGGCCTCAAGGATGCGCTCGCGGAGCGCCACCAGCCGGGGCCTGAGGGCGCTGAACATGGCCTCCAGCTCGGCCTCGGTCGCGCCCGGTTCGTAGTCTTCCAGAAGGGCATCATAGAGCCCCCCACCGTCCGCCAACGCGGCCGCTTTTTCGCGGGCGAGCGACAGAACCTCAATCAGTTTGGGCGCGAAAAGGTCGAAGTCATCAGTCGCGCGCGCCTCGGCCCAGACCCGATGCGCCAGCGAGGTCGTCCGCGCCAGCGCGGCGGAGAGGTCGGCGGGCACCCGTTGCGTCCGTTCATAGCGCGTACGGATTTCTTCCAACTGTCGTTCCGCTACGGGGTCCGCTGGTTTCGCCGCCTCCAGCCAGTCGGCGATGCGCGGATCGGTCTTGCGAGCGTGCAACACACCGTCAAGAGCGGCCATCTCCTCGGCCCGTTGCTGGGCCGCGCCCTCGGGCATCATGGTTTCCTGGTCCCAACCCAAGCGACCCATGATCTGGCCAAGCGCTTCGGTTTCGCGCTGGAACGCCATCAGGTCTTCATACGCGCTCATGGCTTAGTCCCTTACCGATTGCGCGCGCGGATATTGCGCGAGGAAGCGCGCGCGGATGATCAATGTGAACAGCACCACCGCGCCAAACTGGTGCAGGATCGCCAGGTGCCAGGGCGCCAGGTACAGCACCGTCGCGATCCCCAAAAGCATCTGCAGCACCATCATCGCGAAGACCATCGTGAAGGCGGTACTGAGCCAAGTGTTGGCCGAACGGCGGGCGCGGAGCCAGACAACGATGCCGAAGATGAACAGTAGATAGCCCGCGACCCGGTGCATGAACTGCACGAGGCCTGCGTCTTCGAAGAAATTCCGCCAGATGGGTGTCAGCGACAGCGGCTCGGGCGGCAGCCATTCGCCCCCCATCAGCGGCCAGTCGTTGTAGCTGCGCCCGGCGTCGATTCCCGCAACCAGCGCTCCCAAAAGGATCTGCAAGAAGGCGAAGTGCATCAGCCCCGTGCCCATGGAAAAGAGCTTGGCGTCGCGGTTGCGGCGGGCCTGCAGAAGGTCCGCTTCGGACCGGCCAAGCTTCAGGATGTACCACGCCAGAAGTCCAAGGATCACAAAAGCCAGCCCAAGGTGGGTCGCGAGCCTGTAGGACGCGACATCCAGCATCGTGCCGGTCAGTCCGCTGGAGACCATCCACCAGCCGATCGCACCCTGAACGCCACCAAGAACGCCGGGGATCAGCAGTCTGACAGTCCAGCCGGTCGGTATCTGACGCGCCAGAAGGAATCCGAAAAAGACCACGGCCCAGACAAGGCCGATCACCCGGCCCAACTGCCTGTGCCCCCATTCCCACCAATAGATGACCTTGAACTCTTCCAGGCTCATCCCCTTGTTCTGTAACTGGTATTCGGGGATTTGACGGTACTTCTCGAATTCTGACGCCCAGTCTTCTGCTGAAAGCGGGGGCAGGGCGCCGGTGACAGGGCGCCATTCGGTGATCGAAAGGCCGCTATCGGTCAACCGTGTCAGCCCACCCACCGCGATCATGCAAACGACTAGTGCGAAGAGCAGCATCAGCCAGCCACGGATGGCGCCGCGCGCGCCGCGCCGCGCCGTGTCAATCACGCCCGCAGTTGGCGCGGGCCGCGCGGCGTCCGGGCTGTCAACTTCTTCAAAGATGCTGCGTTTCTGGCTCATCGGCGGCGTCCTTCCGTTTCGCAGGCGGAACTTAGGGGCGCAGGGGCGATGGGTCCAGTCAATCGCCCCGTTCTTTCCAGCGGACCATCTGTCGCATGATGCCATGAAGCACCTGCACATCGGCGCGGGTCAGATCCATCCGGGACCATAGATTGCGCAGAACCTGCTTCATGCCATCGGCCTTCTCAGGTGGAAAGAAGAAGCCCGCCGCATCGAGCCGGTCTTCGTAGTGATCGCCGAGTTTCTCGATCTCTATCGCTTCCGCCGGCTCGGTGCCCGCATAAGCGCGAACCTTGCCTTGGGTATCGACCGTGTGCCGACGCCACTCATAGGCGGTGAGCAGGACGCATTGCGCGAGGTTGATTGAGGGGAAGTCGGGGTTCACCGGAACCGAGATGATCGCATTCGCGCGCGCGATGTCGTCGTTTTCCAACCCCGCGCGTTCGGGTCCGAAAAGAACGGCAACGCGCTGGCCCGCCGCGACACGGCTCGCGGCATCCCTCATCGCGGCTTCTGGCGTGAAGACGTCCTTCGTCAGATCGCGGGGCCTTGCGGTCGTGGCATAAACGTAGGCCGCATCGCCGATGGCGTCCGTGGTCGTATCAGCCAGCCGCGCTTCGTCCAGAAGCCGCCCCGCGCCGCTCGCCATGGCGACGGCCTTGGTGTTGGGCCAGCCGTCGCGCGGCGCGACAACTGCCATCCGGTCCAGCCCGAAGTTCCACATCGCGCGCGCCGCCGCGCCGATGTTTTCGCCCATTTGCGGGCGGACAAGCACAAAGATTGGCTGAGACATCAGTTCCGAAAGATTTCCAGAGTTACCAAGTCGGTCAGAGGCGCCTCGATCAGCCGCATGGCGGCCAATGACACGCGGCTCGAGCCGCCGGTCGACGGGCGCAACTCGACCTCGACACCCTTGCCGTTCGCCGTGTTGACCACGCGGCCCATGGCCGGTTCCGTGACCAGCTCGGTTTCGACCCAGAAGCCGGGACTGGCAGCATCGCCCAAGGATGCCACTGTTTCGCCAAGAAGCGTGCCGCCGGTCGATACGGCTGTCGCCTCGGCGCGTTGTTCCGCGGTGGTTGTGTCGAACTGTTCGACCGTTCGGGCGTTTCTGGGGGGAGGCGGCGGCGCACCTGTTTCGGTGGACGAGCTGGCATCCTCCGGGACAAAGTCCGAAGGGCGCTCCATCTGTTCGATGACAGCACAGGCAGAGAGCAACAGAAGGCTTGGCAAAAGAGCATAGCGCATGGGGTTCTAGATAACCGGAGCTTTCCCGGGCATCAACTTTCGTCGGGGCTTGCAGCAAGGCTTCGCGCACCATAACATCCCATCGCTATGGCTGCTGAACCTCTTATTGACCCGTTTGCCCGCCCGATCAGCTACCTGCGTGTATCGGTGACGGACCGCTGTGACTTCCGCTGCGTCTATTGCATGTCGGAAAACATGACCTTTCTGCCCAAGAAAGAGCTTCTGACGCTGGAAGAGCTGGATCGGATGTGTTCGGCCTTTGTGGGGCTCGGCGTCGAAAAACTGCGCATAACCGGCGGCGAGCCCCTGGTGCGCAAGGATATCCTGACCTTCTTTCGCGCGATGTCGCGGCATCTGGAAAGCGGCGCGCTAAAGGAGCTGACGCTGACGACGAATGGTAGCCAGCTGGGCCGCTTCGCCGGCGATCTTTACGCTGCGGGCGTGCGCCGGGTGAACGTGTCGCTGGACACGCTGGATGAGGCCAAGTTCGCGCAGATCACGCGCTGGGGCCGCCTGCCGCAAGTGCTGGGCGGGATCGAGGCTGCGCGCGCCGCCGGGCTGCGGGTGAAGATCAACGCCGTGGCGTTGAAAGGGTTCAACGAGGACGAGCTGTTCCGGCTCACCGAATGGTGCGCCGCCGAGGACATGGACCTGACGTGGATCGAGGTCATGCCGATGGGCGATCTGGGCAACGAGGACCGCGTCGGCCAATACTGGCCCGTCTCGGATGTGCGCGACCAGCTGGCCACCCGCTACACCGTCACCGACCTCACCCATCGCACCGGCGGCCCCGCGCGCTACGTGCGGCTCGAGGAAACTGGCCAGCAGATCGGCTTCATCACCCCGCTCACGCATAATTTCTGCGAGTCGTGCAACCGCGTCCGCCTCACCTGTACCGGAGAGCTCTACATGTGCCTCGGCCAGGAAGACATGGCCGACCTCCGCGCGCC
>JASJDQ010000076.1 GCA_030065075.1 Paracoccaceae bacterium | reverse complement strand
TGACGAAGCGGGCGGCGAGAAGATTTCGGGTTGTCTCTTGCATGCCAAGTTCCTGGACACGCTGGTTGACAAGGCGGAAGAGGAACAAACCCGCCGTCAGCATTTTGCGGGGGGCCGCGAATATGACGCTTACCGTCAGGCTGGAAACGGACCGAACGGCCTTTGGTGCGAGTGGTCTGAAAAATACGTCGACTGGCGCCAACTGGAACTGTTGGGCCTGATGTCGAAGGGGAATTGGGCGTGAGCGTCGGCTTTGTCATGTTGGCCCACGCCTCGCTTAATCGCGCGGCCGAAGTCGCGCGTGTGATTTCAGACGCTGGTTGCCCCCTGATCGTTCACATCGACGCACGTGTCGGCGACGAGTACGAAGACTTCAAGGCGCTGGTCGCTGAACTGAAGAACGTTTCTCTGACGCCTCGTCTTGCCTGCGAATGGGGCACCTGGGCCCTTGTTCAAGCAAGTCGGGACGCCGCAGAAGAGCTTTTGGCATCGCACCCGGAGCTATCGCATGTCTATCTGATCTCGGGCTCTTGTCTGCCGATCAAGCCCCTCCACGAACTGATCGACTACCTGAACCAACACAAGGACACGGACTTCATCGAAAGCGTGAAGATAGGCGATGTGCCCTGGACCAAAGGCGGTCTCAGCGAAGAACGGTTTACGCTGACCTTCCCCTTCCCATGGCGAAAGTACCGCCGTTTGTTCGATCTTTGGGTCGAGGCGCAACGATTGGTGAAGCGAAAGCGAAGATTGCCAGAGGGGCTTTCGCCCCACATGGGATCGCAGTGGTGGTGCTTGTCGCGCGGCACGCTGCAGCAGATTCTGAGCGATTCTCGGCGCCAGGAATTGGACAAGTACTTCCAACGGGTTTGGATCCCGGACGAAAGCTACTTCCAGTCGCTTGTCCGTCTGTATGGAACAAAGGTCGAAAGCCGGTCCCTGACCTTGTCCAAATTCGACTTTCAAGGAAAGCCACACGTTTTTTATAACGATCATCTTGTCCTTCTCAGACAAAGCCCGGCTTTCTTCGCACGCAAGATCTGGCCGGGGGCAGACCGCCTGTATCGCGCGTTTCTGGAAGGCCGCCGCACGCCACGGCAGATCGCTGCGACATCGCCCGCGCACATCGAGCGGACGTTCACACAGGCGACCGCGCGTCGCACCAAGGGGCGCGTCGGCATGGTGATGACCAGCCGGTTTCCGAAGGTCGAACATGACACCGCACCCACCGCCGCGCCTTACGCTGTCTTTCAGGGCTTCAGTGACATCTTCGAGGACTTTCCATCGTGGGTGCGCGCGAATACAGGCAGCCGCACGCATGGACATCTGTTCGATGCGCAGCGGGTCGAATTCTATGGGAATCAAAGCGGCTATGCGGGTGCGCTCTCTGCGTCGGCCGAGCTTCGCGACTACAACGCTCCTCAGTTCCTGCGAAACCTGATTTGGAACACGCGCGGCGAGCATCAGTCGTTTCTGCTTTCACCGCGCGACGCGCAGGAGGTCGGTGCATTTCTGGCCAGCGACCGAAACGCCAACATCTCGGTCGTCTCGGGTGCATGGGTCTTGCCCTTGTTGCGTTCAGACCAGAGCTTTGACGACATCCGTGCCGAAGCGGCCCGATTGCAGAAACGCGAGGCCGCCTTTCTGGAGTTGCTAAGCGAACGTCGCGCGCGGGCGCGCACGCGCATTTGGACGTTGGCCGAGTTTCTAGAGCGTCCGCTAGATCCGTTGCAGGAGCTTGCAGACAGCCTTTCGGGAGCGGATTCACATTTGCTGGTGGACACGCCAAAGTTCAAACCATTGAATGGGCTTCCAGCCTTTTTGCAGTCGCTGAGGAATTCTGGAATGAACCCCTATCTTGCTGGCGAAGTGACAGATATGGCGGACGACCTGCACGCATCAACGAGGTCGACTGGATTTGGGTGATGGCAGACAGGAAGTTTGATTATTTTGTGGTCCTTGCGGGTATGCGGACCGGTTCGAACCTTCTGGAGGAACAACTTGCCGCCATGCCGGGCATCGAGGCGCATGGCGAACTGTTCAATCCGCATTTCTTTGGAAAGCCAGAAGTAAAGACGAAATGGGGGCTTTCGATGAAACAGCGTGACGGTGATCCCGCGCGCGTTATCGACCTTATGAAACGCGCGGCAGAAGTCTTGCCGGGCTTTCGCCTGTTTTATGACCACGACTCGCGGGCAATCGATCATGTTCTTGCCGACCGGCGTGCAGCGAAGATCATCCTGACGCGGCGTCCAATCGACAGCTATGTCTCGCTCAAGATCGCACGAAAGACCGGTCAGTGGTGGCTTGGGGACATGACCTCGGCCCGCGCCGCACGCGTTTCCTTCGTAGCCGAAGAATACGCCGATTTCCTGAACGATCTGGCGGACTTCCAGAGCAAGATCAGACATGCCCTGCAAGCTTCGGGCCAGACGGCGTTTCATATCTCGTACGACGATTTGTCGGACGAAGACGTGATCGCGGGGCTTGGCGTCTATTTGGGCTCGGACGGGCCCCCGGACCCGGAGAAGGTCCGGGCAAAGGTCCAGAACCCGACACCAGTCGAAACACGATTGACCAATCCGTCGGTGGCTGAAGAAGCGCTGAACCGGCTTTCAACGCCGGATATCGGGCGCATGGCCAGCTATGAACCGGACCGGGGACCCGGATTGAAGTTCTTCCGCGTCGGCCGGACCGTGCCACTGATCTACATGCCGATCCGTGGCGCTTGGATCGACCCCGTGCCGGACTGGCTGACGGCCATCGACCCGGATGGTGAGGTTGAAACAGGAATGACGCAACGCGATCTGCGGCGCTGGAAAAGATCGCATCCCGGACATCGGTCTTTCACCGTGCTGAGGCACCCGATGCCCAGGGTCTACGATGCGTTTTGCCGTTTCATTCTACCGCTAAACGTCGAATCCTATGCCGAAATACGCGAGGTCCTGATCCGACAGTACGGGGTTCCCCTTCCGGTCGTCTTCCCAGACGACACCTACGATCTGGAGCGTCACCGCATCGCGTTCGAGGGCTTCCTGAAGTTCCTTGCTGGCAATCTTGGCGGTCAAACCTCTGTCAGGGTCGACAATACCTGGGCATCGCAGAATGCGCTGATGCATGCCATCGGCCAGTTCGTTGTTCCCGACAAGGTGATCAGGGCAGATGCCTTGGCAGAGGAACTTCCGAAGATTGCGAGGGAGGTCGGATACGACGCCCCGGCACCGAATTTCGAAACGGGAGTAGAGGCGCCTTTCAGTCTTGAAGAAACCTACACGGACAAATTGGAGCAGGCTTGCGAACAAGCCTATCCGAGGGATTACCTGATGTTCGGGTTCAGCGCCTGGCGATCAGCCGGCTAGACGACTGGGAACGCTTGGAGCTTCGGTCAGAAGCGTGTGAAGCGTCGCTGGGTCCGAATTGGCGCGCAGCTTGGAACACAGGCTTGTGTCGCGCATGGTTCGCGAAACCATCGCGAGCGCCTTCAGGTGATCAACACCAGCGTCCTGCGGCGCAAGCAGGGCGAACACAAGGTCCACAGGCTGACGGTCGACGGATTCGAAGTCGAGCGCCTTTTCGACACGTACAAAGGCCCCGTGCACCTTGGTCAGCCCAGGGATCCTTGCATGCGGCAGGGCAATGCCGTGGCCAACGCCGGTTGGACCCAGAGTCTCACGCTCTTGCAGGGCATGGCATATGTCTGCCGCTGGCAAATCATAGGCGGCGGCGGCGATATCCCCGATCTCTTGAAGAAGGCGCTTCTTGCTGGTCACAGCTGAAAGTGTCTTGACTGCCTCTACGTGCAGTATTGACGAAAGTTCCATCACGTTTCCCGTGTCCCCAAATCGGCCTTCAAATGATCCCGTACCTACTTCGGATCAATCCAACCGATGTTACCATCTTCGCGACGATACACGATATTCACGCCTTCGTCGCTTCTCTCATTGCGAAACACCAGAACCGGTGCGCCCGCCAACTCCATTTGCATGACCGCTTCGCCCACTGTTAACGATGGAATTGTCGTCTCCATCTCGGCGATGATCATCGGTTGAAGGCTCTCTGGTTCCGAATCGCCATGCTCTTCGGATGAAGCGAGGATATAAGAGGCCGCACCCGTTTGTTCAACTGGTCGTTCGCGGTGATGGTCTTTCAGTCGCCGCTTGTAGCGCCGAAGCTGCTTTTCCATCTTGTCCTGGCAACTTTCGAAAGCGGCATAGATGTCGTGATCATGCCCCTTGGCCTGGACAGTCATCCCGGTCGACAGGTGAATGATCACTTCACACACATGCTCGTGCCCGCTTTTCGAGAAGATTACATTGGCATCTGTCGGACGCCCGGAATACTTAGCGACCATCTCGCCCAGCCCGTCTTTGACATGGGTTTGAAGTGCTTCCCCGATGTCGATCTGCTTGCCGGTGATCTGGTACTGCATGGGCTTCTCCTGACAGGTACGCATGCCCCGTTTTCGTGCGAGGTCAAATGGGTGTCATGCTTATGGTGAGTTGCCGCGGACTTACGTATGCGGCGCGGACGCTGTCTGACTTTGAGACGGGTCGTTCCATCAGGACCATTTGGCGACAAAGGAAAAGGTTCTGTCAATTAAAATCCTGAAAGAGTTAAGAAATTCGAAAGCTCTGGCCAAGGTAAACGCGCCTGACGTTCTCGTCATTGACCACTTCTTCCGCCGTCCCGCTCATCAGCACGCCACCGTCATGCAGAATGTAGGCACGATCGACGATTTCCAGTGTCTCGCGCACGTTATGATCGGTGATCAAAACCCCGATGCCGCGGTGCTTCAGATCGGTGACCAAATCGCGGATGTCTCCGACGGCAATCGGATCGATGCCAGGGAAGGGTTCGTCCAACAAAAGATACTTGGGGTTGGCCGCCAGGCTGCGTGCAATCTCACACCGCCGCCGCTCACCACCCGAGAGCGCGACAGAAGGAGTTCGGCGCAAGTGTGAAATCGAAAAATCATTTAAAAGCTCTTCAAGACGTTCCCGTCGCTTTGTTCTGTCTTTCTCAACAATCTCTAGGATAGCTAGTATATTGTCTTCGACGTTGAGGCCCTGAAAGATCGAGCGTTCCTGTGGGAGATATCCGATTCCCAGCTTGGCGCGGCGGTACATCGGGAAGTTGGTGACGTCGCGACCATCGATCAGCACCTGACCGCCGTCCGGCATGGCCAGCCCGGCGATCGCATAAAAACAAGTCGTCTTGCCTGACCCGTTCGGACCCAGAAGCGCCACGACCTCGCCACGCGTCACATCAAGACTGACGTCGCGGATAACGAGGCGTTTCCGATAGGATTTGCGCAGGTTGCGGATTTTCAGGCCCTGACTGCCGTCAGCGACCGTAAACTCGGGCTTTGCCATCAGTTGCCGTCCCCCGAAGGTGTGAAGACGGTCCGCACCCGTCCTTCCATCCGTCCGTTTCCTGACGACAGATTGACGACCAGCTTGTCACCCGCGATTGCGCTTTGCCCTTGTGTCAAAAGAACATCGCCGCTGAGTGTCACGATGCCGTCCGCGACGGAATAGACGGCATCCCGCGCTTCGGCGGCATCGCTTGCTGTCACGAAGGTCACACCGCCAGTGGCGAGCAGGCGCGAAACGCCATTCGCACTGTTTTCGTCCTGGGCATATTCGATGGTCACACGACCCGCGGACATCCGAACCTCGCCCTGAACAACCAGAACGTTTCCATCGAAGGTCGCTTCGCCCGAGTTCTGATCGACGCTCAGTTGATCCGCAGTCACTTCGACTGGCAGAGAAGCATCGAACGCTCCCGTTCCGAGCGCGATACTGGCCGCTTGGCCAAATGCAGCCGAGGCACCTATGCCGATGGCAAGACAGGATATGATGACGCGAAGCATATGGCTCCTTTAGTTCGCTGGCCGCACGACTAACCGGACATCGCCTTGAAACACAAGATGATGACTGGGCGGCTCGGTGTCCAATCGTTTTAACATAACTTCCCTGGCGGTGATGGTGCCAGGCGGTCCGACGGCCTCGACACCTTCGCCCGCCACAACTGTCGCATCCTCGAAAGACGCGACGATGGAGGGTGTATTTACAGTATATCCGGTCGAGCTCTCCAGCCGGGCACCGCCTTGCAGGGTCGCCTGTCTGTTCCCGGCATCAACGAGGCCTTCGGGGCTATCGATTGTGATCTCTGCTCCGCTTGGAAGTTCGAGCTTGGCGGTCAACGTCTGGCCGAACCAGTTGTTCGCACGGGCCGCGTCCGGCCGGATCGACGTGGCGGACAGGGCAACGGCGACACCATCCGCAGTTATGCCACCGAAGGTTGGGCCTGTTACGCCTTGGTCCCGCAGAATACGCGCCACGTCGACCTCGGCATAGGGAATGGCCGATTCGGGATCGAGCGTTTCCGCGACGAAGAAAAGCGTCGACAGAATTGCGAGTGCTGCCAACGGCAGCGAGACCTTCAGCCAAAGGATAAGGCGCGAATATCTGTCGGCGGTTGCCATGCCTGACATATAAGGCGGATTGGCTAATGCGCGAAGATGTCCACCTCGGGCCAACCGGCAAGATCCAGCCGAGCGCGCGTGGGAAGGAAGTCGAATGCGGCCTGGGCGAGGTCGGTGCGGCCTTCGCGGTCTAGGCGCTTGTCGAGCTCTTCCCTCAGGCGGTGGAGGTAAAGGACATCGCTTGCGGCGTAGTTCAATTGGGCCTCGGTCAGGGTCTCGGCCCCCCAGTCGCTCATCTGCTGCAGTTTGGAGATGTCGACGCCCAAAAGCTCGTCTAGCAGGTTCTTCAGCCCGTGCCGGTCGGTGTAGGTACGCACCAGTTTGGACGCGATCTTGGTGCAATAGACAGGGGCGGCCAGGGCGCCGAAGGCATTGTAGAGCGCGGCGATGTCGAAGCGACCAAAGTGAAAAAGCTTCAGGATTTCAGAGTCTTCGATCAGACGCACCAGATTGGGTGCCTCGCTCTGGCCCTTTTCGATCTGAACCAGATGAGCGTCCCCGTCGCCGAAGGAAAGCTGGACGAGGCAAAGCCGGTCGCGACCCGGCACCAGTCCCATGGTTTCACAATCGATGGCGACCGAAGGACCAAACGGAAGGTCATCGGGCAGATCGTTTTGATGCAGATGATTAGTCATGGATGCTGTCATCGCCCGCCCAGCGCACAAATGCAATCAGACAAAAACGGCGAAGACGCCACGTCGGTATCGCGTCGGTGTTCCTATCGGCTCAGGCGAGACTTGGAAGCCACAACACGATGATGGGAAACGCCACCAGCAAGGCGATGGTGATGGCGTCCGCGATGAAGAACGGTGTGACCCCTTTGAAGACATCCTGAACGGACAAGTCCGGGCGCACGCCGGCGACGACGAAGCAGTTCAAGCCGATGGGCGGTGTGATCAGACAGAACTCGGCCATCTTCACCACCAGTATCCCGAACCAGATGGCGCACATGGTCCCGGACATGCCGAAGGTGCTTTCGGCGGCGGTGACCGTTTCGCCGCCATTCAGCGCCATGACCGCCGGATAGACGACGGGAAGCGTCAGCAAGAGCATCCCGATGGCATCCATGAACATGCCCAAAACAGCGTAGGCGAGCAGAATGCAGATCAGGATCAGCATCGGTGAGACAGTCAGCGAGGTGATCCAGTCGGAAAAGGCACCGGGCAAGTCGGCGAAGCCGAGGAACCGCACATAGATCAGCACGCCCCAGATGATCGTGAAGATCATCACCGTCAGCTTCGCCGTTTCCAGAAGCGCGCTGCCAAGCTCTTTCAGCCGCATGCCGCGATAGAGCGCCATCAGAAAAACGATGAATGCGCCAACGGCGCCGCCTTCGGTAGGTGTGCCCCATGCATCGCCGAAGGGGTTGTAGACGAAGAAGATGATGATCACGACGACGGCGACGATCGGCAGCGCGGGCGGCAGGCTGACCAGCCGTTCGCGCCAGGTGAAGCCACCGACAGGTGGTCCGACGGTCTTGAAGATCACGGCGATGCTGATGATCAGCAGCGCATAAACAAGGGCCGAGAAGGCGCCCGGTATGAAGCCCGCCAGCAGCAACTTGCCCACGTCCTGTTCGACGATAATCGCATAGATCACGAGGATGGCGCTGGGTGGGATCAGGGACGCCAGCGTGCCGCCCGCCGCGACGACGCCCGCCGCGAATTGCTTGTTATAGCCGACCTTCAGCATCTCGGGAATGGCGATGCGTGCAAAGACCGCCGCCGTTGCCACCGACGCGCCTGAGACGGCGGCGAACCCTGCCGTTGCAAAGACGGTCGACACCGCAAGACCGCCCGGCACCCAGGCGATCCAGCGCTTGGCCGCTTCGAAAAGCGCGGTGGTCAGCTTGGCGTGATAAGCAAGATAGCCAATCAGGATGAAGGTGGGGATCAGCGACAGCGCCTGTGCTGACACTTTGGAGTGCGGGACCTGGCCCGCGATCTTGGCGCTGATCTCCAGCGCCTTCCAGAAGCGGTCGGGGTCATAGTCGAACCCGTTCCAGCGAAGCCAGACCAGCCCGACAAATCCCGCCAGACCCGCTGCGAAAGCGACGCGCATGCCCAGAAAGACCATCAGAAGCATGCCGCCCGTGGTCCAAAGTCCTATCTCGATTTCGGTCATTTGCCGCCCTCAAGCTGCTCGGCCTCGGCAGCGGCCTGTTCGGCAATGGATTGAATGAGCGGCACGGCGACCGGGTTTTCGAGCCCCAGCCAAAGCGCGCGGGCGTAACCTATGGCCTGTAGGATCAACCGGGCCACCAGCACGGCAAAGGCGATGGGCACCACTAGCTTCGACGGCCAAATGGGCAAGCCGATGTCGATCGAACTGTCGCGTGAGCAAAGGGGCCGCGCACAATCGAACGACCGGTCAAAATGCGCCCAGGCCCCCCAGACAAGAGCGATCATCAGGGCCAGGATCAGAAGCACCGATACCAGTTCGAACAGCCAAAGAAGACGCCCGCGCAACTGGCCGATCAGGATGTCCATCCGGATATGCCCGCCTTCGCGTTGGACATAGGATACACCCATGATCGCGATCAGCGGCATCAGCGCCTCGATATAGTCGACATAGCCAAGAAGTGGGCCATCCATCAGGCCGATACGGTCCAGAAACGGTGCGATGAAGGTCTTGTCCAATTGCCGCCCCGCGACCGAATAGGCGGCGAGGAACATGAGCGAGAACGCGGCAAGACCGGAGATCAGGGCGGTCGCCTTTTCAAGCGGCAACAATGCGCGGTCCAACCGGCTTAGTAGGCTCGAATCCTGAAGAACGGTTCCGCCGGACATTCAGGTTTCCTCCAATCCAAGCTCGCACCGCTGCTTCTTCGTCAGCTTGGCGGCCACAAGGTCATAAGAGGCATCTATGTGCTGGCACGTGTCCGCATCGCTGACCTGCGAGGGTTCATGAATTTGCAGCCACGTCATCCCGCGCGAGGCGAGATAAGGCGCCGGACGATAGCCGGGCTGGTCCTGCATGACCTCGTAAATCATCTCGGACACCTTGAAAGTGAAGGCTTCGTGGCCATCGTTCCAACCGCACAGCGCAAAGACTTTGCCGCCGACTTTCCAGACATCGGAGTTGCCCCATTGAACGACATGGGACGTACCACGCTTGGCGCGGCAGTAGGCGTTGAATTCGTCGCGGGTCACGGGGGTAATAGGGGCGCCAGATGCGGCGCCCCATCGCTTTAGTTGGTCATCCGCTCTTTCTTGAGCGTTTCCTGAACCAGGTCATAGAGTTCCTGACCCGGCAGTCCCTGGGCTTCCATATCGGCGATCCATTGGGCACGGATCGGATCGGCGGCCTTTTCCCGGAAGGCTGCCAGTTCAGCCTCGGGGATTTCCACCTTAGCCACGTTCTTCTCGGCCAGGATGCTTTCCCACTGCTCAAGAAGCTGTCCGTAGTTCGCTAGGTAGTGGTCGAGCGATTCTGGGATCGAGCTTTCAAGAGCTTCGCGGTGCTCGTCGGAGAGTGACTCATAGGCATCGATGTTGACCACGACCGGGCAGTTGACCGTGCCGGGGTTCAGGTTTGCCGTCCACCAGTCGGCCTGATTGATGGTGCCGAAGGACAGGTGGGCGTGCTGGGCGAAGGCGACCGTGTCCACGACGCCCGATTCCATGGCCTGATAAGCTTCCGTTGCCGTGACCGAGGTCGGGACAGCCCCGACGCTTTCAAATGCTTTGCCAAGGCCGCCGGTGGCGCGGACACGCATGCCTTCGAACTCGTCCAGGCTGTCACGCGGCTCGCCGGTACCGACGATGTTGTACTGCGGCATGGGCGAGGTCATCAGCAGCTTGGCATTCCACTGCGCCATTTCATCCGTCGCGGCAGGGTGGCCGTAGACGGCCATCGACACCGCGACTTCCTCTTCCAGGTTCGAAACGCCGAGGAAGGGCAGTTCCAGGACGGTGATCACACGGTTCTTGTCGGGGTGATAGCCCGCGCAGAACTGTGCCATCTCGAACGCGCCGATCGAGATACCGTCGAGGTTTTCGCGGTTCTTCGAGAGACCCCCGTAAGAGATGTTCATGGTGAACTCGCCGTTCGTCTTTTCCGACACAAGCTCGGCCAGCTTTTCTACGTGTTCGGTGAAGGCGCGACGTTTGCCCCAAAGGGAGACGTTCCATTCGGTGGCGAATGTCTCGGTCGCAAAGCCGGTTGCCATAAGCGCCAGAACGGCGCAGCTAAGATGTTTTGTCATTGTTTCCTCCCAGAAGTTATCTTTGTGATGTTGATTGATTGTCAGTTTGGGCAAGTCGGGGCGGCGTTCAAGCGTTTTTCACATGGACGGATCGTCTTGGGTTTTCAGCAATTTACGGAAAACCGAAAGATTCTTGTGTGAGAATCCGCACAACGATCAGTTGATCTCCAGTTCGGCGATGACGGATGCCCAGGCGGCGCCGTGCATGTCGCGGTCGTCGATGCTGCCCTGAACTGTCGGGCGCGGCAGGCTGATCTTGATGACGTTCAATGCCTCTATATCGAAGCGTTTTATGTCGCCTGGTTCGACTTGCAGGGCCTGTGCCACGCGCTCGGTAGATAGTCCTTTGGCGAGCTGTCGGAAGGCCGTGGCATCGTCGCAAAAGACATCAATCGTCAGCCAGAAGGGGCCGGCATTCTTGGATCGTACTTTTCGGGCGACCTGCCCCACTTCAAGCATCAACGACCTCTAGCCGGAATGCCTCCATCGGGTCGTCCAGTTGCAGGACGTGGTGCAGGCAGAATTCGTAGGTCGGTCCCCGGTCGATCTCGGCAGGCGAGAACGGGAACGAGAACGTCGGTTGTTCCTCGTCCACCGTCAGGGGGTGATGCAACAAGTACGGGTTCATCAGCTTGCCGATCTCGTTCGCAAGCTCCTGGGTGTCCGCCGTGATCACACAAAGCACGCCTACTTCGTTGGGCTGCGTATCGCCCGTCTCAATCGGGCCGAGCGTGCTGTCCACCCCGACAAGCCGCAGGTCGCAATGGTAGACGTCGGGCGTCAGACCCAGCCTGTCTTGCAACTTTGCAGCGTGCCGTGCCGTTATATCGGCGATCCACGCTTTCGAGTGGGTGACATAGTGCCTGTCCCGAAGCGTCGCCATCAGCAGCGTTTGATACCCGGCGATACGCGCACCTTCGAGCTTGACGGTGTACGTCTTTGAAGGTTGCCAGACCGAGCCCTCCACGCGCACCCGTTTGTCGTCGACGGCATCGTACCGCGCGCCTGTCACGTCCAGATGCCCGCCGGGTTCATGCAGGATGAACGGATCGGAGTTCTCGTACAGCATGTGCGCCAAAACGGTATGGGGCGAAGCCTTGGCCCTTTCCGCAAGCGGCGTGACCAGGAACCCGGTGTCATCGAATTCGACCATCAGAACGCCGCTTTGCGGATGGGTCGCGCAAAGCGCCCCGCATTCCCCGATCTTCGCACCATGCCATGCGCCGCCGGGCGCATCGCCCCGTTCGATTGGCAGGGCGGCAATGGTGGCGGTGTCTGTGGTGCGTCCTGCAATGACGATATCGGCGCCGGTCTTGAGGGCGGCTGCAATTTGTTCGGCCCCCGCCAAGGCGACGATGTTGGTGCAGGCCTCAATCGTGGCCGCGTCGATTTCGGGAGCGGCGGGCAATGCGGTGACGCGACCGTCTTGAAATGCAGTGGCGACCACCTTGGGGTCTTGCTGGGATTTCAACACGGCAATGCGTGCGTTGTACCCCAGTTCCGACAGACACTCGCGCGTTATGTCCAACAGCCAGTCCACCGCGCTGTCCGTGCCGCAGGTCCCTGCCGTTCCGATCACCAGCGGGCATGCCGCTTTCCGCGCGGCCTCGATCAAGCCCTTCCATTCGATCTTGGTGGATGCGCGCGAATACTTCGACACGCCGCGGCCCAGATAGGACGGGCCGCTGTCCGTCGATCCGCCGTCGATCGCGATCAAGTCGGGCTTCATCGAGACACCCAGCGCCAGTGCGGCCTTGTCGTAATCAAGGCCCAGCGCGCCGGAAGGGATCAGGACGCGGGTCATATCAGTCGGTGATCGCTTGGGGTTTGCGGATTAGGTGGCGCACGAAGAAGGGCGCGATGAAGCCAAGCACGGCAAAGGCCCAAAGCCCGATGGAAATACCGGAGGAGAAGAGATAGGTCCAATCCCCATCGCTCAGGATCATGGCCCGGCGCAGCGCGTCCTCCATGTGCTTGCCCAGCAGAATACCCAGAATGATCGGTACGGTCGGGATATCGAGCTTGCGGAAGAGCCAGCCGATGATGCCGAAGACGATCATCAAAAGCAGGTCGAAGTAGCTGCCCGTCAGCGAGAAGATCCCGACGAACGAGACCATCATCACGCCCGGCAGCAGGATCCACGGTGGCACTGTCAGGATTTTGACGAAGATCTTCACTAGCGGCACGTTCATGGCCAGGAGCACGAAGTTCGCAATCAGCAGCGACGCAATCAGGCCCCAGACGACCTCTGGCCGGTCGGTGAAGAGCGTTGGGCCGGGTGTGATGTTCAACGTCATCAACAGTGCCAGCAGGACCGCCGTTGTGCCGGAGCCCGGAACGCCGAGCGTCAGCATGGGGACAAGCGCGCCGCCGGCGGCCGAGTTGTTGCCGGCTTCGGGCGCGATCACGCCCTGTGGTTCGCCGGTTCCAAAACCGCTCCGCTCGCCGCCTCGCCATTTCTTCTCGCTGACATAGGCCAGGAACGACCCCAGCGAGGCACCGGCCCCGGGCAGCACGCCTGCGATGAAGCCGATGATGCTGCAGCGGAACATGGTGCCGATGCCGCGCACCAACTCGCGGACAGGCAAGGTGACCTTGTCCAGCTTTACCCCGATCGAGGACCCGCGCCCGTGGCTTTCGATGAAGATGAACACCTCGGCCACGGCAAAGAGCCCGACGATGGCGACCAGGAAATCGATCCCGTCCATCAGGTGCAGGTTGCCACCCGTAAGGCGAGGCATGCCGGTCTGGTTGTCTAGCCCGATCATGGCGATGCCAAGTCCGATACAGGACGCGAGTGCCGCCTTCGCCTGGTTGTTGGACGCGATGCCGCCGAGGGTGGAGAAGGCGAGGAGGTAGAGCGCGAAATATTCGGCCGGTCCGAATTGGTAGGCAATGCGCGATAGGATAGGTGCCAGCAGCATCAGGCCGATGGTCGCAAAGAGAGCGCCAAAGAAGCTGGCGAACCCCGACAGCACCAGCGCGTCGCCTGCGCGGCCCGCCTTGGCCATCGGATAACCGTCGAGCGTCGTCATCAATGCGGGCTCATCGCCGGGGATGTTCAAGAGGATCGACGAGATGCGCCCGCCGTACATCGCGCCGTAATAGACGGCGGTCATCAAGACGAGCGACGATGTCGCATCCAAACCAAGTGAGAACGCAAGTGGGATCAGGATCGCGACGCCGTTCGACGGACCAAGGCCCGGCAGGGCGCCGATGATGGTTCCAAGGAAGCAGCCCGCCACTGCAAGGAACAGTGTGAAGGGCGACAGGGCAACACTGAAGCCAAGGGCCAGGTTCGTCAGCAGCTCCATTCAGAACCAGCCTTTCGGGAAGGGCTGCAGGCCGAGGCCTAGCGCGTACTTGAAGACCAGAAACAGCCCGATCGACAGGCCGACCCCCGTCAAGGTGGCGGGAAGTGCACGGGGCGAAATCTGATAGCTCAGGATGGCCGCGCAGATCGCCGTCGGAATCATGAAGCCAAGGGGCTTGATGGTGTAGGCATAGGCCACCATCACCGCGACCGAGATCGCAAGGTTGCCGAAAGTTGCCAGACCGGGCCAGTCAGGTTCGGCGTCAGGGCGCACGATCATCACCAACCCGCAAAGTGCTGCAACGCCCGCCAGGATCAGCGGAAAGGTTTTCGACCCCACGGGGTCCGACATGAAACTGGTCTGTATCTGAAGCGCGCCCGCCGCATAGGCGAGCGCGCCAAGGATGACGACCACTCCGAAGAGACGGTCGCTTTTCATCACTGGAGAACGCCGATCTCTTTCGACAGCTCCACGGTGTCGCCGATGACACCGTCAACCCAGCTTTGGAAGTCGCCGCCCACCTTTGTGAAGGGGGCCAGACCATTGGCGGCCATGGCTTCCTTCCACTCGGCACTGTCGGCAACCGCCTGAAGCTTGGCGCCCCACTCTTCGAACTTCTCGTCGCTGATGCCCTTCGGCACATAGAGACCACGCCAGTTCACGGCGACCACGTCCAGACCCTGCTCCTTGGCGGTGGGCACGTCTTCGAAGCCCGGAACACGCTCTTCGGTCAGAACGGCCAATGCGCGTACTTCGCCCGATTGCAGGAAGCCCACGATTTCCGACATATCGCCGGTCATGCCCTGGGTGAAGCCACCGATGGTCTGGGTGATCGCGTCCGC
>JASJDQ010000003.1 GCA_030065075.1 Paracoccaceae bacterium | reverse complement strand
TCAAACCACTTCAACCAAGAACGCAGTCTCTCTTCTCGACACCTCATCAAGCTGAACAGAACCGCTTCTCTGACCGAATGGCGCGCTCTTTGCGCGGAATTGTACACGCCCGCTGTCCTGGCAGAGACTGGTTCGAATTTTTCTGACGCCAGCGCCCAGTGACGACTTGCAGAAACGAGCCATCGCGCGCGGAGCTTCATTCTTGCCATGTCAGTGACTGGTTGCGGAAAGGCATCTTTTCAGAAACCATTGCTTTGGCATTCTGACCGGCACCTTATTGGAGAGCCCCTATGGATTTCTTGACCGACCCGTTTCTTGTGTCTCCGCATCGCTTTGACGGGCCGGTGCTTGTGACCGGTGCAGGCGGTTGCATCGGAGCATGGGTGGTTTCTGTCTTGACCCGTTCGGGAGTTCAATGCGTAGCCGCCGATTTGCACGACAACCGCGCCAGACCTGCCCTGATCCTGGGCGAAGACGCGTCTGCCGCGCTTGATTGGGAGACTTGTGACGTTACCGACGGCGCAGCTGTCGGGGCCTTGGCAGATCGGCACGGAATACGGGCGATCATCCACCTTGCAGGACTTCAGGTGCCATTCTGTGCGGCAAATCCTGCGCTTGGAGCGAGAGTCAATGTCGAGGGCACGATCAACATTTTTCAAGCCGCCCGCAATGCAGGGATCAAGCGGACCGTCTATGCCTCGTCCGTGGCGTCCGTCGCACTGACCGAAGGAGATCGCTATAAAGCTACGCTCTATGGGGCTTACAAACTCGCCAACGAGCAAACCGCCCGCATCTATTGGGATGACTGGGGGGTGCCTGCTGTTGGGCTAAGGCCGAACGTTGTCTATGGCGTTGGGCGGGACCAGGGCATGAGTTCATTAACAACGGCCGCGATCCATGCCGCGGCCTTGGTACAGGACTTCGAGATTCCCTACACGGGACCCTATAGCTGGCTCTATGCAGGTGAGGCTGCAGCCGCGTTCATTGCGGCGGTCTCTCAGGATGGCGCTGGCGCCCATGTCTTCGATCTCAATGGTCGCTGCGAAACCATCGAGAAAAGTCTTTCTATCCTGCAAGGCCTTGAGAATATGGTCCAAGTCAGTGCAGAGGGCGACGAATTCCCCTTTCCTCCGGACCTCGATGAGGCCGCGCTGCGAGCGCATGTTCCGGCATATGCAAAAGTCAGCCTCGAGGAGGGCATCGCGGCAACCTATCGCGCGTTCAAGCAGCTTGCATCTGAGAACCGTCTGCCGCCATTGCCGGCTTAGGAATTCAGGCGCAACGCCGGGCGTTGGCCAAGGACATATGTCCTTCCCGCTGGACCGGAAGGCTTGGCGCCGGTAGCATCATCCTCATGCCGATCCAATCTTTCGACCACGTCAACATCCGCACCGCAAACCTCTCGACCATGATCGAGTGGTACGGCGATATCTTGGGTTTCCCCACCGGACCGCGTCCGGATTTCCCCTTTGATGGCGCCTGGCTCTACATGGGCGATCAAGCGGTGATCCACCTAGTCGAAGTGTCTGATCCACCTCAGGCGGGCGGCAACGTCACTCTGGAGCATTTCGCGTTTCGCGCATCGGACATGGGCGCGATGCGGTCGCGCCTCGAAGATCGTGGCGTGGCCTATTCGATCGATCCTGTGCCGGGCATTCCGGTGGTGCAGATCAACTTGCACGACCCCGATGGCAACCATATCCATATCGATTTCGAAAGCGCAGAATACGACGCGGGATCAACCGCGTGATGCTAAATGGCGCGCCCCTCAAGCTGACCGGACGGTGCGCGGTCAAGACGCGCCGTGTGGGCTCAATCGATGAACATTGCGTTGGGTCTGGCGCCTTCTAGCCCATAAATCTGATCACCCGCCCGACACACCTGCCACATTCACGTACAGAGCATAAACTGACTGGGACGCCGCCATGAATAGACGGCTGTTGGACCGCCCACCAAAGCAGACATTGGCGCAACGCTCGGGCAAGATGATGCGCCCGATGGGTTTGCCGTCTGGTGCAAAAACCATAACGCCGTCCAGATCAGGGTCCCCCATGCCCCAGCCGCACCACAAGTTGCCATCGACATCACAGCGCATCCCGTCGGGGGTGCCTGGACCGGCGTCGATAATTACACGCTTGTTCGACAAGCTGCGCCCGTCTTCTGCAACGTCATAGGCCAGTATTTTGCGATTCGGTTCACCGCGCGACTCGACGATGTAGAGAATGCGCTCATCCGGCGAGAAGCAAAGACCGTTCGGTCCGAGGATGTCGTCGGCGACGACAATCGCCTCGCCTGTTTCTGGGTCTAGGCAATAGACGTTCTGGCCAAGTTCGGGCTCGGACTTGTGGCCTTCATAGTTGCCAAGAATCCCGAACACCGGGTCGGAAAACCACACGCTGCCGTCGGATTTCACGATAACATCGTTGGGCGAATTCAGTCGTTTTCCCTCAAAGCTGTCCATAAGCGTGGTGATCGTGCCGTCATATTCTGTTCGAGTGATCCGACGCCCGCCGTGTTCGCAAGAGACGAGGCGACCCTGGCGATCCCGCGTATGCCCATTCGCGAAATTGGATGGCGACCTGAACTCGCTGACCTCGCCCGTTTCCTCGTTCCAGCGCATGATCCTGTTGTTGGGAATGTCGCTCCATAACAGGTGGCGCGCATCGCCGAACCAAACCGGACCCTCGCACCAGCGCATCCCAGTCGCCAGACGTTCGACCCCGGCGAGCGGAAGGCGATACTTGTCGAAAGCGGGATCGATCGATTGCACCGCGGGGTCCGGGTACCGGGTCGTCGGGCTCCAGCCGTTAGGGAATAGGTCGTCGCTGGTCATTCGGTTTCCTCGCTCTGCCGGCCGTCGTTGGATGCCGGTCGCTCAATTTGGAGGATCGAAACAATTAGCCCGACAAAGATCAAGGCCGAGCCGGAAAGCTGGAACGCGGACAACGTCTCACCCAAAACCAGTGCAGACAGGGCCAGGCCGAACGCTGGGACGAACAGAAAAAAGGGGGCGACTTGCGCGGCCGTGTAGGTCACCAAAAGCCTACCCCATATGGCATAAGCCACAACTGTGGACAGGACTGCCGAGTAGCCGACCGCGGCCAAGGTGGTCCACGTCATCGTATCGAGAAGTTCGACAACAGATCCGCTGCCTTCCAGGTATCTGCTCAGCAAGGCCAGCGGCAGGAGAGGTGCGAGGCTCATCCAAACCGCCAAACGGATCATTTCGACCTTCCCTGCGCTCTTCAAGATGATGTTGCCAGCGGCAGCAGAGAGTGCCGCGAGGATCATCAAGACGAACCCCAGCACCGCACCGCCCTGCGCTTGATCAACAAGCAAGCACGCGAGCCCTACTGTTGCCAAAGCCAGTGTAAGATGTGTTCGCATCGTCGGTCGTTCGCCGAGAAATACGATTGCGATCAGGACAGTGAAGACAGCTTGGGTATGGACAAGAACGGCAGCCATTCCCGCCGGCATACCCTGCGACATGGCAACAAACATGAGCCCATATTGACCCGCACCCAACAGCAGGCCCAGCGTGGCCAGTTTTGTCCAGGCCATCCGTGGGCGCGGCACGAGAAGGACGAAGCCAGCGGCGCACAGGAATCTGAGAAAGGTGAAGAAGATGGGTGGCGTGTCTTCCAGCGCGATCGCCGAGATCGGAAACGTCGCGCCCCAGATCAGGGCGGCAAGAACTGCCAAGGCTGTGTCTTGGTATGTCAGGCGCATGGGGTCTGATAACAGAAAGGATGCGAACAAGAACCGGCCAGCCTTGATCTGTCAGCGTCGCTCCTAGGACAGCCACCGCACTTATGATAACTGGATAGCGTGATTGGCATTATTCCCGGAGCCGCAATTTGACTGTCGCGACGAAACCCACAGAAATCGACCCAAGGGCACTCCGCCGGGCGCTGGGCAATTTTGCGACCGGGGTTACGATAATCACCGCCAAAGGCACCGATGGCACAAGGGTAGGGGTCACGGCCAGCAGCTTCAACTCATTGTCGCTTGACCCGCCACTCATCCTTTGGAGCAGCAAGAAGGATGCGCGAAGCTGTGCAATTTTCGAGACGGCATCCCATTTCGCCGTCAATATCCTGGCCGCGGATCAGTTGGAGATGTCGAACCATTTCGCCCGTCAGCAAGAGGACAAGTTTGCGGGCGTCGACTGGCAGGAAGGGATCGGCGGCGCGCCGATCTTTCCCAATTGCGCGGGCCGGTTTCAATGCGAGACGTACGACAAACTCGAAGGTGGTGACCACTGGATTTTCGTAGGCAAAGTCGTCGATTTCGACGATTTCGGCCGGTCGCCGCTTTGTTTTCACCAAGGCTCTTATGCCATGGTATATAGCCACCCCGACACCTTTCCCGGTGTCGAGAAGGAAAAACCGCAGAATGACGATTGGGGACGCACGGGCAATCATGCGTTCTTTTTGATGCTTCGGGCCGTGCGAGCCTACCAGGAGCGCTATCAACCCAAGATCGAGACGCTGGACCTCAGCCTGATCGAGGCGCGGATCCTCTTGATGCTGAACGATCTGTCGGGAATGGCCGCAGACGAATTGGTCCAACTTTTGCACACGCCCATGGCCGAGGCGAGGGCCGCACTTGGTACATTGGAAAATCGAGGATTTGTGGTGTCCCAGGACGGTGGTTACAGTCTGACAGACGAAGGGCAACACAAGGCCAGTCGGTGCTGGGCCGTCGCAGAAGCTCATGCCCAAGAGACCTTCGCCCCCTTTTCGGATGCCGAAGTGGAGGGTTTCACGACCATGCTGCGCAAGCTGATCGACCCGGATACCTGATACAGACCCTTACAATAGCGGGCGGTTCGCGCTGTCGAGAAATTCGACAGTCGTAAAGCACAGAACCGAGTCGCCGATGTTCTCCAGATCGTGGGTCATCTGCTCTCCGGCGGCGAAGTGGAAATGTTTGGTATCGCCAGTTGCATAGTCAGCCTCGACGACCTTGCCATCCGAGTATCGGGAACGCGCCTTACCAGGGGTGGTTGCCGTCCAGAAATAATCCAGCACATGCGTGTGAAAGGGCAGCCGATCGCCGGGTTGCATTTCGATCAACCAGACCCGCACCCGCTCGGTCTCGCTGACGATCCGTGAGCCGACCTGACCGTTGTTTCCGGTCGCTCGCAGTTCATCCAGCAGTCCTTCCGTCCAATGGGGGCCGGTGAATGCCTGTGGTGAGGACTCTGTCATTGCCATGGCTTCGCCTTCCGCTATATGGCTTATTTATAGATCGATAAATTAGCTTGGGAAGTGCCCGAATGCAAAGAACAGGGACGGCCATTGTTGCGGGTGGCTCGATCGGCGGGCTTTTCGCTGCCGCGGCCTTGCTGAACGCCGGGTGGTCGGTTCGGGTCTTCGAACGAACCGCTGTAGAACTGGCGGGGCGAGGGGCCGGAATCGTTACGCATAAACGGCTGATCGACGCGTTCCACAGGGTGGGCGCATCGACCGAGGATCTTGGTGTGGCGGTCGAAGACCGTATTGCTTTCGATATCACCGGTGCTCTCGTCAAACGTTTGCCCTATCCTCAGGTGGTGACGTCATGGGACCGCATTCACCGGATCTTGCGCGTGTTGATGCCCGAGGGCACCTACCGTCTTGGTCGCGGTATCACGGGTTATCAGGAGACGGAATCCGGCGTGCTGGCTGAATTCGAGGACGGCAGCCGTGAAGAGGCGGATCTGATCGTTGGGGCGGACGGGTTTCGCTCGGCCATCCGAGGACAAATGTTGCCTGAGGTTCAGCCTCAATATTCCGGATACGTCGTCTGGCGCGCGCTGGCCGATGAATGCGTTGTCCCGGAAGGTATCTTCCGTGATTTCGGGTTCTTTGCCCCAAACGGCACGCAGATCGTTGGGTATCCGATTGCGGGGATAAAGAACGACCTGCGCCCCGGACATAGGCGCTATAATTTCGTGTGGTACAGCGCTACCACCACGGATGAGTTGCGGGATATGCTGACCGACGCCGAAGGCACGTATCACCCCGTCTCGATCCCGCCGCCCTTGGTTCGGGACGACGTTCTGGCCGGGATGGAGGCGGACGCGGCGAAACGCCTGCCGGCGCCCTTCGTTGAAATCATCCAAAGAAGCGGTCGCCCATTCTTCACGCCCATCTACGACCATTACAGTCCGGTTTTCGGCGAGGGTCGCGTGGCTTTAGCGGGCGATGCTGCCTGTGTTGCGCGCCCGCACGTGGGTATGGGTGTCACCAAGGCGGCGGAAGACGCACTTGCGCTTGCGGCGCATGTGTCAAGCGCGCCCCTTTCGGAAGCGCTTGCTGCTTATTCCCACGAGCGTGTGCCAAAGGCGCGTCGCGCCTACATGCAGGCCCGGCACCTTGGCTCCTTGATCTTCGACACGGATCGGACCGTCAATCAGGACGGACGCAGCAATCCGAAGCTTGATGAGATCATGAAAGAAACTGCTGTTCCCGTGACGTGATCAATCTCAGGCGCCGCGGAGTTCTTCATATGAGGTCATGACGGTCTTCACATATGCAGGGCGTTCGGTCAGGCGGCCATACCAGTCGTCCAGCGCGGCTCTGGCGGGGCGTCGAATGTCCATCGTGAAATACCGATACAGGGGCGATCCGGCGGCAATATCGGCAATGCCGAAGTGTTTCCCGGCCAACCATGGACTTTGGGATATCCGTCCATCCAGAATGTCGAGCGCAGCGTCGAGCGCGCCGAGATGCTTTGACAGCATCTCAGGCGATCGCTCGTTGGGCGGCAGGCGCACGGTTTCGAAGAAAACGCCGATAAGCGGCGGCAAAAGCGTCGTCGTCGTGAACTCGATCCATTGGTCGGCGATGGCTTGTTCGTTGCGGGTTTTCGGCCAAAGCGCTGCGCCGGGGCCACGGGCCAGATGGCGCAGGATCGCGTGGCTTTCCCAAAGCGTCAGCCCGTCTTCTTGCCAGACCGGCACGCGCCGCATCGGGTTCATCTCAGCGAATTCGGCAGTGTCCGTTTGCCCGTACCTGCCGCCCGCGTCGATGCGCCTGTGGGCGATGCCGCATTCCTCCAGCGCCCACATGATCTTTTGGACATTGACGGAACTCGCGCGGCCCCAGAGAACCGGTGTCACTTGATGGCCTGAGGGTTAATGGGAGATCCCGCCCCGCCGGGCAGGTGTAGTGGCGGTGCGGTGAAAAGGAACTCATAGACGCCATCCTCGGCACAGTCGGCGGCCAGCTCCTTGAGATAAAAGATTTCCCCCATTGCTATACCGATCGCCGGGATCACGACCCAGTGCCAGGGCTGGTTTGCCTCGTCCGTCTCGTTCGGGCGCACCTCGCATCCCCAGGTGTCGGCGCAGATGCCGGCGATGTCATGCTCCTTGATCCAGTAGGCGGTTTCGAAGGCAAGCCCCGGCGCGTCGCCGCCTGCATAGCCTTCCCAGTCGCCGCTGGCGAGGCAGCGTTCCTGGTGGCCGGTGCGGAAGATGACGAAGTCGCCCTTGCGGATCTCCACCCCCTGCGCCGCGGCGCAGGCGTCGAGGTCGGCATTTGTGATCGCGTAACCATCGTCCAGGCTGTCGACGCCTTTCCAGCGTGCGATGTCCAGCAACACACCTCGTCCGACCATCTTGTCGCGGTAGTTCTCGATCCCCAGTTTCTTGGCGCCGTTTACCGTCACATCGGTCGCAGAAAACCCGTTATACATCTTGTCATCGAGGAAGATGTGGCAGAGCGCGTCCCATTGCGTCGATCCCTGGCACGGCACGTTGATCGCATCGTCGGCGTAGCGCAGATAAGCATTGCCGTCGCCATCCTGTTCGCCGCTAACGGCGTCGGTGCCCGTGGCGAGCATCTGGTGAATCAGGTTCCAACGCCCACCAAACAGCCCGGACTGAATTTTCTGTTTGAGGTCGAGACCCAAGCCAAACACTTTGCCCTGCTTCACAAGCCCCGCTGCAGAAACGATGTCTTGCGGAGAGATGTTGTTGAGCGTCCCGATCTGGTCGTCGTCGCCCCAACGACCCCAGTTCGAAAGTTCTTTGGCGGTACGATAGATATCCTCACGGGTGAGCTTGGCCATCCGCTTTCCTCCCATGTGTTCGCTTGTCTTGCCGGGTCGTCCCGGTCATGTTTAGTTATCGATTGATAATTTGCCCCAGCTTTCGGAAGGTTTGCAATGAAGAAACGGTTCGATGTGATTTTCGAAGGCGTTGGGCGATCCAGCGGCAAAATGCGCAACGATATTTCGGTCGATTGGCCGGCCCAGAAGGAAAGCTTCGAACTGGCGACAGATGAAGGCGCCTTTCATGGTGGGGACGGCACCGCGCCGCCACCGCTGGCGCTTTTCACCGCGGCCCTGACCGGATGCCTCATGACGCAGATCCGAGCATTTTCGAAGCGATTGAAAATCGAAGTCCGTGACGTCGAGGTGCGTGCGCGCCTGCACTGGGAAGGCGAGCAGGAAGGCAACGAGCCCTATGTAACGAACCCGGTTGGTTTCGGCCTTGATGTGTCGCTTGACAGCGACGCGTCGGCCGAGGATCAGCGGCGCTTGTTGGACGCCGCGAAGAAGGGATGTTTCCTTGAACAGACCTTGGCCAAGGGGCTTATCGTGGACCATCGCCTTCGCATAAACGGGTCCTGGGAGGATGCGTGACCGACGCCAGCGCAGCAAATGAAAAACGCAAGCGCCTTCCATCGGAAGAGCGGCGCGAGGAATTCGTGCAAAAGGCCATCGAGTTCTTCGCCGAAGAAGGCTTTGACAGTTCGACCCGCGAACTGGCCAAGCGGCTTGGCGTAACGCAGCCACTGCTTTACCGCTATTTCGACTCCAAGGACGATCTGATCGCCGAGGTCTATAAGGCCGTCTATGTTCGGCGATGGCGCAGCGAATGGGACGAGATGCTGGCCGATCGGACTGTGCCGCTACGTGATCGGCTTGTTCGCTTCTATCATGCGTACGCAATGGTTGTGTTCCAGCGCGACTGGATGCGGATTTTTCTTTTCGCTGGTCTGAAGGGCGGTGCGATCAACCGACGATACATCGACCGTGTCCGCGATCGTATCCTGGAGCCGATCATTCGCGAGTACCGGCATGAGAACGGGCTTTTCGCTGGACAAGTCACCGATGACGAGACCGAATTGGCATGGTCGGTGCATGGCGGCATTTATTACTACGGGGTGCGGACCGAGATTTACGGACAAATTCCAATCAAGGATTTGAATTTCGTGATCGAGACTTCGATCGACAGCCTGCTTTCGGGGCTCGACCGGTTTCACGAAGGCACGCGGCGTCCGTGACACCGCGTGCTGTTTTTCAGGCGCTTGTGCCGCGAGGCGGATAGCCATTGCCGATCGCGACGACCCTTGACAGAAGGATGTCAAGGTCGGGCCGCGCGAAGGGCATTGTGGCGATATCGATCAGGTACTGTGTGCCGTCAGGCAGGATCCAGAAGCATCCCGGCTCGCAGAAGGTCTGCGGCTCGACCTCTTTGATCGAGGTCGAGATATAAAGACCCCAATCGCGGGCCTGTGCCTCGGTCAGGCCATAAGCCACGGGCAGGTCATCCAGGCCCCAGTCCGACTTGGCTTTCTCTGCGCGCTCTTGCCCATCCATCGAAACCAAAACGATCGGCATACCTGCTTCGGCAAAGGCTGCGGCCTTGTCCTTGACCTTCGTCAGATAGATTTCGCAGACCGGGCAGTGCAGACCGCGGTAAAAGATCACCATCGTAGCGGCTTCGGGCGATTGCGTGGACAGATCGAATGTTCCCCCGCCGGCCAGCGGCAAGGTTAGTGCAGGTGCCGGGGTGCCCGGCATTGGTTTCGCGCTCATGTGGTTTTCCTTTCAAAGCGGATTCAAGGCCCCGGTTTTCCCAGTGTCGCTTGGCTGGGACTGTCGACGTCGCACTTGAGTTAATTTATAGATCGATAAATAGTGTCATAAGCCAAGATGCGGCAAGCACAAGGCTTGTAAGGGGGAGGACCAGGTGAAAGCACCGGATTTCGACTATCACCGAGCGGAAACGCTGGAGGCGGCCCTGGCGCTGATGGCCGAAGAAGACGCCTTTGCGTTGGCCGGTGGGCAAAGCCTGATGCCGATGATGAATTTGCGCCTTACCGCGCCGGAGGCTCTAGTCGATCTGAACGCTGTCGATGGTTTGGCGGGGGTCCGGATCGAGGATCAGCGGCTAACGATCGGGGCCATGACACGCTATGCCGCGCTTGAAGCGTCGGGCGAAGTGGCCGAGCACGCACCGCTTGTCTCAACGGCGTTGCCGTATATCGCCCACCCCGCAATCCGCAACCGCGGCACCATTGGCGGCAGTTGTGCGCTTGCTGATCCTGCGGCCGAGATGCCCGCGCTCTTGCTTGCGCTTGGGGCAGAGGTCCATCTACAGAATGTGAAAGGCGCACGCAGCGTCGCCGCGGACGAGTTCTTTCTTGGTCTTTATGAAACGGCCCGTGAAGACGACGAACTTGTAGTCGCCATTCAATTGCCTGTCGCAAGCAAGCGCCAGCGCATCGGTTTTCACGAGATCACGCGCCGCCATGGTGACTATGCCATGGCGGGATGCGCAATCGTTGCGACGGAAGATCTGTCAGAAGTCCGGATCGCGTTCTTCGCAGTCTCCGATCGCGCGGTCCGCGCAAGGGCTGCAGAGGCTGCTCTTGCCGGCACGTCAGGCGGTAAAGCTGAGTTGGAGAACGCCGTCGCCGCATTGAGCGAGATCGACTTTGCAGGGGACATGAATGCAAGCACCCATACAAAACGGCATTTGGCGGGCGTCGCCTTGCGACGCGCATGGGCAGAGGTCATGGCATGAGCAAGATGCAATCGGTGTCACTGACGGTGAACGGTGAGGCGGTAACGGCGACCGTTTCCGTGCGAAAGCACCTTGTGGACTTCCTGCGGGAAGACCTTGGCCTGACCGGCAGTCATGTCGGGTGTGAGCACGGTGTGTGCGGGGCCTGCACTTTGGAGGTGAACGGGGCCATGGTGCGGGGGTGTCTGATGCTGGCCGTGCAGGCTGATGGCGCAACAGTCACTACGGTCGAAGGGCTGGCCGATAGCGGCCGGTCCGACGCCATTCGCGCGGCCTTTGCCGAACGCAACGCGCTTCAATGCGGCTATTGTACGCCCGGCATGTTGGCAAGCGCGCTGGAGTATGTCGAGGCGGGCGGCACCGCCGATCGCGATGCGATCCGTGCGCACCTGTCCGGCAATTACTGCCGTTGCACGGGGTATCAGTCCATCGTTGAGGCCATTTCCGATGTCATTTCGGGTGAGGTGGACGCATGACCGGACCACTGACGATATTCGACAAGCCGAATTCCTATATCGGCAAAACCGTCCCCCGACCCGACGCGCGGCGGCTGGCCGAGGGCCGGGGCCGCTTCGTCGACGACAAGCAGCTTCCCCGCATGGTGCACGCCGCTTTTCTGCGTTCGCCATACGCCCATGCGAAGATCACTAAGCTGGATGCGTCGGATGCCGCGACATCGGCTGGCGTTGTCGCCGTTTTCACCGGTGCTGATCTGGTTCCGCATGTTGAGCCATATGTGGGCGTACTCACCCACCTTGCGGGACTAAGGTCGCCGCCGCAGCATCCGATCGCGGTAGATCGTGTGCGCTGGCAGGGCGAACCAGTGGCGATGGTGGTTGCGACCTCGCGCGCTGCCGCCGAGGACGCCGCAGAAAAGATCATCGTTGACTACGAAGAATTGCCCGCGCTGACCGATCCGGAGGCGGCGCTTGCACCAGATGCACCGCGTCTTCATGCCGAATTCGATAGCAATCTGGCGTGGGAGCGCACCGTCGATGTCGGTGACGTCGACGCGGCCTTTCAGCTGGACGGAGTGACAACGGTTGAGCGGGAGTTCCGTTTCGGGCGCCATACCGGCGTGACGCTGGAGGCCCGCACCGCCCTGGCGGAGTACGACCCGGCCGAAGATCGTCTGACCTTTCACTATTCGGGGCAGGCGCCCCACATGATGCAGTTCATCTTCGCCAAGCATCTTGGTTTGCCGGAAGAGAATGTGCGCATCGTGGCCGAAGACGTGGGCGGCTCGTTCGGGATCAAGATCCACACCTATGGCGATGAAGTTGCGACCGCCGCCGCCGCGAAACTTTTGAAGCGACCCGTGAAGTTCGTGGCAGACCGCAACGAGAGTTTCGTGAGCGACATTCATGCACGCGATCATATCATCCGCGCCCGGATGGCGGTGACCGGCGAGGGCATGATCGCGGCCCTTGAGTTTGACGATATCACCGGGATCGGGCCCTATTCGATGTATCCCCGGACGTCCGCCATCGAGGCCAACCAGGTTCTGAACCTGACCGGTGCGCCCTACGAGATAGAGAACTATCGCGCCCGGGCACGGGTCGTCTTTCAGAACAAGAACATGATGTGCCAATACCGTGCTGTGGGGCATCCGATTGCCATGGCGGTATGTGACGGGTTGTTGGAGGATGCGGCCGCCGCCATCGGCATGGACCCGGTCGAGATGCGGCGTCGCAATCTCATGGGCGACGACAGCTACCCACGCGCGAGTGCTGCGGGCATGAAGTTGGATGACCTGTCGCATCATAAGGCCATCGTGAAACTGACGGAATTGATGGGCTACGACGCGCTTCGTGACGATCAGGCGAAACTTCGTGACGCGGGTGTGTACCGTGGCATTGGTTTCTGTTCGATGGTGGAGGTCACCAATCCATCGCCCATGTTCTATGGCGTCGGCGGAGCGCCGATTGCCAGCCAGGACGGGGCAACGGTTCGGCTCGATGCGGGCGGCGGGCTACAGATCGCGTCGTCTGTGACCGAACAGGGGCAGGGTACGAATACTATCCTTGCCCAGATCGCAGCCGGTGTCTTCGGCGTCGATATCGACCGCGTGCGCGTCAAGACCGGCGACACGGAAGCCACGCCTTATGGCGGCGGAACCTGGGCCTCGCGCGGAGCCGGGATCGGCGGTGAGGCAATGTTGCAGGCGGCGGTGGCGTTGAAGGATCAGGTGCTGGAGGTTGCGGCCGCCATTTTGCAGTCGTCTCCTGACAAGCTGGACATTCGCGACGGGCATGTCACCGATCTGGACGGGGCCGAACGGATGTCGCTCATGGATCTGGCCCGAACGGTATATTACCGTGGCAACGAATTGCCGCCCGATCTGAAGCCGGAACTGATCGCCACCCGGCATTACCGCGTGACCGAGTTCCCCTTCGTTTTCACAAACGGGGCGATGGCTGCGCATGTCGAAGTGGATACAGAAACGGGCATCGTGCGTGTGCTGGACTTCTGGGCGGTCGAGGATTGTGGCCGGGTTCTGAACCCGCTTCTGGTCGACGAACAAATCCGGGGTGGCGTCGTGCAGGGAATCGGCGGCGCACTTTTCGAAGAGTGCCTCTATTCGGAAGACGGTCAAATGCTGAACGCCTCGATGGCCGATTACCTTGTGCCGATGGCCGCCGAGATGCCGGACATCCACGTCGCGCATATCGAAACACCCACCAAGACGAGCGTACTTGGTGCCAAGGGCGCGGGAGAGGCTGGAACAGGCGGCGCGCCGGCAGCGGTGATGAATGCGGTCAACGATGCGTTGCGTCCGCTTGGCGCTTCGATCTGGCAGATGCCGATGACCCCCGAGCGCGTGCTGAAGGCACTGGGCGTTGTGTGATCGTCTAGGGCAGGATCAGTAGCCAGAGCCAGATCGTGATGATCGACCCCGCGGTCGCAATCAGGACCGACGAGGCGGCGACACGCCGGGCCGCGCCGTACATATGGGCAAAGACATAGGCGTTGACCCCGGGTGCCATGGCAGCGGTCAGAACGGCGGAACGCAGCGCGGTCTGATCCAGAGCGGCCATCTTTCCCGCGCCGAAAACAATGGTGGGATGTAGCGCCAGAGAAATAGCGCAAACCATCAGAATGGCCTTCATGTCGCCTTCGGGACGATAGCGGTAAAGGATGCCGCCAAGGCTGAACAGCGCGGCTGGCAAGGCGGCACTTGCCATCAAGTCGATGCCGCCCAACAGGGGAATTGGTAGCGGCAAGTCGGTGATGTTGGCAAAAAGGCCCAGCAAAATTGCGATGACAAATGGGTTGTGGAACATCGCACTGACGACGCGCCGCGCTTTTTGAGTAACGGCGGACGCGCGGCTACGCGCAATTTCCATCGCCGTGACGCCCAGCATGTAGCAGAGCGGGGCGTGAAACGAGATGATAGCGAAATTGGCCGAGAGCGCCTCTGGTCCATAGGCACGCTCGGTGATTGGCAATCCTAGAAGGACGGTGTTCGAAAACAGGCAGCAAAACCCGATCGCGACCGCATCGACCGCGTTTCGTTCGAAGAAGACACGCGCACCGAAGTATCCGGCAAAGAAACTGGCAAACGCTCCGATATAGTAGCTGAGGATCAATGGCGCACTGACGCTTGCCCCAAGGTCGATCTGGGATATGGCGCGAAACAAAAGACACGGAATGGCGAAGTTCTGGGTGAATTTCACCAGACCATCGACACCGGCTTCGCTGAATAAGCCGCGCCAGGCGACGACGTAGCCAAAGCCGATGACGACAAAGACTGGAAGGATGATGTCGAAGAGCGCCTGCATTCTCGCTCAACTTGTCCCACTTGTTGCCAGGAAAGCCAAGGGATCGACGGTAGTGAGTGCGAGATATCGTATGACGAAACTGAAGCCGACTAGGCCGCCTTCATCTGCGAAGTGTACCAGTCCCCAATTTCGCTGGCCGTCATCCACGCAACGCCATCGTGTTCGCCAACGTAGTCAAGCAGTTCTTCAAGATAGCGGATGCGGTGCGGCGCACCAGTGATGTAGGGATGGATCGAAATTGCCATAACGCGGGCATTGTCGGCACCTTCGGCATAGAGGCGGTCGAACTGATCGTGTCCGCGCTTCAGGAACACGTCCGACTCGTGGCCTTGCAGGGCGTAGACCGTGATGTCATTCGTTTCAACGGTATAGGGGATGGTTGTGATATCTCCGAACGGCGTACCGATCGCTTGTGGCAGATCGTCGATCACCCAATCGGCGACGTATTCGACACCATGCTTGCGCAGAAGATCGAGCGTTTCTTCGGTTTCGGTCAGGCCAGGGCTTTCCCACGAGCGGGGGCGACTGCCGCAAAAGGCCTCGATGGCGTCGAGTGCCTTGGCGATCGCGCGATCTTGATCCTTTAGCCTGTGCATCGGGCCTTGCAAGAAGCCGTGGCCCATGAACTCCCATCCGGCGTCCAATCCGGCACTTGCGACCCGCGGATAGGTTTCGCAGATGCTGCCGTTAACGGCGAAGGTTGTCGGGATGTTGCGGTCGGTCAGCGCTTTCCATTGCCGCCAGAAGCCCGAGCGCATACCGTATTCATGCCAGGACCAGTTGGGCACATCCGGCAGAAGCGGTTGACCCATTGGCGGGGGCAGGACGGTGCGCGGCATAGCGTTTTCGATGCGCCATTCCTCGGCATTCAGAATGACCCAGACCGCTAGCCGCTTGCCGTCGGGCAATGTAAGACGCGGGCGATCGACGATGGCCTGATAGGGAATTCGGTCCGAAAGTGCCATGGGCTTCGCCAAGGAAAAGGGCGACCCCTGAAGGCCGCCCTGATCATGTCACTCGATGACGTAGTCGACGGGCATCGTATATCCAGTGTTGGCTACTGCCTTGAGGTACGTCTTTAGCACCTCGCTGCCTGGCATGCCGCGACCATCGGCTTCCTTCGCTTGCTGGTTCGGGAACGAGGCCAGGCTTTGCGCCCAACCAGCGCGGGCTTCTTCTGGCAGTTCCTTAATTTGTGCACCGACTTCCTTCAGGCCCTTCAGGCCGCCTTCCTGACGTCCGTTGAGCGAGGCACCGGACTGGTCCTCATAGGCGCGGCCAACGTCCATCAGGATTTGCTGCATGTCCTCGGGCAAGCTGTCGAACTTGCGCTTGTTCATGGTCAGCGCATTGACCGGCATCGCACCGAAGCCGATCAGCGTGTAGTGTGGCGAGGGTTCGTAGAATTTGAAGCCCAAATAGGCCGACGGGAACATCAGCCAGCCGTTGTAGACCCCAGTTTGAAGCGAAAGATATCCATCAGGCAGGGTCGATTGGACCGGCACGGCCCCGGCGAATTCCAGCCAAGGCAGGTTCGGACCCGCGCCCCCGATCTTAACGCCCTTGAGGTCCTCGACCGTATCCCAGGGATCAGTCGTGCCAAGATGATAATTGTCCCAGCCATGAAGACCGAGAAGCACCTGGCCGTATTCGCTGTCAAACTGCGCGGTCAGCCAGGGCACCGCGTCATAGGTGGCGCGCACCGCCGTCATCGCCTCGGCCGAGTCCTGCGGGCCAAAGGGCGTGTAGTACGGGAAGTTGTGCAGGAAGAGCTTGGCCGGTTCGAAGCAGATGCAATAGGCGCCGATGTCCAGGATGCCGTTCTGCACGCTTTCCAGCGTTTCAGCCACGCCCGCAATCGCACCGCCGTAGCCCTCGACGAATTCCACCGTGTGCCCCGCGGCTTCGGCGCGTTTCTTGACCTCGGGCACGAAGAAGTCGGCCACATCCGCCACATAGACTGCGGCTGGGTTCGGATGACCCGATCCGATCCGGAATGTGAAGTTCTCCGCGAATGAGGCGCTGGCTGTCAGTGCCGCCACGGCAGACAGCACGGTCGTTTTGGTGATGTTCATCTGGTTTCCTCCCATCAATACTGGCCCTCGGTCTTACTGCCGCTTGTGGCCATCGCATACGCTTATTTATCGCTCGCTAAATACCGATCTTAAGAGCCGGGACTTGTTGGTCAAGCACTCGATGGCATTTCAGACCGTCTTATTTATCAACTGCTAACTTTCGCCTTGACCGCGGAACCGTCTCGGATACCGTTTGATGGACGCGGGAATGGACGGGGGAGGGCCATCGTCGCTGTGATCAAGGTTACGCGCGCCATTCATCTGTTCTCGGCTTTCTGGACGCTTGCTCTGGCATTCCTGATATTCGGTGACGTCCTGGGGCGCAGCCTGCTGAACCAACCGATCCCCGGCACGAAAGAGATCATCCAAAACTCGGTCGTCGCCATTACATTCTTGCAGCTCCCCCTGGCGATCTATTCGGGAGCGATGTTGCGCACATCGATTTTCGCCGATGCGGTTCCGCTTGTCGTGCGGAGGCTTCTGCGGACATTTGGTGCCTTGTTGGGGCTGGTGTTTTTCGTAGGGCTGATCTGGAGCACGTGGCCGTCCTTCGCGGATGCCTATCGGATTGGTGAGTACGAAGGCGAGGGTGCGCTCCGTGTGCCGACATGGCCGGTGCGCGGTACGGTTCTGGTCATGTCGTTCTTCGGTGCGTGGGCTTACATCTCGATGATCATCCTCGACTGGCGCGGTCAGTTGATTGACGAAGTCAGCGCGCCGGGTACCGCGCTGGACATGGACTGAGGGCGGACGCGATGGGTGGAGATATCGTCCTCTGGATGCTGGGCCTGCTGATCCTGCTGATCCTGACGGGCACACATATCGGTATCGCGCTTGCGATCTGCTCTGGTCTTGGTGTCTGGCTGATGCTGGGCAGTTTCGAGGCGGCGGTCTCGATCCTTGGCAACACGGCTTACGAGGCCGTCCGCAAGGATGTTTTTGCGGTCATTCCGCTGTTCGTCTTGATGGGGGATTTCATATCCCGTTCGGGCGCGGCGTCGGATCTGTATCGCATATGCGACCGCTGGCTGAAGCGACTGCCGGGGCGTTTGGCGATTGCGACGATCGCCGGAAACACCGTATTCGCCGCGGTTACGGGGGTGTCGATTGCCGCCGCAGCTGCGTTTTCGCGCATTGCTTATCCGGAGATGAGGAAGGTCGGATACAAGCAGACATTTGCGCTTGGCGCGGTGGCCGGCTCGGCTTGCCTGGGCATGCTGATCCCGCCATCCGTTTTATTGATCGTCTGGGCCATCTTGACCGAGATGAGCGTAGGCGCCTTGTTCATGGCTGGCGTCATACCGGGCATCCTGCTGGCGGTGTTGTTTTCCGCCTATGTCATCATCGCGGCGATGCTGAAGCCCGAGATCGCACCGGCCTTTGAAGAGCCGCTCGTGCCGCTTACCCGCGAGGAACTGCGCGCGGAGTTGATCGGCGGAATCGGCATTCTGCTTCTGATCCTTTTGGTGATTGGCGGTATCTGGGCGGGTCTGTTCACGCCGACCGAGGCGGCGGGCTTCGGCGCGATTGGCGCGCTGATCATCGGCGTGGCGAAGGGCATGCGGTGGCGCGACATCGTGAGCGCCATTTTCCAGGCCGGGAAGACGACGGCGCCGATCATGTTCCTTCTGATCACGGCGCAGATGTATTCGCGGCTTCTGGCACTCGGCGGTGCCGTGAATTTCATTCAGGGCTTGTTCATCGGGGCCGGGCTTGAGCCGTGGATGCTGATTGCCTTGATGATGCTGATCTGGATCGTCCTTGGCATGTTGATCGACAGCGTGTCGATCATCCTGCTGACCGTGCCGATCTTCGTGCCGATCGCGCTGACGTTGGGGGTCGATCCGCTTGCCTTTGCGATCTTCGGCATCCTGGTGATTGAGGCCGGTCTTTTGACACCGCCATTTGGCTTGCTGGTCTATACGGTTCGCGGGTCGGTAACGGATCCAACTGCGACGCTTGGCAAGATTTTCGCCGGTTCGACGCCCTACTTCCTGTTGATCCTGCTGGCGGCGCTGATCGTGCTTTTCGTCCCCGGCCTCGCGAATTGGTTGCCGAGTTACATGCTTTGAGCCGCGGTGGGCGCAGGTGTTGGCGGTGCGGCAGATGCCTCGCTCGCCATCAAAATTATTAATGGAAACCGTCGTAATTTATTATGTTGGGAACAGCATCGACCGCGCTATTTATCGTTCAAACGAGGAGTGATGCACATGGAACTTGGCTTCTTTACGATGCCCATTCACCCGCTGGACAAGGATTGGCGGAAGTGTCTAGCAGAGGATCGGGAAGCGTTCCTGCTAGCCGACGAACTGGGCTTCGTGGAAGCGTATGTGGGCGAGCATGTGACCGACAAGGCCGAGAATATCACGAACTGCATGATGTTCATCGCCTCACTTGCGTCCGCCGTCAAAAACATCCGCCTTGGCACAGGTACGGTGAATATGCCGAACCTGCATCCCGCCAAGATCGCGGCGGATATCGCGATGCTGGACCATATGCTGGATGGGAAGTTCAATTTCGGAATATCACCGGGGGGTCTGGCCACGGATGCCGAGGTGTTCGGTAACCTCGAAAAAGATCGCAATGCGATGTTTTTGGAATGCATCAACACGGTGCTGAAAATCTGGGAAAGCGAGGTTCCCTATTCCATTGACACCGAGTATTTCGGGCGCATAACCACCGAGAAGGCGCAGATGCCCGAGATCGGGCAGGGGATCATGCCCAAACCCCTGCAACAACCGCATCCGCCGATTGTCGTCACCGCAGTGGCTCCGTTTTCCAAGGGTGTGACCGAAGCCGCCGCTCGGGGGTGGGAGCCGATCAGTGCCAACTTCCTGATGCCACAATGGGTCGCATCGCACTGGCCGAAGTACGTCGAGGGTTGCGAACGGGCTGGACGGCCCGCTGACCTGGCGAATTGGCGCGTCGCAAAGTCCGTTTTCGTGGCGGATGATTTGGACACGGCTCGGGCTTATGCGACCAATCCCGACAGCCCTTACGTGTTCTATTACAAACAGCTGTTCACCAAACTGGTGAAACATGGTCGAGCCAACCTGTTCAAGGAATACAAGGATCAGCCGGACGATGAAGTCACGCTGGAACACGTCTGCGATCGCCTGATCATCTGGGGAACGCCGGACAAGGTAACCGATGAACTGTTGGCCCTTCGTGAAGAAACCGGCGAATTCGGCACGCTGCTTTATGCGGGCAAGGACTGGGCGGATCCGGAATTGGCCCGGCGTTCGATGGTCTTGCTGGCCGAAAAAGTGAAGCCTGCTGTCAATAGCGCGGAAGCGGCCAAGCCACAGGCGGCGGAATGAGCGACAAGGTCGCGCTTTCGCCCGGCTTGACGCTGAATACGGCCATTGATGGAGATAAGGGCAATCCCTGGATTGTTCTGTCGAACTCGCTTGGCGCGAACCTGTCGATGTGGGACCCGCAGATCGATGTGCTGACGACGAAGTACCGAGTGCTTCGGTATGACACACGCGGTCATGGTGGCAGCGATGTGCCGGAGGGTCCTTATGATTTTGCCGGATTGGTTGCGGATGTCATCGCGCTTATGGATGCGCATGACATCGAAAGCGCCGCCTTCATGGGGTTGTCGATGGGCGGTATGACCGGCCTTGGTCTGGCACTGGATCATCCCGACCGAGTGTCACGCGTTGTGTGTGCCGATGGACGTGCCGATGCGCCGGAGCCGTTTCGCGCCATGTGGGATCAACGTATGGCGGCTGTGGGAGAGCACGGCTTGGCCGGGATCGTCGACGGCACCCTTGCGACCTGGTTCACCGAGGCTTGGCGCGAGGCCAACCCGGACAAACTTGCCGAGGTTCGGTCCATGGTGCTGGGAAATGATCCGGCGGGCTATACCGCTTGCTGTCAGGCTCTAAAGCGGCTGGATTATCTGCGGCGCCTAGGCGACGTTACGATCCCGGTCCTGTACGTGGGCGGAAGCGAGGACAAGGGTGCGGCACCCGAGGTGATGCGCGCCATGGCCGCGGCGACGCCCGGCGGAAAGTTTCACGAGGTGCCGGATGCGGCGCATGTCGCGAACATCAATCAGCCCAAGGCGTTCAATGACGCCGTGGCGGGGTTCCTGGACTTGTAACCTCTGGCGCGGGGCACATTCGGAGGGTTGACCATGATCGGCGTCATCGGACTGGGCAAAATGGGCCGCGCAATTGCTGGGCGGCTTGAAGCGATTGGCGAGACGATTGTTGTCTGGAACCGCACGGCAGGTCGTGCAGATGGGCTGACCGCGGAGGTCTTGCCGACGCCAGGCGTACTTTGTGAGCGTGCCGAACTGATCCTGTCCGTTCTTTCCGACGACGCGGCTATCGATGCCGTCTACGGTGGCGAGCGTGGGATACTGTCGGCAGACCTTACCGGTAGGACGGTGGTGGACTTCTGTACCATGTCGCCAAACAAGGCACGCGAACTGGAAAAGCGTGTGACAGACGCGGGCGGTGCGTTCCTTGAGTGCCCCGTTGGCGGCACGATCGGTCCTGCGGAGAAGGGTGCGCTGCTGGGATTGGCAGGGGGGCAAACCACTGCGTTCGAGGCCGCTCGCCCGACGTTGGAGAAACTGACCCGGCGACTGGAACATGTGGGGCCGGTGGGCAGTGGATCGGCGATGAAGCTCGCCATCAACCTGCCGCTCATGGTGTATTGGAGCGCATTGGGCGAGGCTTTGGGTCTTGCCATGGCAGAAAATGTTGATCCGACGCTTGCGCTCGATATTCTGGCCGACAGCTCCGGCGCGATCGGTGCGGCTAAGGCGCGTGTGCCGCCCATTCGCGAGATGGTCGTCAATGGCGATCCGGGCGGCGTGAATTTCGCACTGCAAACCGCGTTGAAGGATATGGGAGAGATGATCGCGCTGGCGAAGGCGCATGGGGTTCATTCGGAAGTCATCTCGGCCGCCATGGCGCGCGCAGCACGGGCTTCAGTGGATGGCTGGAGCGATCGCGATGCCTCGCTGACAGCTGCCTACGAGAACACGGTTAAAGGACGTTCGTAAAAATCAATCGAAGGCCAAGAGCGAGGATCACCCACAAGATCGTCGTTCGGAAGACCTTGTCCGATAGACGTTTTCGGATCATCGCGCCGATCCGAAAGCCGACAAGCGCGACGGCGCAGCAGATCAGTGAAAAAAGCGTCGTAACCCCGTTCAGCAGCGACGCGCTCAGCGTGCCCAAAGTCAAACCGATCCCGCCCATGAAAAACAGGAACCCGGCGGCGCAGATGAATTCCTCGCGCGGGAGCTTCAAGCCGACCGTGTAGATCATGATCGGGGCCTTCACTGCGGAAAGACCACCGATCAAACCGGACGTGATCCCGGCCACGAATTGCCATGCCGGATGCTCGGTCATCCGAAGCTCGAGTTTGAGAAGCGAGGTGAGGGCGAACAATACAAGGGACACGCCGACGGCGATATTGATCCAGCGCGAGGGCACGTCATCCACGAATTGCACGACAACAAATATGGTGACCGCCACGCTGATACCGGCGATCAAAAACCGACGCGTGATGGCGGGCCACCCGGTCACCGTCAGGAATTGCGCACCATTTGTCACAAAGATCGGGATCGCGAGCAGCGCCACCCCAAGGGCAGGCTCGACGATGATCGGCAGGATCGACATCACGATGGCTGGAAACCCGATCCCAAGCGAACCCTTCACGGTTCCCGCCAGCAAAAAGATCGCGAGTATGGTCAGAAAGGTCGTGGTCTCGGGGAACGCCGAGATCACTGTTTGTCGTTCCGGTATACTTCGAAGACCGACGCCGTGTCGTGGGTTTCCGGTAGGCTTGCCGAAGCCGTCCTGTAAAGGGCATCGACGGCGTTGAAGAGCGGCACTTTCAACCCGAGGCGACGGAGATCGTCGCCGATAACTGAAAGGTCTTTTTCGAACATCTTCAGACTTGCTGTAGGAGGATCGTATTCGCCCGATATCATTAGCGGCATTCTGAGGTCGGACATCTTGGATTGACCTGCGCCCGATGTGAGCATGTCATAGGTTGTCTGCCGGTCCAGCCCGAGCGCATCCGCATAGGCCAGTGTCTCGGCGGCAGCGGCATTGTGCAGCGCGACGGCGTGATTGGCGACGTATTTCAGTCGGCTGCCCATGCCGAACTCTCCGGCCTCGATCACCTTTTTGGTGAAATGTCCCATGAATGGTTTGGCGTGCGAGATCGCCTCGGCTTCGCCTGACGCCATCATGACGATATCTGCCTCGCGCGCTTGAGCGCCAGTGCCGCTGACGGGACAATCGAGGAGGTGAATGCCGCTGGCGGCCAACGTGTCGCGTGCCGCTTCCTTGTCGGCCAGGGCGAAAGTGCCGGTTTCCATTACGACCTGTCCGGCGCGCAGCAGGTCCTTCAACTGGCCGCACACCTCTCGAAGAACAACGGGAGAGATCAGGGCCAGGATGACCAGGTCGCACTCGGCCAGCCATGGGCCCGAGTTTTCGTGCGGCTTGCCGCCAAGGTCTGACAGCCTTTGTCGGGCTTCTGCCGATGGGTCGACACCTTCAACATGGATGCCACCGGCAATCAGGTTCTTGGCATAAGCTGAGCCCATGATGCCGAGCCCGACAATTCCAACGGTCTCCATGACCTAAAGTCCCAATAGTCGGACGGCGTTTTCGCCACCCACCTTTGCCTTGTCGGCGTCCGAAAGGTTGGAGGTGGCGATATGGCCGACAGGGTCGTAGTCCGCCATGTCGAAAGGATAATCCGAGCCCATGACGATCTGGTCCGCGCCAAAGACCTGCACTAGGTATTCAAGCTGGTGATGGGTGAAGACGACGTTGTCAAAAAAGATTTTCCGGAGGTACTCGGTAGGCGGTTTCGGTAGCCCGGCGTGGCAGTCCTTGCGGGCGCCCCATGCGTGATCGATGCGCCCGGAATAGGCGGGCAGAAAGCCGCCGCCGTGGACGCCCAAAATGCGCAGGTCGGGCATCCGTTCCAACACGCCGTTGAAGATAAGATAGTGCAGAGCCGTCGCCGTCTCGAGCGGGTTTCCAATCACATTGGAGAAGTAATACTCGTGGAACCGAGCACCCTCGGTAAAGCCGTTGGGGTGGATCATCACCAATGCGCCCAATTCCTCGGCCTTGCGCCAGAACGGCTCGAACCGGGCGTCTCCTACCTCCTCGCCGTCGACATTGGTCAGGATCATCACGCCCTTCAGGCCAAGCTGGTTGACGCAACGGTCCAGTTCGGCAACCGCGTCGTCAGGCGATTGAAGGGGAACGGTGCCAAGGCCGGCGAACTTGTCGGGCCGCTGTCCGACCCATTCGGCCATACCATCATTGACCAGCTGGCTGCCTTTGATCGCGTGTTCGATCGGGGACTGGTAATAGCATTGCGGAGGAGGTGGGGCGACGACTTGCCAATCAATGCCCTGCGTTTCGAGCACTGCAACACGATCCGCCACGTCGGCCATCGCGACGGGCATCCGGTCATCGTCCTGTTTCTTGTTCACCGCGCGCGTTTCGTCATTGGCGTGTTTGACCATGGCGATCCGCATCGGGTCCACATGCGGTGTCATGTATTCGGTCGCTGCAGGTATATGAACATGGGCATGGATGTCGACGGTGGTGCTTTCGAGGCGCGCGGGCGTCTCCGGGTGTGACCTTGCGGCTGTCGGGCCGTACCGATTGAGTGCGTCGCCAAGTTGTCCAGTATCGATCGTCGAATGGCTCATGTCCAACCTCGTCTTGTCGTTCGGGTGGGGCAGGTCGCATGTCCTGCCAGTTTTTCGGAGTTCAGGTATTGCGCAGCGAGCCAGTGGGCTCGCCGCGCGCTAGCTCACATATTCTCGGCGGCCCAGGCCTCCACCTCGGCGGCGACCTCGTCGCGGTCGAAGTCATTCGCGGCGGCGATGTAGGTGTCGTTCAGGAAGGTGCTGACATCCACCGGTTCCGTGATGGCACCGGCCTCAATCATCCGCGGTTGGATATTGGTCCAGACATCCCGCTGGACATCGCCATAGCGTTCGGTCGTCGAGATGTTCATCGGCATGACGCCTTCCAGAAGGGCCTTGCCTGCGGCTTCGTCTTCCCACTCTTCCGGCACGGCCATGCGCAGCATCTTTTCCACAACGTCGGGCCGCAGTGTCGAGACATGGATGCCCTTCGACCAGGCGCGCAGGAAGCCTTCCATTGCGTCGCGCTTTTCGTCGATCATCGCCGTGTCGATCGCGAAAGTGTTGGCCGGCGCTGCCAAAAGGCCTTCCGGCGTGATCAGGTTCAACTTGACCCCGGCAGCCTGCAAACCCGCCCAGTCAAAGACCGAACCGGCAATCGCCGAGACGTCACCATTGGTGATGGCGCGGGCCAGAACCGGTCCGCTTTCGCCGAGGATCACCGTTTCGACGTCGTCGATGGAATGCCCTTCGATGGCCATCGCCGCTTGCAGAAAAGCTCGGTCGCGGTCCGAGACCAGACCGACGGTCGTGCCCTTCAAGGCACCCATGTCGGCGGCCCCGCCATCGGCCAGAACAGCGATGCCTTCGGGTGCGTTCTGCATCACCTCGTAGACGGTGTTGATGTTGGCGCCGGCCAGAACAGCGGACAGTGTTTCGTTCTGGTCGAGCATGGCAAGATCGGCTTGGCCATTCTGGACGAAGGCAACGTAAGGGATCGAGGTATCCGATGGCAGAAGGTTCACAGTCACGCCTTCTTCTTCGAAGTACCCAAGCGCCTCGCCCACTACGAGTGGATAGAACACGGCCGACCGAGGCACGGGGTTGATCATGTTGACCGTGATCTGCGCCAGCGCCGCGCCTGCGGTTACTACCATTGCGGCGGTCAAAGTCATCGTTCTCAAAAGTTTCATCTTGTCCTCCCAGATGTTTCCGCCCGCCGCTTCCAGGCGCGGGCACGTTTGCGCGAGACAGCTTCTCTGCGCTCTTCCCGACGCCAAAACACCAGCCGGTCGTCGAGGAATTCCATGGAATAGAAAAGGATCAGGCCGATCAGCGTCATGCTGAGCAGCGTTGCCAGCGAGGCACCCATATTGAGCTGAAACGAAAACCTGTTCATCAGCACACCGACACCGGCCGTTGCCTGTGCGAATTCGGCGACAACTGCGCCGATCAGGGCGGTTGTCAGCCCGATCTTGAGACCCGCGAACAGCAAGGGCAGGGCAGCGGGCACGCGCAGGCGGGTGAAGATCTGAAACCGGTTGGCCCCGAGCGAGGTAAAAAGCTCCTCGCGTTCGTTGTCGACCTGCATAAGACCGGTCAGCGTGTTCACGAAAATCGGGAAGAAGCTGATCACGGCGGCAAGCGCGATTTTCGACCCCATACCGAAGCCGAACCAGGCGATGATCACGGGGGTAAGGGCGATGCCCGGCGTGACGTTCATCACGATGGCATAGGGCATGACGTAGCGCCGGAACGGATCGGAAAGAGAGGACCCGACCGCAAGCGCGATGGCGATCGCCGCACCTATGCAGAAGCCCAGAACCGCTTCTGTCAGCGTGATGAAGAAGTGTGGCCAGATGGTGCCGGATACGAAGTACAGATCGATGATCGAGGCACCGATGGACGAGGGCTTGGGAATCATGATCGTGGTGATCACTCCGGTGCGCACCAACAGCTCCCAAATGATGATCAGGACGCCGAAAAGAGCCAAATGCGGCGCGAATCGCGACATCAGCCAAAGTGCATTCGGTCGATTTGACTTCGGTGGATCCATCATGCCGTCGCCAACTTTTTCGACCACCGCGCCTGCCGCTTTTGGGCGTTTCGGTTCAGCCCGTCCTCGTGGTTCCAGAAGGCGATCCGGTGATCGAGCCACTCCATGAACCGGAAGATCAGGAAGCCGATTATCGTCAGCGTGAAGATACAAGCGAAGGCCGAGGCCATGTTCAGATTGCGCGTATAGGTGAGGATCAAAGACCCGATGCCCTGATCCCGCTGAATGAACTCGGCAACCAGAACGCCAGACAGCGCCGCCGTCAGTGCCAGCCGTTCGCCCGCCATGATGACCGGGACGGCTTCGGGCAGAACCAGTTTTCGCAAGGTCTGCATTTTCGATGCGCCGAGCGACTTGAACAGCTCCAGTTTTTCCTCGTTGACGTTTACGACACCGGACAAGGTGTTGATGAAAGGTGCGAAGAAACAGACAAGCATGATGATCGCGATTTTCGATTGCGCACCAAAGCCGAGCGCGGCGATCAGAAGCGGAGCCACCGCAATGCGCGGGGTCGCTTCCAGGACTATGACGTAAGGTTTGATGAAGCGCCGCACGAGCGGATTGAAGCCAACCAGCGCACCCAGACCAATGCCCATGATCGAGCCCGCAACAAAGCCCGCAAGGACAAGGCCGAGGCTGGCGTAAAGATGAAACCAGATATTGCCCTGCGTGACATAGACCCGCCAGAACGAAGCAAGGATGTCTGTGGGGCGGGGGTAAAAGAGCGGGTCCAAAAGTCCGGTTCGGGATCCGATCTCCCACGCGAGCAGGAGTAGTGCGAAAATGCCCGCATGGGTAAGTATGCGCCGGGTTCTGAGCGACATGCCCGCGCGTTGGTTCATTGTCGATTGGGCCACGGTGTCCGCCATCAGTGCGCCCCCAGGACGTCGCGCGCCTCGTCGACGAGGTGGTTGAATTCCGGCGACGTCTGAATCGCCAGTTCCCGAGGCCGTTCAAGTGGAACGTCGATGACCTTTGCAATTCGGCCGGGCCTTGGGGTCATCACATAGACTTCGTCAGCCAGGAATATCGCCTCGGCGATGTTGTGCGTGACGAAAACCGTAGTGGCGCCGACCTCGGCCACAATGCGCAGCAATTCGACGTTCAGGCGTTCGCGCGTGAATTCGTCCAATGCGCCGAAGGGTTCGTCGAGCAGGATCACATCGGCTCCGGTCTGCAGCAGACGGGCCAGCGCGACACGTTGCTGCATGCCGCCGGACAATTGCGCCGGAAAGGAAAAGGCGAAATCACCGAGGCCAACGAGGTGCAGAAGCTCCATAGCCCGCTCACGGTCGGCGTCTTCAACATTGCCCGCGATCTCGGTCGGGAGCAGGACGTTTTCGATGGCTGTGCGCCATTCGAGGAGCGTGGCGCGTTGGAACATCATGGCGACGTCCTGTCGGGGGCCGGCGACCTGTGTCCCGTGAACGTGCAGATGTCCGCTTGTCGGTGCGATTAGCCCCGCGATCAGGCGCAGCAGGGTGGACTTCCCGCACCCAGACGGGCCGACAAGAGAAACGAACTTGCCTTTGGGAATGGTGAATTCCGCATTGTCCAACGCAACCACCGTACCGTTCGCAAAGGTCTTTCCGACGTTCGAGCCCGCGACAACCGCGGTGCCTGGATCGTTCGCCTCAATGATCGCTTGCTGTTCCATGCTCCCCCTGAAGCAGCTTTAAGTGATCTCCTTGTTAACCAATTCTGTCACTCGTGATATTTCACAGCCATTCTGGTTTTCTTCATGCGACGATTGGACGGGCCTGAAGACCGCGCATGATGCTGTGGCGGGACTTCTTCACGTGGCGTGATGACGCGCGAACCGCAGCAGTTGCGTTGCGCGCCTGAAGTGCGTCGATTATGGCGTTATGGTCATTCAATGCCTCGGACATGCTCATGACCTCGGGCAGACCTGTCGAAGAGAGCGACACGATGCAAAGCCGGTCGTATGCCTCCATCAATCCCTCGGCCGAAGCCGCCAATCGGCGATTGCCTGTCGCGGCGCAGATTGTCTGATGGAAGTCGCGATTATAAGCCGCAAACGCCTTTAAATCCGACGTATCTGCCTTGCGCAGACGATCAAGACCGGCGAGGTCTTCGTCGCTTGCGTTAGAGATGATCATGCGGACGGCCCCGGCTTCGAGAACTTCGCGAAGTCCCAAAATGTCTTCGGCATCGGCAATTGAGATCGGGGCAACACGGTGCCCGCGGCGGGGCTCGATCTCGACGAGGCCTTCCAATTCGAGGCGTTGCAGGGCGTCGCGGATCGGAGATTTCGAAACCCCGAATTTCTTTGCCAGGTCGCTTTCGCGGAATTCCTGCCCGGGTGGAAGGGTACAAGACAGGATGTCGGCACGCAGCCGATCATAAACCTTGTGGCGTATCAGACCGTCCTTCATCATCCACCCTGATATATCACGGCTAGGATTGCAAAGTGGCGCAATTGCGTCAAGGGATCAGCTCATAGGCGCAACTGATAAGTTGCCGGCACCCAGCGATAACGCTCACCGACACGTTCGACGAAACCGACCGCGGGGAAGGGCATGTGGTGGCCAACCACAAGCACGCCGCTATCGGCTGTTTCGGACAGGACGCGGTTGCGGGTCGCAATCGCCATATCCTTGTCGTCGTCGAAACCGACCATGCTGTCGGGGTGTTCCACAGAGAAAACGTAGTGATTTGCAACGTCTGCCCAGATTAGGGCTTGCTTGCTTGCGCTTTCCACCCGGAACATCATGTGTCCGGCGGAATGTCCGAAGGCGGCTTCGGCCGTGATGCCGGTTGCAATCCGGTCGCCGTCTTCCAGGAACCGAAACCTGTCCTCTAGCGGGGCGACGATCTCGAGGAACATCTCGCGGTTCTGCTCGCGCTGGGACGGGATGTCATCGCCCGATTTCCAAGCGTCGAACTCACGACGTCCGATCATGAGCTGCGCGTTTGGAAATGCGAGTGCCCCATCCTCCCACAGCCCGCCGATATGGTCGGGGTGCACGTGGGTCAGCGCGACGATGTCAACGTCTTCAGGCGTGTACCCGGCTTCCGACAGTCGGTCGCGAAGGAACCCAGCCCCGTTCGCGCGACGGTAATGCCCGCAGCCTGTGTCGATCAGGACGAGTTCATCGCCGGTGTTCACCAAAACGGGCACAAAGTTGTTTTCCAACCGGTCCGTCGGCAAGTTCGCCGCGCGCGCGATTGCCGAAATCTCATCATCGTTTTCGTTCAGCAAGAACGGTGGACTGATCCCCATCGGGATTGCACCATCAAGGATGGAAGTGATTTCGGCCTCGCCGAGAACGAACCGGTGAACGGGCGCGCGAAGAGCCCCAAGCAGTTCCGCCGTCATGTCGGCCTCTCCTTCAGTTTTGCGTCAGTTATCCGCCAGTTTGTCCAGCGCCGGGTATAGTCTGGTGAAGTCTTCGTCTTCCATGCCGGCGTCAACGGCGGCTTGTATCCAAGCGAGTGTCTGATGCCCGATCCGCATCGGACTGCCCAGTTCCTCGGCGAGGGCGACAGCCATGCCGACGTCTTTTCTGAGATTGAAAATGCGCGATCGACCATCCCATGTTCCCGAAAGAATATGGTCGGGAAATCGCCGTTCCGAAATGAAGCTGCGGGCATTTCCCGCGTTAAAAACCTTGATCATATCGGCAAGATCAATGCCGGCAGCTTCAGCCAGTCGACCGGCTTCCGAGCATGCAAGGAAGTTGGTGTGCGTGATCAAGTTGTGCACGACCTTCATCGTATGCCCCGCGCCGGAGGGGCCAAGATGGATCAGCTTTCCCGCGCAGGCATCGAGAACCGGGCGGGACTTTTCCAGCACTTCCGCATCGCCGCCGATCATCAATGTCATTGTCCCGTCGTCGGCGCCCTTTGCCCCGCCGCCGGTCATTCCCGCATCCATGTAAGGCACCCCCGCTTCCGACGCGCGTGCGGCAAGCTTTTTGGTATAGACCGGATCGGAAGTGGTGAAGTCCCACAGGATCAAACCCGGACCGGCTTCGGCAAGCATATCGTCCAGCACACCGTCAATTTCCTTCGACCCGGGGACGACAAAGATCGCCATATCTGCCGACGCGGCCATCGCGGACGGGGGTGCGATCCTCGCGGAATTCGCAAAGGCATCTCGCGCCTTTTCGGAAACATCCCAGACCAACAAATCGTAGCCTGCTCTCGCAATATTTTTTGCGATACCTCGACCCATATTGCCGAGGCCAATTACGCCGACGGTTTTGGTCATTCGGTCCTCCCATTCCAAGACCAGTGCCGAAGATCCGGCTTGCGAGAACAGGAGAAGAGGAGCGGCCGTCAATCTCGAATTGGTTGACCAATTTCCCTTAAAAACAAGACTTTCCTCTCGGCCTCCCGTTGCAAAAACAGTTCATGATCGATAAGGTTTAGTCAAGTTTTCGGTCCTGTCAGGCCGACAAAAGGCGCCGATGGTTCGACCCATGCGTGCGCCGCTGAGGGAGTTCCTGATGTTCGAAAAAATGCCCCATATCAAGGAAGAGGTTTATCTCGAATTCCTGGGGCGCACGGTCGACATTCACTGGAATTACCACGCAATCCTGATGGTCAGCATCTGGCTGGTTTTGGTCCCTCTCTGCATCACCATTATCCGCTATGGAAAGCCGCGCCCGACTGAGAAGGGTCTGCAGCGACAAGTGCATTTCAAGCACATCGAGTGGTGGTGGTTCAGCACGCACAAATACGGACTGTCCTTCGCCGTGCTTTTGTCGCTGGCCGGGGTTGGCGTGGCGCTTGTTGTCAGTCAGGGGTTCAGTGGATCGGTTCACGCCATTCTTGGAAGCTTGACCGTGGCGCTTGGGATCATTCAATTGCTGTTCGGGATGCTGCGCGGCACGCATGGCGGCAAATACTATAAGTTCAACGAAGACAATGACCCGTCGACATGGCACGGCGATCACTATAGCCGGACCACACGACGTCGGATATTCGAGGCGTATCACAAGACCGCCGGTTACTTCACCCTGTTCTGCGCGGTGGGCGCCATTGGCTCGGGGCTGATGCAATACCCGATGCCTGTCCTCGCCCGGATCGTCTTCGTCATCCCGTTTCTTTTCCTCGCCTTCTGGGTCGTCATGGAGTTTTTCGAGCGCCGCTACGACGGATACCGGGCGGTGCATGGCTATGGCATGGAACATCCCTACAACAAAGAACGCGAGTTCCTGTAATGGCCGACGTTCTGATCAGCGAGTTCATGGACAGGGGCGTGGCCGAAGGCCTGATCGCCGATTTCGACACCCATTGGGACCCGGATCTTTGGAGTAAGCGGGATGAATTGAAGGTTAAGATTGCCGATGCGAAAGCCATTGTCGTGCGGAATGGCACTTTGGTGGACGAGGAGCTTCTGGACGCCGCGCCCAAACTGAAGGTGGTGGCGCGGATGGGGGTTGGTCTGGACACGATCGACGTCGAGGCTTGCAAGGCCCGTGGGATTGAAGTTTGCCCATCGATTGGCGCGAATGCGGTTTCCGTGGCAGAGTACGTGATTGCGACGGCCATGGTTCTCTTGCGGGGCCCCACTTATTTCGCGACGCCGGATGTCGTTGCCGGGACTTGGGACCGGCCAAAGTTCGCAGGCTCGACCGAGATCGCCGGGCGAGTGATGGGCATCATCGGGTTCGGCTCCATCGGACAGGTCGTGGGAGAAAAGGCGCGCGGCATGGGGATGGAGGTAATCGCTTATGATGCAATGATGCCGGACGATCATCCGGCTTGGGGTCAGGCGCGGCGTGTCGAGTTGGATGATTTGGTTGCCGAGGCGGATGTCATCTCGCTTCATTGCCCCAAACTGCCCGAAACCATCAACCTGATTGACAAACGCCAGTTCGGACGGATGAAACCTGAGGCTGTGCTTATCAACTCCGCCCGCGGCGGAATTGTGAACGAGGCGGATTGCGCCGAAGCCTTGAGATCAGGCCAGATCGCGGGCGCGGCGCTTGACACGCTGGATGTGGAACCGATCATGCCCGAAGTCGGAGCACTGTTCGAGGGGATCGACAACCTGATCCTGACACCGCATGTCGCGGGGGTCACCAAAGAGTCGAACAGGCGCATTGCAGAAGTCGCGGCGGAAAACGTGCGGCGCGTCTTAGGGTGAGGCTTAATCCATGAGACAATGTCATTGCGATGCAAGTCAGCAATAAGCCCGTCAAAGGCGTTGACTTCGGGATCTGTTCCAGAGGGTGTGGTAGGACAACCGCCTGCTTCGGGGGAAACGGGTGCCGGACAGTTTTCAGAATTCTGAGCTTGTTAAGCAGCTTGATAAGTTGGCGCGCGGTCGCCTCCCGGAACCGGTCTTCGAGGCTATTGCAAGACTTGTGGCTACCCCGACTTTCGTAGTCATTCCGGTTTTCCGCCGGGCTGATCGCACACGCATTGTTCTGACACGCCGGGCAGCCGACGACTCACAATATGCAGGCATGCTGCATGCGCCCGGCAAGATATTGTTGGCCACGGACAATGATCTTGACGCCGTGTATGCGAGATTGGTTGCAACGGAATTGTCGGAGATCACTATTCGTTCCGCGCCTGTTTTTGTTGCGCACTTTTTTGAGCAAATCACGAGAGGACGCGAGATTTCGTTAGTGCATTATCTCGAAGTGGATGATCCGGCCGAAAGCGTTTTGAGCTTCGACCCATCAGCGTTGCCAAAGGACGTTGTTCAAACGGATGTCGCCAGGATTATCGCTGCAGTCGAGGCATACGATCAGGCATCCCTCATGTGAATTGTGCTAAGAATTGCAGCTACTTCGCTCCAGCAGCGTTAACCCCCATACTCCAAGATATACAGCCCGGCATTGTAGTCAGAGATGTAACAGAGCCCCTCCTTCGACACCCAGATGTCGCAGGACTGGATCACGTTCACCCTGTTCGGTCGTTTGTCCATCAGTTTCGCGGGTTGAGGCGGCACGAAGGCGGCAACCTCTTTCGGTTGGTATTCGTTGGAGATGTCATAAACACGCACACCGGCATTTTGCTGCGTGGCAAAGATCAACTGATCGCTGACCATGCTGTCTGGGCGGTTCTCGTGGATGTTGTGCGGGCCGAAATGCGCGCCCTTGTTCACGTAGTCCGCGTCGTCGGGGATCGGCACGGTCGAGATGCTGACGGGATTCGAAGGCTCGCGGATGTCGAAGAGCCAGATATGCTTGATCCCGTCTGCGCAGTTGTCCAGCACCGCCTCGTCTGCCACCACCAGCAAATCTCGGTTGGGCAGCGGCAGAGCGTTGTGGGTGCCGCCGCCGAAAGGTGGGGACCAGTTGCGATGGACGATCAACTCGGGGTTCGTTCGGTCTTTGACGTCCATGATGACCAGACCGCCGTCGCGCCACGCCCCGTAGGCCGTGTCACCATGCACAATCGCGTGGTGCAGTCCGGCACGAGCCTGATCTTCGCCCAGTTCCTCGCCGGCGGCCGCGTTCATGCCCGGCAACCAATACCGCCCGGCTTCTTTCGGATTGGTGGGATCGGCCATGTCGATGGTGACGAAGATGTAGTCCGTGAACCCGTCCAGCAGGACCGAGGCATAGGCCCAGCGACCGCCCACATACCAGATTCGATGCACGCCACCGCCTTCGACATCCATGAAGCCGATCTTCTTCGGTTCAGCCGGGTTCGAGATGTCGTAGACCGCCATCCCCGCGGTCCAATCTCGCTTGCGGCTGGCATCGGCCGTGCCGACCTTTTTTCCCAGCTTGCCTTTGTAGTATTCCTCTTCGTTCTGGAATTCCTCCGACGCGAACATGTTCTTGGCGTTGATCACCAGAAGCAGGTCTTCGTGGCTTTGAAGGTGGATGTTCCAGGTGTTCGGCGGGGCAGGGACATAGGCCACCGGCTTCGGCGCGCGTGGGTCGGTGCAATCGATGACACTGAACCCGTCCGAGAACATGTGCCCGACAATTGCGTGGCCCTTGTTCACCATGATTTGTACGCCATCCGGCCGCCCGCCCTGGTCGGAGTAGCCGAGCAACTTCATATTGTATGCGTAATCCGGGGTGGGCAGGTCTTGGGTCATGGTCTTCCTTTCGCGCGTCAGGCGGCACTCAGTTCTTTGTCAAAAAGCTCTCGCAGCTCGGGCGAGAAACTCGCCCTGGTTATGTCCACTTCGGTGCGGGTCGCTTCGCGGAAGGCAACGCGGTCGGCTTCGCTGAGCTCCATGATCTCGACGCCCTGCGCGCGCAGTTCGGCGCTGCAAATGTCGTCATCTTCCTCGGCGAAGCGACGTTGCGCTTTGGTGGCCTTGTCGACGGCACGTTGCAATCCGGCACGTTCGTCCGCGGACAGTCCGGCCAGCCGTTCGGCATTGAAGAGCACCAGGGCCACGCCCAGAAGATGCCGGGTCAGCAGGATGTGGCGATGCGTGTCATGGATGCCGAAGTTCAGCGTATTGGTCAGCGGGTTCTCCTGCGCGTCAACCTTGCGTGTGCGCACGGCATCAGGCAGGTCGCGTACGTCGATGGCCTGTGGCTCGAAGCCAAGGGCGCGAAAGACGCGTTGATGATCCACATTGGCCAATGTGCGCAGCTTCAGCCCCTTGCAGTCGCCCACAGACTTGATCGGCACCGCGCTGGTGATGTGTCGCAATCCATTGTCCCAATAGCCCAGAACTTCGTAGCCTGTTGCCTTCGCGACTTCTTCCCGCAGCCGATCACCCAAAGCGCCGTCCAGAAGGGCATAGGCCCGGCGGCGGTCGGGGACAACGAAATGCTGATCGAAGAGACCGAGTTCCGGAACGCGCTTGGCGAGGTAGCTGGACGAGAAGTAGCAGCCGTCCAACTCGCCGCTTTCAGTCATCGTCAAAAGGTCCGCCGCCTTGTGCCCTCGGGAGACGATGCTTTCGTCGAAATCGAGTGTCAAAGCTCCGCCCGTTTCCTCCGCCACTGCCCCGGCCAGGACGCGGCCGCCGCGCGTGTGGACGGACTTGTCGCCCTGGTAGCCGCCAAACTTCAGAACAGTCATGTCAATTCGTCCATCAATTCAGCCGGATCAGGGGGCAGTGGTACGGGCACGCCGCGCTTGGCAGAAAGGTCCATTGCCATTGTCATCAGAAGATTGCGATGCCCGTCTGCTGCCGTGGCGTGGGGGGTGCTGGCCCCGGTGTAGATGCGTTGGTACCAGGAGTTCGTCTCCTCCCGCATCGGGCCCCAAAGTTGACCATCATGCAGGTCTCCCGGCGGATAGCTCGTGAGGAATTCGACATGGCGTGCCGGGGCCGTGTACCCCTCGGGCGCATAGCCTGCACCCTGCGCCACGTTGGTCGCCATGACCAGATCGCGGTGCGTGTCCTCGATGTCGATCACGCCTTCGCTGCCGACGATGCCGATCTCGATACCATAAACCGCGCCGGGCCAAACCTCGGGCAGTCCCCACGAGATATTCATCGAAAACACCGTGCCGTCATCCATGGTGAAGATGCCGAGGGTCGAGTCCTTCGTGCCCCATTCGCCCAGCACCTTGTCGGTCGATTGCGCGTAAACGCTGACGGGGTTCTTCCCCTCCATCAGCCATAGCGACATGTCGAGGCTATGTGTCCCTGAGACGACCATGGGGGTCAGCGTGGCGCGATCTTGTGTTCTTTGGACAGTGGCAATCGGCACCATCTTGTTCATGAACGCACGCGTCACGACGGTATGAACGTCACCGATCTGACCTGTGATGAGGCGTTCCTTGACCGCAAGGAAGCGACGACGGAAGCGGTTGGTGTAACCGACGACTGCGTCGATGCCGTTGTCCGTGATGGCCTTGTTGATCTCGGCTGATTGACGTGCATCGGTGGCCAGAGGCTTTTCGATGAAGAGCTTATGCCCCATCTCGACCGCCAGCATCGTCGGGTCGTAGTGGAAGTTTTCATCGGTCGCGACGATGGCCGCCGTCACTTCGGGTCGGCGGAGTAACTCCTTGTAATCATTAGTGAAGAAATCCGCCCCTATGTCCTTGGCCAGTTTGCCGCCGATATCCGATTTCAGGTCGCAAAGCCCGATCCAGCCGATACCCGGATACGCGCGGGCGATTTCGGCCCTGATCCGTCCGATGGTGCCGCAGCCGATGACGGCGAGGCCGATTTCCTTGCGTTCCTGCATTCTAGATTCCTTGTGTCATTGCTCGGACAGTGCCTGATTTGGGTGTCGATGCGCGCTGCGATAGACGCGCACTGCGCCTTCGATCACGACAAATAGAACCGCCAGCATCAGGAAGGTGCCGATCCATTGCGACAGGATGAAGCTCAGAGTTTTTTCCTCGAAGATCAGAAGCGCGCGCCGGATGTTTTCGTCGGCCAGAGGGGCCAGGATCACTCCTAATACCACGGGCGCAACCGGGAACTTGAAGACCGAGAAAAGCCAGCCGACAAAGCCGGCGGCGAACATGATCCAGACGTCGATGAGTGAGAGCTTAACAGCGAAGGCCCCGATCACGCAGACCGGTAGGATAAGTGGCATGAGGATGCCGCGCGGCAGACTGAAGAGTTTGACGCACGGGCCGATGAGCGCAAATGCGGCCATGTACATCATGAAATTGGCGACGATCAGCGCCGAGTAAATGAAGTAAATCAAGCCGGGATGGTCGATCTCGATCGTCGGCCCGACAACAACGTTTTTCAGAGTGAGCGCGGCCAAAAGGGCGGCGGCGGCGGCGTTGCCGGGGATGCCGAGCGCCAGGGTCGGCAGCATCGAGCCGCCGATGTTTGCGTTGTTCGCTGTCTCTGCGCAGACCAGCGCCTGATAGCTTCCCTTGCCCCACTTTTCGCGTTCTTCCGGTTTCGCGCGTCTGCGTCCGATATCGTAGGCGAGGAAAGAAGCAACATTGGCACCTGCGCCAGGGATCGCGCCGATAAAGGTGCCAAGGATGCCCGAGCGTGTGGCGGCGGGCGCATAGCGTGCAAGTAGGCCCAAAGGTGGCACAACACGGCCCACTTTGGACGGAATAGTCGGCATGTCCTTTGCGGGCAGCGTGCGCAGGATTTCGGCCAGTCCGAAAAGGCCGATCAGCACTGCAACATAGGAGATGCCGTCGAACAGCGCGAAGGTGCCAAACGTAAAGCGCGGCACGGCATGGATCGAATCCAGTCCCACAAACGCGACCAGCATTCCCAGCCACCCGGCGATCCATCCCTTCAGTGGCATAGAGCCCGCTGCCATTGTGCCCGCGACCATGATGCCGATAACCGCGAGCCAGAACATCTCCCACGATTTGAAGTTCAGTGCGAAGGTCAGGATCAACGGGATGAAGAGCACCAGAAGGATAATCCCGATGCCGCCGCCGATGAAACTCGACGCGATAGCCATGCCCAAAGCCTGCCCGCCTTCGCCCTTCTGGGCAAGTTGGTGGCCTTCGATCATGGTGGGAACGGCATCCGGCGTGCCGGGGATATTGATCAAAACGGCCGAGATCGCGCCACCAAAAACACTGCCCGTATAGACCCCCAACATAAAGGATATTGCCACATCTTGGCTCATCCCCGCCGACAGCCCGATTAGCAGGCCCATTGCCATCGTCGTCGACAAGCCGGGCAGGGCACCCCAAATAATCCCCAGACAGACACCCGATAGTGTCATCAGTAGTAGCGCCGGGGAAAGTGCCAGCACAAGCCCGTCGATCATCTAAAAGCTCCCCGGCAGGGGGATGCGGAAGACAAGCTGAAAGACGACCGACAGCGTGATCGTCCAAGCGATCGAAATGGCAGCAGTGATCCAGAAGGGACCGCGCCAGCTGAGGTGGATTATGGTGCAAAGCGTCACAATCGTCGCAGGTTCAAAAGCGGAAAGGCGAAGATTGATGCCGAAGACCGAAGTGTTCTGTTGAAAGGCCATCACGTGTAGCGCGGAGACATAGACCGCGACAGCGGCGGCCAGCAGGAGCGAGCGCATATCGGTCGAGACATCCCGGTCGGCAAAGATCGGCAAATGAATGCCCGAGCGGCGCCGTGCTATGGCCGACCCGGCAAGGCCGAGCGCCATCAGTAGAAGCGACGCGGCGACGAGGAACGGCAAAAGCCCAGGCGCGGTGTGTATTGCGCCGGGCATGGGCAATGCGACGGATGCGGCCATCATGGCGACCGCTATCGCGATCAGGATAGCGGATGCGATCAGGTCGAGCGTGGGCGAGGCGAAGCCGGCACCAGCCTCTTCGCCCTCGAACTTGACCTCTTGGTTTTCAGGGTTCGCCATGTCGATGCGTCAAAGGTTGACCGAAACCCGCGCAAGGCGGGCTTCGGTCGCTGCATCACGAACTCGAACTGATCGGCGGTGCGACATAGCCTTCGGGCGGCCACCATGTGTCGAAATCCGCAGGGGCCGGAAGGCCCAGTTCGTCGGCCGTCTTCACCTCTGCTCCGATCTGATCCTGGAACTTGTTGAAGATCTCGGTGGTGATCGCCTCCATCAGTGCGCCCTCGCGATCTGCCTCTTCTCCGATTTTCACATCCGAAATGAAGAACTTCGAATCGAGCATTTCGAGGAACCCATCGGATTTCGCGGCTGCAACGAAGGCGTCAGCGATTTCCTGCAGAACTTCCGGCGGCAGGTCGCGCTTGACCAGGAAGTTGTAGGTCGCGCCAACCGGCAGTCCGGCAGCAGCCGGGATGGCCGTGCCCAGAGTTGGCAGAACCGTGCCGTCGTCCAGCGTAATGTCTTCGCCAGACGTCTGAAGCAGGTTGCGTAGTTCGCCCGAGCGGATCAGGTCGATGTGCTCGTGAAGCCCTCCGCCGGCTATGTCGGTTTCACCCTGCAGGCCGGCCAACGTGGCGGGCTTGCCACCCTTGTAAGGCACGTATTTCAATTCGACGCCTGCTGCATTTGCAATAATCAGCGCCAACTCGTGCCAGACACCCCCTGTGCCCGACGTCGAAATCGACACGGTCCCTGGGTTAGCCTTGGCCGCGGCAATGACGTCGTCGATGGTCTGGAACGGACTGTCTTTTCGGACCGACCAGGACGCCGAGGCCGCACCCGCCTTGAATGGAAGCCAGTCTTTCCAAGGCGTGAATTCGGCATGTCCCATGACACGCACGAAACGGTTGTAGTTTGCACCGCCAAGAATGGTATAGCCATCGGATGGGGAAGCACCGACGAACTGCGTGGCGACACCGCCGACGGCGCCGGGTTTGTTCAGGACGTTAATCGTCCAGCCCTTCGCCTTGCCCATTTCCTCTGCGAGCTTGCGCATGATCGTGTCCGTGCCGCCACCAGCGGCGTACATCACCACGATGTTGATCGGGCGTTCTGGATAGTTTTGTGCGAACGCGGCCGATGGCATGGTGATTTGAAGTGCTCCAAATCCGGCAGCGGCTCCTCCGATAAATGACCTCCGATTGGATCCTTTCTTCTCAGACATTCTCTCCTCCCAGGTTGTGATCTTGCTCAGGATCAGGTGCGGCCCTTGGTCAGCGCCTCGGGTCCTTTGTAATTCTTGGACTTCACGAATGAGGTCACGCTGTCCTCGATGTCCGTTTCCATCAGGGCGTTCCAACGGTTGTTGAAACCAAAGAGCGCAATAACTGCGCCGATCTCGACAACCTGTTCGGGCGCGAAATGTCTGCGCAGTTCGGCCATGTCTTCGGGCGTGGCAAACGAAGGGCATTGTCCGCCCGTGACCGCTACCCGAAGCGCCGCGCGTTCGGCGTCCGTAAACACGGGGCTGGTCTCGAACTCCCACAGTGCTTCCAACTTGTCTTCCGGCACACCATTATCGGCCCCATTCTTGAACGTATGGGCCGAGCAATATTGGCATCCGTTCGCCAGGCTCGTCACATGCGCCACCATCCATCGCAGCGCCGGATCGACCGTTCCGGGAGAGCGCACGACGGCACGGATCAACCCAAGCACCGCCTTCGCGATTTCCGGACGGTGCGACAGGGTCAGCATCGAGTTCGCAACAAAGCCCGTGGCCGAGGCCAACCACTCGATGTCCGCCTTCGCCTCTTCGGAGGCTGTCAGATCAACCGGTGCGATATGGGGCATTGTGCGTTCTCCTGTCGGTCAGGGCATCGGGATATCGGTTGTGTGTTTCGGGATGTGATATCCGCGCTGCACGGCTGGGCGTTCGGCGATCCGCACATACCAGTCGCGAACATTCGGATATTCGTTCAAATCGATCTGCTGCCAGTCATGCCGCGCGATCCAGGGAAAGGTGGCCATGTCGGTGATCGAGTACTCGCCACGATCCGAACCTGCCATGAAGTCACGGCCCGCCAGTCGTCTGTCGAGCACGCCGTAGAGCCGACGCGCCTCTTTCGAATACCGCTCTTCCGCGTATTCGGATTTGCCGGGGTTGTACTTCACGAAGTGGTGGACCTGGCCCAGCATCGGACCGATGCCGCCCATTTGCCACATCAGCCATTCGATCGCCGCCCATCGGTCCTTTTCGCCTTTGGGCATGAACTTTCCATACTTCTCGGCCAGATAAAGTAAGATCGCGCCTGTCTCCATCATCTGAATGCCCGCCTCGTGATCGACGATGGCAGGGATGCGGTTGTTGGGTGCGATCCTCAGAAACTCGGGATCGAACTGTTCGTCCTTCGAGATGTCGATGGAATGCACGTTGTAATCGACGCCCAATTCTTCGAGCATAATCGAGACCTTGCGGCCGTTCGGTGTGGTCCAGGTATACAGATCGATCACGTGTCAGTCGTCCTTCAGAAGAGTTGCGCGCACAGATTTCAGGTGGTCTCGCATGGCTGCGTGAGCGGCCACACGATCCCGGCGTTCAAGGGCTTCGATTATCGCGTCATGTTCGGCGAATGAGTGGTAGTCAGTCGGTGGTCCACCCCGTGGGAGTTCCAGATTGGACCACACGACCGACACCCGGACCGCGTTCACGATCCGGTGCAACTCGGCCAGAAGAGGATTGCCCGAAGCTACAGCGATTAACTCGTGCAAACGCGCGTCAAGCTGTTCGTATTCCGCCCAGTCGGCAGCCTTTCGCATCCCGTCGGCCAGACTGCGCGCCTCGGTCAGATGAAGTGGAGCGGCGTGAATGGCGGCATGGCCAGCCAATTCCGGCTCCAGCGACAGGCGCGCCATCATGGCGGCGTGAGGGCTTGTGATCTCGGCAAGCTGCAGCACAAGGGTCTCGCTGCTTCGGCCATCGGCGGAAGGAGCACGCAGAAACGTGCCGCGTCCTACGTGGCGTTCGACGATGCCTTCAGCTTCCAGAACCGTCATCGCTTTGCGCAACTCGCCGCGTGAAATGCCAAGGCGCTCGGACAGTTGACGCTCAGGCGGCAACCTGTCGCCAGGTGCCGCGCCTGACGTTGCAAGCCAGTTCGCCAATGCGTCGCGGGAGTCTGCAGATGCGCTAAGGTAGTTCATTGGTTAACCAATAATTCCCAAGAGTGCCTTAACCAAAAAGGCAGCGAGGCCAACAAGTCAACAAATAAATTTGTTTACGCAGGCGGGATGTCAGGCTAAGCATTAACAATTGATGACCAATTTGGTTGACCTGCCATCACATTGGTTAACCAATATTGTCGACTTTGACGCCTGCTGAACTGGGGAGGCCTGCCGAGATCATGCGCAATGCCGAGGGCGTGAAATACGCAAGCTCGATGCCGGTGCCGGAAAAGATGAAGGCTTGGGTGCTGGGCGATCCCGATGAACTGAAACTGATCGATAAGGTTGTCCCGACGCCGGGGTGGGCAGAGGCGCTGGTGCGAATTGATGCCGTTGCTATTTGCGCAACCGACTTGGAAGTCATCAGCTACGGCACGCCCGCGATTTTCGAAGGCGGGCCGCCGTTCAACAAGAACTTCACACCGGGCCACGAATACATGGGCACGATCGCTGCCCTTGGTCCCGGCGTCGATGAGTTCGAAATCGGCGATCGTGTCACGGTCGAAATTCACGCCGGTTGCGGGCAGTGCAAGCGCTGCAGGATGGGCATGTACACCTCCTGTCACAACTACGGCCTGAACTACGGTGATATGAACAAGGGGCACCGCGCCAACGGGTTTACCACCAACGGCGGCTTTGCCGAATACGCGATCAACAACATCAACACGATGATCAAGGTTCCCGACGACATGTCGGACGCCGAGGCGACGCTGGTCGTGACCGCAGGCACCTCGATGTATGGGCTGACCGAGTTGGGCGGTCTCGTTGCGGGGGAAAGTGTTGTGGTTATTGGCCCTGGTCCGATTGGCCTGTTGGCCGTTGCGGTGGCGAAGTCTCTGGGCGCCAGCCCCGTGGTGCTGGTCGGTACACGCGAGAATCGCAACAAGATCGGCCTGGAACTGGGCGCGGACGCCACTATCGACGCCCGCAATGAAGACGTGATGGAGCGCGTAAAGGAACTTGTTGGACCGAAGGGTGCCGACTATGTCATCGATTGCGCGGGCAGCGAGACGACCGTCAACCAGGCGGTTCACATGACCAATCGGGGTGGCAAGGTCTGCCTCGCTGCTTTCCCGAAAAAGCCGGTCGAGTTCGATCTTGGCTATCTCGCCGTAAATAATATCTATCTTTACGGTATCCGCGGCGAAGGCAAATCGGCCACGCACCGCGCCATGGCTTTCATGGCCGAAAAGCGCTTCGACGCCACGAAGGTCCATACCCATACCTTCCCGATGCAAGACCTTCCCGAAGCGCTGCGTTACGCGCGCGAACGGGTCGATGATGCCATAAAGGTGGTTGTGTCGAACAAGGAAACCGCCGCCACGTCAGCTGCCGCAGAATAAGGAAGACAATGTCGAAAGCAGTCAGAGGAATTTATGCAGCAGCGGTTTCGCCCTTTCGCGAAGACGGGTCGCTCGACGCTGCGAAACTGGTTGAGTACTGCCAATATCTGACGACCAAGGGCGGCTGCGACGGGGTGGCGCCGACCGGGACGACCGGGGAGGGGAACTCGATTTCTTTCCGTCAGAAGATGGAACTGGCGGGGGCGTTTGCCGAAGCCGGGTTCGACCCCGCACGCGCCATCTTCGGTACCGGAGCTTGTGCCACTCAAGACGCCATCGATCTTTCAAAGGCCGCTTTGGATGCCGGGTTCCCGAATGTACTGGTCCTGCCGCCGTTCTATTACAAGAACCCCAGCGATGAGGGGCTATACCGCTATTTCGCCCAATTGATCGAACGCGTCGGCGACGACCGGCTACGCGTCTACCTCTACCACTTCCCGCAGATGTCGGCGACGCCGATCCCGGTGGATGTGGCTGTCCGGCTGAAAAAGGAGTTCGGACCGGTGGTTGCGGGGCTGAAGGACTCCAGCGGCGACATGGCCCAGGCGCTCGCATTTGCAGATGCCACAGGCGGGGTCGACGGTGATTTCGATGTTTATCCATCCAGCGAAGCCTTCCTGTTCGAAGGTCTCGATGGAGGTTGCGCGGGCATCATCTCGGGCTCAACAAATGCGTTTGCGAATTACGTCCAAAAAGCGCGCGCGGACGGACCGGAAAGCGAGGCCTTTGCACTTGTGAAAGATGCCCGTGCGATTGCGTCCAAATACCCCCTGATGGCGGCCATGAAACAAATGGAAGCCTGGCGCACCGGCGATGCCAGTTGGACACGGATGGCCCCACCATTGGTGCCGCTCAGCAATGAACAAAAGACAAACCTCAAGGCAGATGTCGAGGGGCTGAAGGCTTCGGCAGCAGCTGCCTGAGCACAAGGGAATTGGCAGGTACCAGAAAGGGAATGATCAAAGAGTAGCGAATGCAACATTTCCGGTGTGTCACGCAAAATAATTGTGGGCCCACCAATCGGATTTGGATCATCCAAGGGAGGAAGAGATGAACAAGTTTATGAAAACGGGTGCCGCGGCGCTTGCTGCCCTGTCTTTCGGGACAGCGGCTGCGGCGGAAGATATCACATTGCGTATCGGCTCGGGTCACCCGCCGGGCGTTGTTTATGCCGGGCTGATGATCGACTACTTTCAGAAGGAACTGAAAGAACGGGTCGAAGCGCGTACCGATCACACAGTGAACTTCGTCGAGGGCTACTCGGGCTCGATCGTCAAGGTCACCGAGGTGCTTGAAGGTGTGCAGGACGGCATCATCGATATTGGTGGTTTCTGCTTCTGCTTCGAGCCGTCAAATCTGCCGCTGCACGCGTTCCAGGTCATGATGCCATTCGGTACGATGGATCCGGAAAAGTCGCTCAAGATCGCGCAGGAAGTCTATGCCGAAGTGCCGTATCTGACGGATGTGTTTGAGGACAAGTTCAACCAGATCCTGCTCAGCCGGATCGCGGACGGTGGGTATAATCTTGGCACGTCCTTCCCATGGGAAGATCTTTCCGACCTGCAGGGCCAGAAGATCGCCGGCGCGGGTCTTAACCTGAACTGGCTCAAGCTGGCCGGTGTCTCGGAAGTCCAGTCCTCGCTGGCGACCGCCTATACCGAAATGAACACCAATGTCTATGAAGGCTGGATCATGTTCCCTTCGGCTTGGGTGAACCTAAAGCTTTATGAACCCGGTCCTTACTACACGCTGATCGGTTTCGGTTCGATGACGTGGCACGGATTGACGATCAATAAGGACACCTATGACGAACTGCCCGACGACTTTAAGGAGATCCTCCACGAAGTCGCCGCCGACTACGAACAGCAGACCGGCATCGTCAACGCGTCCGAGTACGACCGGTTGGTGGATGAGCTTCGCAAGCTGATCACCGTGACCGAGATCGACCCCGCCGTTCGCAAGGCCTGGGCCGAAAGCCTGGCCGACTGGCCGCAGTCGCTGGCGGACGAGCTTGATGCTCAGGGGCTTCCCGCCACTCAGGTCCTGAACCTGGTGCTCGACCGGGCCGAGGCCAACGGCTACGAATGGCCTGTGCGCTACAAGGTCGAGTAATCTCGAATAGATAGGACGCTTCGCCTTTAGGCGAGGCGTCCGCACCCCCAAACGCAGAGGCCGCCATGGCACTGGTTCGACTGAGCGACCGGCTTACCAAGTTCCTGATGATCCTTGGCGCGGTCTGGGCGTTCTTCCTCTGTTTCTTCATCCTGGCCGACATCATCACCCGAGCTTTGAACATGCCGATTTCTGGTACGAAGGAGATCGTGGCCAATTCTGTGGTGATGATTGTTTTCCTGCAAATCGGCTATGCCGTTCGCTCGAACTCTATGCTGCGCGCGGACTTCCTGGTCGCGACAATGCCAAGGCCGGTTCAGAAGCTGCTGTTGATATTCGCTTTCGCTCTTGGTGCAGCGCTTTTCTTCTTCCTGCTTAAAGCCGGGATCAAGCCCGCGGTCCGGTCCTTCGTGAACTGGGAATTTGATGGTGAGGGTGCCTTGCGCGTTCCGGTCTGGCCAACCCGTTGGATGATCATCTTCGGGGCCGGGCTGGCGGGCATCAACTATGTCCTGCTGGCGATTGTCGAAATCTTCGACCTGCGTGTCGAACGCATGGAACTCTGAAGCAATGTTCGATTTCGGAACCGCTGGGTTGATCATAGCCCTTCTCATGGGACTGGTTCTTCTTGGCGTCCACGTGGCCGTCGCGCTTGGCGTGACAAGCCTGGTCGGCATCTATCTGGTCACCGGCAAAATGCGCATCGTCGAGGCGACGATAGCCTCGACCGCTGCCGAAGCTTTGCGCGATTTCACATTCGCGGTGATCCCGCTTTTCATGCTGATGGGGGAATTCATAGGGCGATCCGGCGCGATCACCGACATATACGTCGCCATCAACCGGGGCTTGAAGAAAATTCCCGCCCGGCTCGCCATCGCCACTGTTCTGGGCAATACCGTCTTTTCCTTCGTCACCGGTGTGTCCATCGCCTCAGCCGCCGCCTTCAGCCGGATCGCCTACCCCGAGATGAAGGCGCACAACTACGACCGCGGCTTTTCGCTGGGCGCCATCGCCGGATCGAGCTGCCTTGGCATGCTGATCCCGCCCTCGGTCCTGATGATTGTCTGGGGCATCCTGACCGAGCAATCCATCGGCCGCCTGTTTCTGGCCGGTGTTCTGCCTGGCATCCTTCTGGCAACGCTGTTCGTCATTTACATCGTCGCCCGCGCGCTGATGAAACCCGAATTGGTGGGCGAAGGGACGGCCCATGTCGATCACGAGAAGATCCGTGTCGAAGACGGTTTCGACAGTACGCAGGTCGAGCTTCCAATGGGCCAGTTGCTGACCTCAATGATTGGTGTTTTCGGCATTATCGGCGCTGTTCTGGGCGGCATCTGGTTTGGAATTTTTACGCCCACTGAAGGTGCCGGCGCAGGGGCCGCACTGGCCCTGATCCTCGCCGTGATAAAGGGGATGCGTTGGAATGCGTTTCGCGACGCGATCTATGCAGTCGGCAAAACCGCCGCGCCGATCATGATCCTGCTGTTTGCTGCCGCGCTTTATTCGAGAACGCTGGCAATGACCGGTGTCACAAACGCCATCCGCGAGTTTTTCGTCAACAGTGGCTTCGAGCCTTTCATGGTGTTGGCCATCATCATCCTGATCTGGTTCATCCTTGGCATGATCATCGACAGCATCTCGATCATGCTTTTGACCGTGCCAATCCTGGAACCCGTGGCGCTGGCGTTCGGCTTCGATCAGCTCTCATTCGCCATCGTCGGCATCATAGCCATCGAGGCGGGGCTCCTGACCCCGCCTTTCGGATTGCTGGTCTATACGGTCAAAGCCGCCATAAACGACGACAAAGTGGGCGTGCAGAACATCTTCTATTCCTCAATCCCCTATTGGTTCGTGATGCTCTTTGCCGTGCTTCTGATCGTCATGTTCCCCGGCATTGCCAACTGGCTGCCGAATCTTCTGATGTAAGGAGCCCCTATGCCCGCCTATTGGATCGCACGAGCCAAGATCAACGACCCCGTCGAATACAAGAAATACACCGACCTCGTACCCGACATCATCGCGAAGTATGGTGGCAAGGTATTGGCCCGTGGCGGCAAGTACGAGATCATGGAAGGCCCTGAGCATTTCCACCGGTTCGTGGTGATCGAATTTCCCACCCTGGAAGACGGCACGGCCTGCTTTAGGTCTGACGAGTACAACGAAGCGGCGGCCTTCCGCCGGGCAAATGGTGCGGGCGAGGTTCAGACCGTGGTTGTGGAAAGCGGTGACGCGACTGTTTGAGAGGAAGCGAGATGGCACAACGAGTAATCATCAAGGAAACGGGCGCGCCCGGGGTAATGCAGATCGAAGAAGTTGATCTGGCTCCGCCAGGTGAGGGCGAGGTGCAGATCAGGCAAACCGCTATCGGCCTCAACTACATGGATGTCTACCAGCGCTCTGGGTATTACCCGATGGAGACGCCAAGCCCGCTTGGACTGGAAGCCGCAGGCATAATCGCAGCCATCGGCGACGGGGTCACCGGGCTGTCAGTTGGAGACCGGGTCGTTTATGGCGGCGTCCTGGGAGCCTATGCCAGCGAGCGGAATGCACCCGCCGCGCGCGTGCTCAAGATCCCCGATGGCATCTCGGACGATGTTGCAGCCGCCGCGTTGATGAAAGGCATGACGGTAGAGTATCTGCTTGAGCGGACATACAAGGTTCAGCCGGGCGACAAGGTGCTGTTCTATGCGGCGTCGGGCGGCGTGGGACAGATCGCCGGGCAGTGGGGCAAACACTTGGGCGCCGAAATTATAGGCGTGACCTCCGGCCCCGAGAATTGCGCCCGCGCGTTAGAGCAAGGCTATGCGCATGCCATCGACCGCAAGACTGAGGACATCGCCGCGCGGGTGAAGGAAATCACCGGCGGGGCAGGGGTGCCCGTCGTCTATGACAGCATCGGTAAGGCCACCTATGAAACCTCCATGGCCTGTCTGGCCACCTATGGCATGTTCGTCTCATTCGGTGCGACGACTGGCGAAGCGCCCGCCGTGAAGCCAAGTGAATTGCAGCACGGAGGCTCGCTCTATTTCACTCGCCCTACGCTTGCCAACTACGTTGGCGCGCGCGCTGATCTGGAGCATTCGGCAGGTCGCGTGTTCGAAATGATTCTGGCCGGTCACGTCACGGTCAACATCAACCAGCGCCGCCCGCTGGCCGAGGTTGCCGCTGCTCACACCGATCTAGAGGCGGGCACGACAACCGGCTCGACGATCCTTTTGCCGTGAGACATGATCCTTGGCAGCGCTGACAGGCAATAGCGTCGCAGCCGTCGGCATCGCCGCGGGCGCGGGTCTTGCCCTTTATGGTGTGTCGCTGGGCGGGGCGGGCGACATCTGGAAAGCCGCGGGCATTGGTTGCGCCGCACTCACGCTTTTTGCGACGCGCGCGGTGCCCGAAATCGTCACCGCTTTTGGTATCTTCCTTTCGGCTCTTGCTCTTGGCGTGATCCCCCGCGAGCTCGTCTTCTCGGGGTTCATGTCCAGCGGCTTCTGGCTTCTCGTTTCGGGCATCATTCTTGGTGTCGCGATCACCACGACCGGGTTGGCGGCGCGCATTTCGGAACGGCTGATCGACTTCACCGGCCCCTCCTATCCGCGTGCGATCTTCATTATCGCGGCGGCGGGCATGGCGCTTGGCATCCTGATCCCATCGACCATGCCTCGGATCGTCGTGATGATCCCGATTGCCGCCGCGCTTGCCGAGCGCCTTGGCCTTGCATCTGACGGAAGAGGAGCCATCGGGCTTGTCGCCACCGCGGCCACCGCAACGCTTCTGCCGACATATGCGATCCTCACCGCGAATCTGCCGACAATCGTACACGTCGGGACGATGGACCAGCTTTACGGTGTTCAAAGCATCTATTCCGAGTACCTATTGCAGCAGCTACCAGTGAACGTCCTGCGTTTTGCCCTGCTGGTCCTCCTGATGGTTGGCTTCACAGGCGAAACCATTGCACCTAAACCGGCTGCCGACACTGAAGCCGAGCCGGTGAAACCCGAACAACGTCGCCTTATCCTGGTTTTGGGGGCTGCGATCTTGCTTTGGATGACCGATTTCGCCCATGGCATTCCTCCGGCATGGGTCGCGCTTACTGCCGCCGCCTTTGTGATCTGGCCCCGCTTCGGCATGCTGAAACCGACGGCGATGAAGGAACAAATTGACCTTACGCCGGCGATCTTCTTCGCCTCGATCGTCACCGTTGTCGCGACCGCTCGTGGCGCGGGTCTGGACCAGATCCTTGCCGATTTCGTTATTGAGAAACTGCCCCTCGGCGGCGGCGGGTTGTCATCGATTTATGGTGTCTATGGTTTCTCGCTGATCCTGTCGCATCTGACCACAGCGCCCGCGGCGCCGGCCGTGCTTGTGCCTTTCGCCGAACCCCTGGCACAGGCGACCGGCCTTTCGCTCGAAGCCGTCTCGATGACGCAGATCCTTGGAATCTCGACCCCCGCCATTCCCTATCAGGCACCGCCCTTGATTGTCGCGATGTCGATCTCGAAAGTGCCGAACGCGGTCTTCTTGCGCCTATGCCTCTGGCTGGCCTTCACCGTCACGGTGATCGGCGTTCCCATAACGTTTTTTTGGTGGCAAGCTATTGGTTTTGTTTGATGCCTGGCATCAGGAATAATTGTTGGCAGACGACCAAGCTCCACGCTAACTGAGCCAAGAAGGACGGGAGAATGGCATGGCGAAAACGGAAGTCGCAGTGATCGGAACCGGCTGGTGCGGGGGTATCCGTGCCGAAAGCCTGGCGAAGTCGGCGCTGGTCGATGCGCTGCATATTTGCGAGATCAAACCCGAGCGACTGGAGGAAGTCCGGGCGCTGACCAATCCCGCCTCCGCTACGCTGGACTACCAGGATATTGTCGCCAATCCGAATGTCTCGGTCGTCTACATCTCTACCACGCCGGAACAGACCCATTATCCGCTCGCCTGCGACTGCCTGAAAGCGGGTAAACACGTGCTCCTGGAAAAACCCATTGCGCTGGAGTTTTGGGAAGCCGATGAACTCATCGCGCTGTCCAAGCAGAACAATCTCAAATTCACCATCGGTTATTCACAGCGCTTCAACCCCAAGATTGCCTATGCCAAGAAATCCATCGCCGATGGCAAGCTGGGCAAGATCGTCAACGTCATGGTCAGTCGCCACTTGTCGCGCAATCTTGGCAAGAAGATTGCAAACCGGGTGAAACTTTCACCCGCAGCCATGGAATCCACGCATGATCTCGACTTCGTCTTCTGGCTTTTGGACCACACAAAGCCCGCCAAAATCTACAGCCAGGGCGCCTATGGCTACATGAAGGAACTCAACGGTTCCTACGATTGCATGTGGTCGACAGTCACCATGGAGGACGGCACGCTTGTCGTCGTCGGCGGCGGTTGGAACCTGCCGCCCAGCTATCCGAATTATTGCGGCACGTGGATCGAAATCACCGGCACCGAAGGGGCACTCATTCTCGACGACACGGCGCGCGACCATTGGCTGAACACGGTGTCAGATGGCACGCAATATCCGATGTCGACCATGCCCGGCGAGCACGTCGATCATGTCTTTGCAGGCCAGATGGGACCCGAAACGATCCACTTTCTTGAAGACTGTCTACTAGACCGTCCTGTGATGGTGGACCCAACTCATGCCCGCATGGTGATGGAGACCTATTCGGCCGCCGACCTCTCGGCCGAGACGGGCGAGGTCGTGTCGCTGCCATTGTCGAACCACGCAATCGCGCGATTGGCCGACATGAAGGCGGCGGAATAGGGGCCCATGACCAAGACCGTTGGCATTTTTGGGCTGGGGTTGATCGGTATGGCTTTGGCCGACCGTCTGCTCGATGCCGGTCACAAGGTGGTCGGTTTCGACCCCGATACGGAACGTGGGGCGCTTCTCAAGAAGAAAGGCGGCGAGGCTGCCGATCCGGCAACCCTCTGGGACACCGATATCCTGCTCTCGGCGGTTTTCAGCACCGACCAACTGGCCGCTATCATTGCGGAGGCACCCGACGGCGTCGGCAAGGTCCTGGTGACCATGAGCACCTGCGACCCGGACGAAGTTGCCGCGCTTGAATCCACGGCCCGCGCCAAATCTATAACGCTCGTGGAGGCCCCGATTTCGGGAACTAGCAAGCAGGTTCAGCAGGGCACAGCACTCTTGTTGCTGGCGGGGGATCCGCTTGGCCTGGACGCTTTTGAAGGCATCGCCGATGCGATTTCGCCCAACAGTGAGCGCGTGGGCGCCATAGGGGATGGAAACAAAACCAAACTGGCGATCAACTGCATTTTGGGATTGAACCGTGCAGCGGTTGCAGAAGGTCTTGTTTTTGCAGAGGCGCTTGGTCTCGACCCGGAAGTCTTCCTGCAAACAGCTCTGCGGTCCGCGGCGCGGTCAGAGGTCATGGGGGTAAAAGGCCCGATGATGGTCGTGCGGGATTTTGTGCCGCTTGGGCGGATCACGCAGTCGCAGAAGGACTTCAAGCTTATCCGCGAAATGGCGGCGCGTAACGGGCATGGAAGCTTGCCGATGGTCGCGTGCTATCTTGAGTTGATGGCAAATGCCGTACAGGTGGGCGAGGGCGACCTGGATAATTCGGCTGTGTTGCTGGCCATCTCGCGGATGGCGAAGACCTGATCCTAAAGAGCGGCCAGATAGAGTGCCGCCGAGATCAGAAGCGGCAAGCAAGCGAAATTCAAAACCGTCGAACTGACGACAAATCCAGCCACACGTTCGGGGCTGCGTCCGTAGTGCTGTGCGATCACATAGGTGATTAGCGCTGACGGCATGGAACACAGAAGAAAGATCGCGCCGGCCTCGACCCCGTCCAACTTGAAGAACGTCACCATGGCAAATCCGGTTGCCACTCCTATGGCCAGCCGCAGGATAGCCAGAAAGACACTGGTTTTGACGTCACCGACCTTCAGGCGTGCAAGTGCGCCACCCAGCAAGATCAGCATGATGGGGATCATAATCCCGCCCAGAAGCGCTGTGGAATCGGCGACAACCGTCGGGATCGGCAGTTCAGTGACCCGAAACAGGATCACCGCGACGATGGCCCAGATCAGCGGTTCACGCAAAAGTTTGCGAAGCCCGGGATTCCCCGACACGATCCCCGGAACGACCGTATATTGCACCAACGCGATGATGAAGAAGAACGCCGCTCCAATGGTCAGCCCAGGCTCGGCAAAGGCAAAAAAGACAAGGGGAAGGCCTGCGTTGCCTGCATTTGGCAGCGACAGCGAGGAGATGAACGTCCGCAAAGGCAGGCGCAACAGCAAAAGCGCGGTGCCCGACAACGCCCCGCCAACGACGACTGCGGCAAGTGCTATGACGACGATGCGGAGAAGTGAATCGTCTGGCAAGGCCGTGCTGGTCAGCGAAGAAAACACCAGACACGGAGTGCCGATCATCATCGCCAACCGGCTCAATGTTTCGGTGTGAAAACCAATCCCGCGATACTCAAGAAAGAAACCGATCCCGGC